>NZ_JBSHGZ010000025.1:0-161246 GCF_053618075.1 Embleya sp. NPDC055664
AGGGTGGAGCGGAAGAGGCGGCGGCCGATGCGGCAGAGCATGAGGACGGACAGGGTGCCCAGGACGGCGAGGGCGAAGCGCCACCCGAACGGGGTGAGCCCGAAGAGTTGTTCGCCGAGCGCGATCGTCCATTTCCCGATGGGCGGATGGACGATGTACGAGCCCTGCGTCTGGAGGCTGTCGGCGTTGCCGGCGAGGATCTGGTCGTTGGCCTCCTTGGGCCAGGTGCCCTCGTAGCCGAGTTTCAGCAGCGACCAGGCGTCCTTGGCGTAGTACGTCTCGTCGAATATCACCGATTTGGGCTTGCCGAGGTTCCAGAATCGGATGAATCCGGCCAGGAGCGTCACCAGGATGCACGGCAGCCAGCCGCCGCCGGTGTAGGCGCTGTTGTCGGTGTACGACGGCACCAACCGCTCACGCAACGACGTCGGCGGCCGATCCCGATACCCGAACCGAGCCAGTGACCATGCCCAACCACGCGGCTCCGGACGTGCGGTCCCCGTGTCGTCGGGGGTGTCGGGGAACTCCCCATCCTTCTCCGGCGGTTGCGCACGGGTCGGCCGGCCGGTCGCCACGTCACTCGTCACCCGAGCATCGTACTGACGTACGAATCGCCCGATCGCCCGTTGCGCAACCTCCCGAACCGCGCAGCGAAGCGACGCCGAGGGGAACGAGCGTGCGACGGCCGGGTAGCATGCCCCTTGCATGATGCGATCAAGGGACGCGCACAAGGGGCCGTCCCGGTGTGGTCGGTTGGAAACGGAGGTGGCGACTCGATGGACTCCGGGTTCGAGCGTTCACCCGAGCAGGAGGCTCTCATCGCGGACTGGACTCCGCCGGGGATCGACACCACCAAGCCGCACTCGGCGCGCATTTACGACTACTTCCTCGGTGGCAAGACGAACTTCGCCCCCGACCGGGAAGCCGCCGAACAGACGTTGCTCGCCGTTCCGTACGCGCGTACCGCCGCGCGGGCGAACCGGGCGTTCCTGTTGCGGGCGGTCGCACACCTCGCCCGGCTCGGGATACGGCAGTTCCTCGATCTCGGCACCGGCATCCCCGTCGAGGGCCGCAACACGCACGACGCCGCCCAGGGGATCGCGCCGAACTCCCGAGTGGTGTACGTCGACAACGACCCCATCGTCCTCGTACACGCCCGTGCGCTGCTGAGCAGCCACCCCGACGGCGAGACCGCGTACATCGACGCCGACGTCCGCGACCCGGACGCCATCCTCGACCACCCCGCACTCGTGCGGTCCCTGGACCTCGACCGGCCGCTCGCGGTCATGCTGCTCGCGATACTGCACTTCGTCCCGGACGACGAGAAACCGGCGGACCTCGTGCGCCGGTTGACCGAGCGGCTCCCCTCCGGCAGCCACCTGGTGCTCTCGCACCTGACCGGCGACTTCGACCCGATCGGCACCGGCGGCGGCGCCAACGTGTACCGCAAATCGGGTATCCCGATGCAACTGCGCAGCCGCGCCGAGGTGGAGGCACTGGTGCCGCAGGGCTGGGAACTGCTCGAACCGGGCGTCGAACTCGTCTCCCGATGGCACCCCGAACCCGACGCCGAATTCCCGGACCCGGCCGACATCGGCTGCTACGGACTGCTGGCACGCAAACCCTGAAGACACGGCATCCCGCCGGTGCGCCGGCCTCGACCCGAGCCGAGGCCGCCGCACCGGGACCGGATGGGTCAGCCGCCCTCGGGGCGAAGGGCCCCGCGGGCGACCATGTCGACGGCGGCGTCCACGTCCGGGGTCATCCAGCGGTCGTCGCCGAGAACGGGTACCCGTTCCCGGAATCGACGGTGCAATTCGTCGGTGGCCTTGGCCGGTGACAGCTCGCCCATGGCCGGACGGACCAGGTCGATGCCCTGGGCGGCCAGCAGGAATTGCACGGCAAGCACGATCTCGGCGCGGTGCAGGTTGTCGTCGAGGTTGCGCACCGAGGCCATCGCCATGGTGTTGTGATCCTCCTGCCCGAACTTCTCCGGTCGCGACAGGACTCCGGCGGGCATGGCACGCGCCTGCATCTCCGGGATCAGCGCCGCGCCGACGGTCTGCACCTGCACCATGCCGGAGTTGAGCCCGACCGGCGGACCGGCCAGGTTGTCGGGGAGCCCGTAGCTCCACTTGGACGCGATCAGCCGTCCCGACAACTCGTGGGAGAGCACGGAGACATCGGTGATCTGGGCATTGAGGGTGTCGATCGCATGCCCGATCTGCGCGCCGTCCCAGTTACCACCCATCAGGAACTCCCAGGTGTGGTCCGGGCGTTCGAACAGCAGTGGGTTGGAGGTCGAGGCGTTGGCCTCGCGGGTGATGATGGTTGCGGCCTCCTCCAGGGTTTGCCGAACGGTCGCGACGATGTGCGGGGCGGCGCGTACGGAGACGGCGTCCTGGACCCGCGGGGACGTCTCGCCGAACCGTGCTCGGCCCGGTTCGGTCATCCATTCGCTGCCGTCGGTCAACTCCCGCAGCCTGGCCGCCTCGTGCTCCTCGGCGGGGATGCGCCGTTCGGCATGCGTACGTTCGTCCAGGGAACTCGCCTCGGCTCGGGTTGCCTCCAGGAACAGCCCGAAGGCGCCGCGGAATTGGTCCAGGAACCGTTCCGAACGATCCACCGACGCCGTATAGCGGGCGGTGAGCACGCCGCTGCCGCTGATCAGCGGCAGGGTCTCGCCGGCCTCCAGGGGGAATTCGAGCGGCAGGCCCGCCTGTCGAAGCACCTCGCGGGCGTCGCGCGCGGGCCCCTCGTGAAACCGGGCGGTGCCCGCGTCGCCGGTGAGTACGAGTCCCGCGGCGGCCATCGGCTGAAGGTCTCCCGTGCCCAGCGAGCCGATCGAGGGCATCACCGGGGTCACGCCGGCATTGACCAGCGCGAGCATGCGCTCGACCATTTCGGGCCGTACGCCCATCCTGGCGCGGGCCATGGCGTTGGCCCGCAACACCAGGGCCAACCGGGCGATACCGGGGGAGAGTTCCTCACCGATGCCGGCGGCGTGCGAGCGCAGGACCCGGCGTTGGAAGTCGACTTGTTCGTCGTCGGTGAGGGGGTGGTCCTTGAGCGGGCCCAGTGCCTGGTTCCAGCCGTATACACGCTGCCCGCGTTCGAGGGCCGCCAGTGCTCCCGCGCGGGCGGTGCGCATACGGGCGGCGGAGGTCGGGGCCAGGTGCACCGCGCCGGCGTTTCCGTGCAGTACGGCCTTCATCTGGGCGAGGGTCAGATGATCACCGTCGAGCCTGATGCCCGCCGCCTGCTCGGCGCCGGTCGACACGAGCGAGGTCGCCTGTCGCCGCGGGGCCGGGTTCGGACTCGGACTTGCCGAGCCCGTCACCAGGGTCGATGCCGCGGCAGCCGCGACGACGATGCCGGTCCACCGTCGCCGACGGCCGGGCATCGCCGAGCGGAACCGGGTCGTCGCTGGTCTGCGGAAGCGGTTGAGACGGGGTGTATGCGAGGAGTGGTTCACGCCGGGATCATCGGTCGATCGCACCGACGACCTTGAGCGCCTCGGCTGCGAATGGTCGCCGGTCGGCGGTGGCGTCGGCCGCGGCCGCGGGTGTCCCTGTCGGCGATTTCGCCTTCGTCGGATCGGGTGATGCGGATGTATCGGTGGACATGGGGGCTCCGAAAGCAAGATGGGATGGTGTCCGGGCATCACGGGGTGGGGCGACGGCCGTCGAGGAGGTTCAGGCAGACGCAGGCGCCGGGCGCGGAGCATGTCGAGGCAGATCCGCTCGACGGCCGTGGTCGGCCACGCCCGGAGGTCGCGGACGTCCTGGTGCTCGTTGCGCAACACCCGCAGCCAGGTCTCCTGGATCGCGTCCTCGGCGTCCGTACGCGAGCCGAGCATGCCGTACGCCACCGTCCGCAGATGCGGGCGCACGACCTCGAACCGATCGGCCGGCCATGCTTCGCGGGCTATGGGGCCGGCCGGTCGGCCCTGCTCGGGCCCGGGTTCGTTGCGGGTGGTCGGGTCGGTATCAGAACCCGATGGCCTCGCGCAGGAGCAGTACGGTGACCCGACCGGGATAGGGCTCGGCGTGCAACACGAGCAGGCGGTTGATCGCGCTCGGCGCACCGTAGACCTTGCGGGTGCGTTCGTCCTCCAGCGGCAGGACGTGCTCCTCGAGGCGGTGCATCGCGGTCGGCAGGTCGGGGACGACCTTCTGCGCGCCGACGATCCAGATCGCCCGGCGGGCGCCGCCGGAGTAGGCGGGCAGTTGACTGCCGCTGCCGGAGGCGACCACCAGCGAGCCGGTTTCGGTGACCGCGGCGACGCTGCCGACGACCACGTCCGGGGTGCTGGTCAGCCGTCGGATCTCGTCGCTCTCGGTGGCCCGGTCCATGGTCAGCACGCGAGGTCGGATCGCGTCGTAGCGGCCGCCGGTGTTGAGGTCCTCCTCGATGCCGGACAGCCGCAGTGTCTCGCCGGCCCCGGTGAACACCGACGCACCCTCGGGAATCAGCTCGCCCACGCGGCTGCGCGCGGCGGCCGCGTCGGCCAGGATCTCGACGGCGAAGCCGTTCTCCCGCAGCGCTGCGGCCGCCCGTTCGAGGCGCGACACGGGCGCGGGTTCGGCGAAGTCCGCGGTGATGGTGGTCGTGGTCGTGGTCGGGGTCGGGGTGGCGGTGGGCGTGCTCATGCTTCCTCCGGATCATGGGGGTCTGGTCGGCGGGCCGCGAACTCGGGATGTGGTGTACTCGCCGCCACCCCTTCGACCAGGCAGTCGCTCGGAATGTGAGGCGGCGCGGCCGGTCTGCGGCCGACCTGACGTTTCGGCGGCCTGTCCGGTCGAACAGGTGTGATCGAACGGATGAGAGCGACGGACGGGGACACGATGTACGAGAGCGGCGTGGAGGCGGTCATGGAGGAGCGGCAGCGGCTGATCAACCTGGCCTATCGGCTGCTCGGATCGCTCGCCGACGCCGAGGACGTGGTCCAGGAGACCTACGCCCGCTGGTACGCGATGACCGACGCGCAACGCGACGAGATCGAGGTCCCGGCGGCCTGGCTGACGAAGGTGGCGGGCCGGGTGTGTCTGACCCTGCTCGGCTCGGCGCGGGCCAGGCGGGAGACCTACGTGGGTGAATGGCTCCCCGAGCCGCTGCCCGAGCCGACCGAGTGGATCACCGGGGGAGCGGCCGGCGGCGGCATGGATCCGGCCGATCGCATCACCCTGGACGAGTCGGTCAGCATGGCCTTCCTCGTCGTGTTCGAGTCGATGACCCCGGCCGAGCGGGTGGCGTTCGTCCTGCACGACATCTTCCGCTACCCGTTCACGGAGGTCGCCACGATCGTCGGGCGTACCCCCGCGGCCTGCCGCCAGTTGGCCTCGTCGGCTCGGCGGCGGATTCGCGAGTCACGGGTCGACGCGGACCCGAGCGCCGGCCACGCCGCGGTGGTCCGCGACTTCAAGGCGGCCTGGGACGCGAAGAACATCGGCGCGCTGATCGGCCTGCTCGACCCGAACGCCACCTGGGTCGCGGACGGCGGCGGCAAGGCCGTCACCATCCTGGATCCGATCATCGGCGGCGAGCGGATCGCCCACACCTACCTGCAACTCGCCACCGTCGCACCCGACTACACGCTGCTGGAGCGTACGGTCAACGGCCTGCCCGGCCTGGTGGTCCAGCAGAACGGCCGCGCCGTGACCGTATTCGCCTTCCACGTGGTGGGCGAGCGCATCCACCACATCTGGACGGTCCGCAACCCGGACAAACTCCGCCCATGGACAACCCGCTGACCCGAGCGCGCGATGGCACTTCGCGGTCGCGGCGTGGCGCTTCCGGCTAGCGCTCCAGCACCAACCGCTGGGCGGGGCGCACCGGTCGGCCGAAGTGGGCGCAGCGCTCCTCGAACCCCGGCGGGAGCCACGTGCCGCCGAGCAGCCGCGGATGGGACGGAAACGCCGCGAGGGCCGCCAGCGCGAACACCAGGGACGCCCACGGGGTGGCGAGGCGCACGCACATGTACCCCTTGCCGTACATGTCGTGGTAGCGGGCCTCGAAGACGCCGGGCTCGGGCAGGTCGATCTGGTCGAGACCGGTGAAGCCGAGACTCAGCGGGTTGCGGGGATGCGCGAGATACGCGGTCAGGTGCGTGATGGTCAGTTCGCCGCCGCCGTCGTTGACCCAGCGCGGCACGGTGTCCTGCTGCGCGCGCTTGCGGCGCGCCGCGTTGCCCAGGGCGTTCACGGCAAGCGCGCCCACCACGAACCCGGGCCTGCCGATCGCGGCCACCCCCGTGCTGCGGTAACTGCCGTTGCCCACGGCGCGCAGCCGGAACTGCTCTCCCACCCCGGTCGCGAGTACGCGCTCCCCCGGCGCGATCCGGGCCGTACTCGCCACGAGCGGGCGGCGGTCCGCCTGGCCGGTGACGACATCGGCCACGATGTCGCAGGTGTACCAGAGGAATTCGTCGGTCTGCGTCCACCCGTTGGCCGGCTGGGAGCCCATCCGGTTGCTCACGCTCGTCCCCTCGCCCGGCGAGCCCCGTGCTGCGCCGCGATTCCGAGTCTAAGCGTGTCTGATATACCAGAGCTTGAACACACCCCCACAACTTCCCCACCCGCGAGCCCTCCACCGACGACTCGCCGCACCCGGCCGGTCGGCGGGCGAGGCCGCCGACCGGGTCGAGTTCGGCGTCGGAGCACCACGGCTGATGGTGCCTCGGCTGTCGGGGTGGAATCAGGGGCTGGGGTGGCCGAACCAGCGGGAGAGGTGGGTGTTCAGGTCCTGTTGGTTGTCGCCGATCCAGGCGATGTGGCCGTCGGGGCGCAGGAGGACGCATGGGGCGTCCAGTGCCGCGGTGGGGTCCGCGACGTGGTCGACGCGGTCCGACCAGGCGCCGGTGGTCAGGTGTTCGGTGCGGTCCAGGAGTAGGCCGCGGCCGTGGTGCAGCAGGGTGTAGAGGCGGCCGTCCTTTACGTCGATGTCGCGCATGCGGCGGCCCAGGAGATCGGGGCCGTCGCCGAAGTCGTAGCGGATGTCGATCGCGGTGATCTTCTCGATGAGCCGGCGGTTCACCTCGTCGATGTCCATCAGTTCGGTGAGGAGCCTGCGTACGGCCTGCGGGCCCGGGTCGGTGGAGTGCAGTTCGGTCTGGGCGCGGGTGTTGTCCAGTACGTCCGCGGCGACCGGATGGCGTTCGCTGTGGTAGGTGTCCAGCAAGGTCTCCGGTGCCCGGCCGCGGATGTGCGCGGCCAGTTTCCAGCCGAGGTTGACGGCGTCCTGAACGCCCAGGTTGAGGCCCTGCCCGCCGGTGGGCGGGTGGATGTGCGCCGCGTCGCCGGCCAGCAACACCCGCCCGACGCGGTAACGTTCGGCCAGCCGGGTGGCATCGCCGAAGCGGGACAACCAGCGCGGGGAGTGCACGCCGAAATCGGTTCCGGCGATGGTGCGCAGCTGTTGTCTGAAATCCTCGAGGGTGGGCGGTTCCGTGCGATCGGCGACGCCCGCGGCCGGGACCAGGACGCTGTACACCCCCTCGCCGAAGGGTTGGAGCCGGAATCGCCTGTTGGTGCGGCTGATTTCGCTCACCTTGGCGGCGATCTCCTCCTGCGGCGCGCCCACGTGCATCTCGCCCATCAGCGTGTCGTTTCGCGAGGGCTCGCCGGGGAAGCCGACGCCGAGCCGTTTGCGCACCGTGCTGCGGGCGCCGTCACAGCCGACGAGATAGCGCGAACGCAGCCGTTCGCCATCGGCCAGTTCGACGGTCACACCCTCGTCGTCCTGCTCGAAACCGGCCACCGCACAGCCGCGCCGGACCTGCGCGCCCAGTCGGGTCGCGTGCTCTTCGAGCAGACGCTCGATGACCGGCTGCGGGATGCCCAGCAGATAGGCGTGCGCGGAATCCAGGCCCCGGGGCGCGGGTTTGTCGATGGCGGCGAAGAAGCCGCCGGCCGGACGCCGCCGGCCGCGTTCGAGCAGGCGATCCAGCAGTCCGCGCATGGCCATCAGTTCGAGACTGCGAATGTGCAGACCGACGATGCGGACGAACGATACGGGCTCGGTTTCCTTTTCCAGAACGAGCACCCGCACGTCGTGCAGCCGCAGTTCGGCGGCCAGCATGGCGCCGGTCGGCCCGCAGCCGGCGATGATCACGTCGAACCCGAGGGGCGCACGATCGGTGCCGCCGGCGGCCGAGGCGCGGAGTTCGGGGGTGGCTTGTGGAGATTGCATGGGTATTGCCTTTCGGGAGTGCCTTGTCGGCGAGGCGCTCCCGGCGATACCTACGTCAATCGCCGGCCGTGACCGCAAGGGGGAGCACCCATATCGCTACAGCGTTCATGGGTCTCACCTCCTCGGGCGGTGTCACGGTCGAGTGCAAGGTATAGGCGTGGGCCCCACCCGTCCAATGCTTTTCCGGCCAGACGGACGAGCCCCTGCTCCGGCCGGAACCCGGCGAGCTCACGCCGACGGATGTTGGCTGTTTTGCGACACAAGTAGGCAGATTAATGGAAGAGAGCCATTGCGCCCTCATGACAACGTGACCCCATGAGCAAGACACCGGGGGATTCGCGTCGCCGGCGGCATCGTCCCCGTCCAGGGGCGGAGCCGCCCGCGACGCCCGCACCGAAGGCATCCCGGGGCATCGGGGCCCGGATACGTCGCGCGGCGGTGGACACGCGTCCGTTCGCCGTGCCGGCCTATCGGCGGGTGCTGGTCGGCCAGGGGGCCTCGCTGGTGGGCACGATGGTCACCGAGGTCACCGTCCCGGTGCAGATCTACTCCATCACGAACTCGTCGTTCTACGTGGGCCTCGCCGGACTCTTCGGCTTCGTGCCCATCGTGGTGTTCGGCCTGTACGGCGGCGCCGTCGCCGACCGGGTCGATCGCCGCCGGCTGTGCCTGTGGTCGTCGCTGGTGACCTGGGCGGTGACCATCGCGCTGCTCGCCCAGACCCTCCTGCACGCCCGCTCGGAGTTCCTCCTGCTCGGCCTCGTCGCCGTCCAGGGGGCCGGGTTCGCCACGGCCTCCTCGGCGCGCGGCGCGATCATTCCGCGCATCGTGCCGCACGAGTTGATCCCCGCCGCCAACACCCTGAGTTTCACGGTGGGCAACATCGGCCAGATCGCGGGACCGCTGGTCGCGGGCGTCCTGCTCACCCTGCCGCACGGGTTCGCCTACGCCTACGCCGCCGACGCCCTCCTGTTCACCCTGTCCCTCTACTCGACATGGAGACTTCCGCCGATCCCGCCGGCGGGGGCCGCGACGGGCACGGGGATCGGCGCCGTGTTCGAGGGCCTGCGCTTCATCGGCGGCAGTCCGATACTGCTGATGTCGTTCGCCGTGGACATCGCGGCCATGGTGCTGGCCATGCCGAACGCCCTGTTCCCCGAGGCCGCCGCCACCCGCTTCCACGGCGGGATCGGCGTCCTGTACTCGGCGGTCGCCATCGGATCCCTGCTGGCCGGCCTGTGCAGCGGATGGATCGCGCGCATACGCCGCCAAGGCGTCGCGCTCACCCTCGCGGTGGTCGCGTGGGCGAGCGCCATCACGCTGGCCGGCTTCACCCGCGCCCTGTGGCTCGCCGTCGCCCTCCTCGTCCTCGCCGGCGCCGCCGACCTCGTCAGCGCCGTCTACCGGCAGACGATCCTGCAGACGTGGGCCCCGGACCAGATGCGCGGACGTATGCAGGGCGTGTTCACCGTCGTCGTCAGCGGCGGCCCCCGACTCGGCGACCTGCGGGCGGGAGCCATGGCGGCGACCACCACCCTCGGCATCGCCTGGTCGGGCAGCGCCATGCTGTGCATCGTCCTGGTCATGGTCGGCGCCCTGGCCGTACGCCCGTTCTGGCTCTACGACGCCCACGGGAAGCATCCCGCAAGCCCCCCGCCGATGCCCAACCCACCAACCCCGCGCCCCCAGTCCCCGGCGGAACCGGCCCGGTGAGAGCGCCGCCGTCGCCTGGGACGTGGCCGGGGCCGCCTCTGACGGGTTTTACGCCACGGCGCTGGGGGCGGCGAGTACTCGGGCGACGACTTCGCCGGCGGCGCCCAGCACCGCGCCGTCCGTGAGTTCCGAGCGCCATATCGTCGGGGTGCGGCCGCGGAGTCTGCCGCCGCCGGCTTCGAGGGCAGCGGTGATGTGCGGGGTGAGCCAGGGGGCCATGCGGGCGGGAAGGCCGCCGAGGACGAGGGCCGCGGGGTCGAAGAGGTTCGTGACGGCGACCAGGGCGATGCCCAGTCCTTCGCCGGCCCGCTTCGCGGCCGCGAGGGCGCGGCGGTCCTTCGCCTCCAAGCGGCGCACGAGTTCGGCGGCGCCGGCGCCGAGCAGGTCGGCGGAGTCCCGGACGTCGGGTCCGGCGGGGGCGGTGTCCGGCACGTCGGCCGCCCGCAGGACCGCGTCCAGCCCGGCGACCTGTTCCAGGCAGCCGCGCCCGCCGCAGCGGCACGCGGGTCCGCCGGGGGCGACGACGACGTGGCCGAGTTCGCCGGCCGCGCCGTGCGTACCGCGGAACAGTGCGCCGGCGACGACGATTCCCGCGCCGATGCCGGTTTCGCCGGACACGTACACGTAGTCGCCCAGCCCCGCGCCCGCGCCGAACCACAACTCGCCGAGAGCGGCGAGATTGGCCTCGTTGTCCACCGTCACCGGCAGCGGTTGGGACGGCAGTGCCTCGGCGAGGAGTTCGGCGGCGGGCAGTGCGTCCCAGCCCAGGTTCGGCGCGTTCACCGCCCCGCCGTGCAGCACGCCCGGGACCGCCACCGTCGTCCCGACGAGGGTGAGCCCGGCACGGCGCGCCAGCCCGGTGACCGCGTGGGCGAGCCGGCCGAGGGCCGCGACGTCCCGGTCCGGGTCGGAACCGGCGCCGGCGCGAAGGACGCTGCGGCGGATGCGCACCCGCCGGGTGAGGTCGAGGACGCACGCGGACAGGTAACCGACGTTGATCTCCAGGCCGAGCCCGGCGATCGGCCCCGACGCCACCGACACCGGAGCGCCGGGCCGCCCGCGTCCGGCGCGGACCGGGTCCTCGGCACGCACCAGCCCGAGCGCGGTCAGCGCGGCGACTCGCGCCGACACGGTGGTCTTCGTGAGCCCGGTGAGCGCGGCCAGCCGCGCGCGGGTGATCGGCTGGCTGCGGTCGATCTCGGCCAGCACCAGTGCCAGGTTGCGTTCGCGCATCCCGGCCAGATCGGTGGGGCCGTCCGGCGTGCTCATGGCGCGGATCCTCTCACCTGCGGACGGACGGTCTTCCCGCGGGCGGCTATTGACAGTTGCCCGGGTGCGCGGTTGGCTCGTTTTCGAGTTTAGTCCAGAGTCCTAACTAATTGGGTGCCGATTCGAATCGGTTCGATTCGAATCGGTTCGATTCGCTCAGGGAGGCGCGATGATCGACCTCGTCCCGACCCCGGAAGACCGTTTCAGCTTCGGGCTGTGGACGGTCGGATGGCAGGCGCGCGACCCGTTCGGGGACGCCACCCGCGCCCCGCTGGAGCCGGCCGAGGCGGTGTACCGGCTGGCCGAACTCGGCGCGCACGGCGTCACGTTCCACGACGACGACCTGATCCCGTTCGGTGCCGAGGAGGCGGAGCGGGCGAAGCGGATCGCCGCCTTCCGGGCCGCGCTCGACGCGACCGGCATGATCGTCCCGATGGTCACGACGAACCTCACGGCCCATCCGGTCTTCAAGGACGGCGCGTTCACCGCCAACGACCGCGGCATCCGCCGGTTCGCGCTGCGCAAGGTCATGCGCAACCTCGACCTCGCCGCCGAACTCGGGGCGCGAACCTACGTGTTCTGGGGCGGCCGGGAGGGTTCCGAGACGGACGCCGGCAAGGACGTGCGGGTCGCGCTCGACCGCTACAAGGAGGCGATCGACATCCTGTGCGCGTACGTCCGGGACCGGGGCCACGACCTCCGGTTCGCGCTGGAGCCCAAACCGAACGAGCCGCGCGGCGACATCTTCCTGCCCACCGTGGGCCACATGCTCGCGTTCATCGCCCGCCTGGAACACCCCGACATGGTCGGGCTCAACCCCGAGGTCGGTCACGAGCAGATGGCCGGGATGAACATGGTGCATGCGGCGGCGCAGGCCCTGTGGGAGGGCAAGCTCTTCCACATCGACCTCAACGGCCAGCACGGGCCCAAGTACGACCAGGACCTGGTGTTCGGCCACGGCGACGTCAAGAGCGCGTTCTTCCTCGTCGACCTGCTGGAGCACGGCGGCTACGACGGGCCCCGGCACTTCGACTTCAAGCCGATGCGCACCGAGGACACCGCCGGGGTGTGGGCGGGCGCCGCCGCCAACATGCGCACCTACCTGCTGCTCCGCGAACGTGCCCGCGCGTTTCGCGCCGACCCCGAGGTGCGCGAGGCCAGGGCCGCCGCCGGGCTGGACGAGCTGGCCGTACCGACACTCGCGCCGGGCGAGACGTATGCCGACCTCGCCGGCGACACGTTCGACCCCGACGCGGCCGCGGTCCGCGGGTCCGGCTACGAGCGGCTCGACCAGCTGGCCGTGGAACACCTCCTGGGCGCGCGCTGACATGCCGGGGCGGACCCTGGTCGCGGGCATCGACTCCGGGACCCAGTCGTGCAAGGTGCTCGTCTGCGACGCGGTGAGCGGCGCGGTGTTGCGGCAGGGACGGGCGCCGCACCCGGACGGCGCCGAAGTCCCTCCGGAGGCCTGGTGGCAAGCGCTGCGGACGGCCTCGGCCGAGGCCGGGGGACTGGACGACGTCGCGGCGGTGGCGGTATCCGCGCAGCAGCACGGCGCGGTTTGCCTCGACGAGGACGGCGCGGTCGTCCGCGACGCGCTGTTGTGGAACGACACCCGGTCGGCCGGCGCGGCGGCGGCGTTGTGCGCCGAGTACGGCGGGCCCGAGGCGTGGGCGCGCGCGGTCGGGAGTGTGCCGGTCGCGTCGTTCACCGTGAGCAAGCTGCGCTGGATCGCCGAGCACGAGCCGCGGTCGGCGGCGCGGACGGCGGCGGTGTGCCTGCCGCACGACTACCTCACGTGGCGGCTGACCGGCGGCGGTGACATCGGCGGGCTGACCACCGATCGCGGCGATGCCTCCGGGACCGGCTACTGGTCGCCCCGCGAGGAGGCATACCGGCCGGACCTGCTCGGCGCGGCGTTCGGCGCCCGGCCGGTGTTGCCGCGGGTGCTCGGTCCGCGGGACGCGGCGGGCCGTACGGCGTCGGGCGTGCTGGTCGCGGCGGGCACGGGCGACAACATGGCGGCGGCGCTCGGCGTGCACGTCGCGCCGGGGGAGGCCGTCGTGTCGCTCGGGACGTCCGGGACGGTGTTCGTGCGGTCGGCGTCCCCGACGGCGGACCCGTCCGGGACCGTGGCGGGATTCGCCGACGCCACCGGCGCGTTCCTGCCGCTGGCCTGTACGCTCAACGCGGCCCGCGTCCCGGACGCGGCGGCGGGCATGCTCGGCGTGTCGCACGAGCGGCTCGCCGAACTCGCCACGGCCGCACCGTCCGGCGCCGACGGCCTGGTCCTCGTCCCGTACCTGGACGGCGAACGCACCCCCAACCTCCCGAACGCCGCCGGCGCCCTGCACGGCCTGACCACGGCCAACGCCACCCCCGCCCACCTGGCCCGCGCCTACGTCGAGGGTATGGTGTGCGGCCTGGCCGACGCCCTCGACGCCGTGCTCGACACCACGGCCACCGATGTCGCGGGCATCCGGCTGGTCGGCGGCGCGGCCCGCTCGCCGGCGGTCGCGGCCATCGCCGCGGAACTGCTCGACCGCCCCGTCACGGTCCCCGCGACCGGCGAACTCGCCGCGTGGGGCGCGGCCCGGCAGGCCGCGTGGGCCCTGGCGGAGGACCCGCATCCTCCGGAGTGGCCGGTCCCCGGCACGACATACCTGCCGGTGCGCGGCGGCGCGGCGGCCGTTCGCGCACGGTATGCCGCCGCTCGCCCACTCCACCTGGACCGCCTCTGACGGCCGCGGGGCGACGGGCCGCGGATCACGGCGCGAGGGGCTTTTCCCAGGGCGAGAGGTCGAGGGTCGGGTAGCGCTGTGCCATGGCGCGCAGCGTGTCGGGGTTCCAGAACGGGTGCCCGGCGGGCGGGAATCCGAACAGGGTGAGTCGGCTCGCCGTCGCGCGTTCGACGAACCGGTACCAGGCGGTGTCGTGGCTGCGGTCCGCCCACGGTCCGCACAGGGCCCAATCGGCGGATGCCGGACGGTAGTTGACGTGCATGGTGAAGCGTGCCCCGCGGGGGCGGGTCACTCCGGTGCCGCGATGGAAGGTGTCGAGTCCGAAGGCGACGACGGTGCCGGCCGGACCGGCGGCGGATACCGCGGCGTCGTAGAGCGCACGGGTGTCGCCTGCGGTGACGAACGCGCGCAGGTCGTCGGCGGGGGCGACTCCGGGATCGGCGCCGGGGCGCAGGTACCAGTTGGGCCTGGCGGGGAGGTGCCGGGTGTGCTCGCGGGGGACCAGGTGCGGCGGTCCCAGGTCCTCCGGCACGTCGCACAGGTAGACGAACATCTCCACCTGGCGGCACCCGGCGGCGTCGGTGGGGACCAGGACGGTGTGGTTGAGGTAGTCCCGGTGCAGGTCCTGGTCGTAGTCGGCGACACCGGTGTACTTCGCCCACGTCTCGGCCTGGTACATCCGCAGGTCGTCGTCGCCCGCGAGCGCGGCGGCCAGGTCCGTCAGGCGGGGGTGTACCGCCAACAGGCTCAGCGCGGGGGAGGCGAAGGGGAACGTGTCGATTCCCGCGAACTCGTCGCCGACGTATCGTCGGCGCCGGGGGTCGAGTCCGTCGTGGAAAGCCGCGGCCGTCGGGTGGAGCGCTTCGAGACCGGCCTGCGCGGACGCCAGATCCTCGGCCGCGAAAAACCCCGGCAACACGACGAACCCGTCCCGCGACCACCGCGCGCAGACCTCGTTGGTGTCCATCGGCCCACAGTGCGCCGAACTCCTCGCTGCGACAACCGAATTCGAACGGGGGCCGGATGACGCCGGTGGCCGCACGACGTGAACGGCGTCGCCTCGCACAGCTCGCCGATGCGTTGCCGGACCGTCCCTGAGCCCGCCGGGCCGCGGTGGCGGGATTTCAGGGGACGAGGCCCGTCGCGGGGCCGTCGTGACGGGCGCTGGAGCGCCAGTCGGCGACGCGGACCAATGACTCGAGGTACGCGAGCCGGAACGGTCCCAGGTCGTCGCGGTCGCGCAGCGCCAGGGCTCGCGGCGTCCACGAACCGCCCGGGCGGAACGCCCCGGTGTCGAGCGACTGCCCGGGGAAGTGGTCGCCCGTGGACACGGCGACCGGCGGCGTGCGATCACCGTCGCGGACGCCGAGCAGCGTCCGCGCGTCCTCGTCGGCCTCCGGGCGCACCGACACACGGACCCGACCGTGGTGCGCGGCGACCAGGTAGGTCACCAACTCCGGGTCGACCCGGGGGACATGCCAGTGCTCCCCGTTCAACAGAATGAGCGCGCTGACCAGTTCATGCCGGAAGTACGCCCGCGTGGAAACCCCGGTGCTCCACGGCGCCTTGGACTTGGCCAACAGGTGCTCCGGCGGCTCGCCGCCACCGCCGCCGCGCAGCATGGCCTGGAACACGTCGTGGCACTTGCCGAGATCGTGGAACCTGGCGGCGCGGGCCACGGCTTCGCGCTGCTCCTCGGTCAGCCCCGGAAGGGCGGCCGTGACCGCACGTGCCTCCTCCTCGGTCTCCAGCAGGTGCCGGTCGAGACTCACCCACGCGACACACGCGATCGCGGGCGGCGTGCGTCCGGTGAACAGCGACGGCACCGGCGCGCCGCTCTCGGGCGCCCATCCCACCTCGGGAAGGTAGCCGCCGCGCGCTGCGTCGAGCACCACGGACGTTCCGGCACGGAGATCGTCGGCCGCCGCGTGCCGCCACCGGCCGTCGACGGGATCCCGCAGCCACACTCCGCGATCGTCCAACATCTTCCGGACGTCGGCGAGCGGCGCCTCACACTGCTCGCCGCGCCCGGGTCCCGGCTCGTCCTCGGCGGGTTCCCCCGACTCCCACACCCGCCACGCGACCAGGACCGTGCGCTCGTCGTCGGCGCAGATCCACGGACTCGCGTCGGCCGGAACCGCGCCGTACGCGTTGTCGAACATCGCCAACACATCGTGCTCGCCCAGGACTTGGGAGGGCGTCGGGTTGCGGCCGACACGGGCCCGGAACAGATCTACGGTCGTGACGGCCTCGCCCTCGTGCGCGTTCAGCCAGGCCGCGACGCCCGCGTTCGGCCCCGGTCCGTCCGGGGGTACACACCACAACAGGTCGCCGCCAGCGGGGTGTTCGCCGTGTCGGTTGCAGCGACCGGCGCGTTGCACGATCGCGCTCCAGGGGGCGAGTTCGGTGAGGAGTGTACGGCCGGACGCGTCGGATCCGACGTCCAGCGCCCGCGTCGTGACCAGGATCCGGTCCCGGCCGGCCTCCTCCGAAAACGCCGCGCCAACACGGCGGTCGGCCGAACGCGCGTACGGGTGCACCAGCACGATCTCCCGGCCCGGATGCGCCGCGCGCAGCGCGCCGTAGACCTCGCGCGCCCGCTGCGCGGAGCCGAGCACGGCGATGGACTGCGTGCCGGGCAGGTGCGCGGCGCCCAGCGCGTCGACGAGGTCGTCGACGTACCGTGTCGGGTCCGGATCCAACCGCCTGATGCGCCGAACCGCCGCGAGCCGGGGCCCGGCCGCCACGTCGCCGCCGTCGGTCGTGACCCCGTCCGACGTCGACGACATCCACGTGCTGCCGGTCGGCGCCGTCGTGCCGAACGATTCGCGCAGCGACTGCAGTCGCGTACTCGTCGGCAATCCCGGTCCCAACAAGTGCATTTCGTCGAACACCCAGTGGGTGTCGGTGTTGAGCAGTCCGAACGACACGGGCGCCATCGCCCGCGCATCGGCGAACCCACGCATCAACGCCCGGCTCAGCAGCCCGTCGTGCGTACCCACCAGGATCGCGTTCCGCTCGGGAAACCGCCGCCACGCGCCGTTCTGCGACTCCGGACCGGCGAGCAGGTGCAGGTCCACGTCGTCCGTGTACCCGAGGTGGTGCAGCCACTCGGCGATGCGCGCGTGGGTCGGTTCCGCGAGGCTGCCCTGCGGCAATACGTACACCAATCGCCTCGGCGTCACCTCGACCGCGGACACCAACCGCCGGTACAGCCACGCCAATACGGCGGCGGCGCTCTTCCCGCCCCCCGACGGAACCCGAACGAGCCGCGGCAGCCCGCTCTCCGCGAACCCGGCCTGATAGGCATAGGGGCGATGGCCGGTGGCCGTGTGGAAGAACTCCCCGAATCCGTGCGTCATTCACGACTCCCTCGTCCGCCGGACCCCCGACTTTAGACGAGACGTGCGAAATCGTATTCGCCATGGCGGTACAGGATCCTTTCCTCGGCACGGACCGCCTCCGGCCGGCGACTTCCTCGCGCGACTCCTCTGGGAATTCGCCGGATGGAGCCCGTACTCGGCCAACCAGCGGAGCAGTTCCCGGCGCGTGGCCTCGACGAGGCTGCCTCCGGTGAAGCGGGGGTCGTCGGTCACCTCCGCCACGCACTCCGGAGGAGGCACGAACGACCGGGCCTCCTCGTCGTCGGCGAATTCGGCTTCCGCGAGGACCAGACCCCGCAGCGGGCCGTCGAAGACGTCGACGCCCACGGGCGGGACGCGGTACCGCGTCTTGGACAGCACACCGGCCGGCAGCGAGGCGAGCAGGTCGTACTCGGCCGGCGACAGGTATGTGTTCGTGATCAGCCCCTGAACCGCGCCCGGCCGAACGACCGGCACCTTCTGGGTGAGCTTGAACTCGCGGCCGCCGTCCGGCCGCTCGACACATCGCAGCCGCAGGCGGGTCCCCACCAGGTACCGGTCGCCGATGGTCCAGGTGTCCGTGATGTCCGATGGTGCCGGGGGCGCGGCCAGGAGGAACCGCCGCTCGCGTTCGATGCGCGCGTACTTGCCCGGGTCGACCCACCGGCCTCGAGTCCCACCGGTTTCGCCTGTCATGAGGACAGCTTGCCGGCCGGCCGTGACCCGGCAGGCTCGGCGACGCCCGAAGACCTTCGTTGCCCAGCCGGTCGCCGGGCCCGCCCCGATGCGGAACGGGCCCGGTGGCTACACGGGTTCGGCCCGTCTACAGGCCGTACTCGATGGCGGTGGCGGCGACCGCATGGGTCGATCCGTACTCGACCGTCGTCGCCCCCGGGGCGGTGGCGGCGAAGGCCACGCCCGCGACGAAGGCGAGGATGGCACACGCGGCCCATCGACGAAGATTCATGACCGTCCTTCCGTTCCCAGCGGCACATTCGTGTCGCGACCGGTTCCTCCCGGTCGTGCCATCTCCAGGGTGAGCCCGCTCGGGCACATCATGCAATCCCGGCATCGGACGAGCCCAACGACGCGATGGCTGCCGCCACTTGGCGATCCGGTTGCCCGGCGGCGTCCTGGTGGTCCAGCAGTGGGTCACCGTCGACAACATCGCGGCGGAGGAGGACGGCGGCCTCGGCTTCGTGTCGGGGGAACCGTTCGACGACGAGGTCACCGACGACCCCTTCAAGAACGACATGATGGGCTTCATCGAATCGGTCGACACGATGATCCTCGGCGCGAACACCTACAACGAGGCCAAGGGCGGTGTGGCAATCCTGCGCTACGAGATCAAGAAGTGGAAAGCAGGCGAAAGGCACCACCCTTCCGAGACATCACCCGCCCCCGACCGGCCCGAGTAGTTCGGCGACATCCTCGGCGGATCGAGGCGGACCGGTGAGTTGTGTTCCCGGCTCGGACGCTGCGAGCGAGCCGGGAGCGGATGTTGTCGGATGGTTTGTTGTGGGGCGTCAGTGGGTGATCAGGGCCAGTACTCGGCAGGGGCTGCCTGAGCCGTTGACGATGGGGAGTGGGGCGGCGATGACGATTGCGCCGGTGATCGGCAGTCGGTCTACGTTGCGTAGTTGGGTGAGGCCGTACTTGTCGGCGCCCAGGAAGAAGTCGTGACACGGAAAGGGCGGATCGAAGGCGAACGCGCGGCCGGCATCGGTGCCCACGGTCTCCACCCCCATGCCCAGGATGCCGCTGTCGGCGAGCAGGCGGGCGGCGTCCGGTGTCAGGCCCGGCGTGTGCGGGCCGTCGTCGTCGGCGTTCGCGAAGTCCGCCGGGTCGTCGCCGCGAGCGGCCCAGCCGGTGCGGTAGATCAGCCAGCCGCGGTCGGGCAGCGCGCCGTGCTTGGATTCCCACTCGCGGATGTCCGCGACGTCGAGCAAGTAGTCCGGTTCGACGGCGACTTCGGCGGTCTTGTCGATGACGACGGCGGGGCCGACGAGGCGCTGCACCGGTACCTGCGACACGTCGTCGAGGTCCCGGCCGCTGATCCAGTGGTTCGGCGCGTCGAAGTGGGTGCCGGTGTGTTCGCCGGTACGGAAGTTGTTCCAGTACCAGGCCGGGCCTCGGTCGTCGTAGCGGCTGATCTCCTCCAACTCGAACGGGGCCGTCTGCCCGTACTCGGGCGGCAGGGCGAGCAGCGGCGTGCCCGCGTGCAGCGGTGAGGTCAGGTCGACGACCTCGATCGAGCCGTCGAGCAGGTGGGTCGCGAGGGCGGTCAGATCGGCCATGCGTGCTCCTTGCCGGATGTGTGGGGAATCGGGCGTGGGGAATGGGTGTCGAGCGACGGGAATGGGGTGTCGGGCGGCGTGGGGTGTTCGTGCGTGTGTGCGTGCTTTGCGCGAATAAGTGACTCGCGTGCTCAGGCGGGGCGGGCCCGCGACTTCGCTGCCAAAGCCGCCACGGCCTCGCGCAGTGCCGTGCCGTTCTCGTCGGCGAGTGCGGCCGACGTCAGGCCGGCGAGTACCGTCGCGGCGTCGTCGCGTCCGCGCAACTCCCGGGCGGCGTCGAGGAGAATGGCGAAACTCTCGCTGCCGTGCCGGTAGGTGTCGCCGTAGCCCTTGACCACCCGCCGGCACTCGACGATCTCGCAGGCCAGCGCGTAGTCGCTCGACGCGGTCTCCACGACCAGGTCCAACCAGGCGTCGATGGCCGCCTGTTCCCGACCGAACCGGCCCGAGCGTGGTCGCAGCGGGCGCATCCCGGCCATGGTCCACAACATCGTGTAGCCCACGACGCCCGTGGTATTGACGACCATGCCGTTGCGGGTGAGCCTCGCGACGAGCCTGCCGAAGAGCGCCGACCGGGACAGCGGATCGCCCACCCGCGCGGGCAACGTGTCGGTGATTTCCTCCAGTTGCGGGTGCAGATACTCCCGCACCTGCATCGGTTGTCCCGGCTCGGTCCGCGCCCGTTCACGGATGTCCTCGATCCGCCGTCGGCGGATTTTCTGCAACCCGACCTGGATGGTGTCCTGATAGCACATCCACAGCGCGGCGTGTCGGGCCGTCTCCGTGGTCAGCCTCGCCTCACCTCGCGGGTCGTGCTCCAGCGCGCCCACCCGGGCCACCCGATCGAGATAGCGGTCGGTGTACGACGGGTTCTGATACACCGCCGTGCGCTCGCAGCCGTGGAGCAGCATCGAACGGGCCGCCTCCGGGAACTCGGCGACCCGCGCGGCCCGATCGCGCAGCGCGGGGCCGACCAGCCGGGTCGGATCGGTGTCGGCGAGCGCGCGCCGCCGCCGCTCCTCGGCGTTCGCGGCCTCGACCGCGGGATCCGCCGGGGGCCGGCTGCCGATCGTCACCGCCACCGGTCCGCCCCCCGCCGCGCGCGGGCGACCAGGCCGCGGCGGCGGCTGCCGGGCCGCGTCGTACCCCAGCGCGAACGCGGCCAACGAGGACTCCAC
This sequence comes from Embleya sp. NPDC055664, assembly GCF_053618075.1. Taxonomy (NCBI): domain Bacteria; kingdom Bacillati; phylum Actinomycetota; class Actinomycetes; order Kitasatosporales; family Streptomycetaceae; genus Embleya; species Embleya sp. NPDC055664. Next base: position 20,751 of record NZ_JBSHGZ010000025.1, read on the forward strand.
CCCCTTGCCCGCCGCTCGCACCGCGTCCTCGAACAGCGAACGATCGAAGGGCAGTTCCCCCATCCCGGCCAACGCGCCGAACAGCGAAGCGCTGATCACGCTGCCCGCCTGCCCGGCCAACTCCAGGAAGTCGGCGCCCACGAAACGCCGCGCGCCCCGGTGCGCCGCGTCGAGCAGCAGGTCGCCGTCGACGCGCCCGTCGCCCATGGCGATGCGCTCGGTGATCGCGTAGACCCGATGGGTGGAGGCGATCAGCGCGGTGCGGTCCGGCGTACAGAAGCCGCGCTGGATTGCCCGTCCCGCCTCCATGAGTTCCGACGCGATGACGATGTCGACCTCGCCGGGCGTCGGGAACAGCGCGAGGATCGGCTCGGCGCGGCCCCCCTCTGGCAGTTCGGCGTCCGGCGCCGGGAACAACTCGACGTAGTAGACGGTCGCGCCGGTGCGCTGGGCGACGCCGGCGACGGAGGTGCTTTGCGCGGTGTACCTCGCCGTCTCCGCCACGGCGACGATCCAGTCCGCCAGGACCCCGCCGCCCTCGCCACCCATGGCCAGGATCGCGATGGTGATCGGGCGCGGTACGGGTTGCCGGTTCGACATCAGGCCACCTCGTACTTCGCGGCGCGACGCTCGACGGGCGCGGACAGCGCGGCGATCCAGGCCGTGCGGATCCGCGCCAGGACGCGGTCCCGCCGGGTCGGGTTGATCACCACGTCGGTGCGGTGGAACGACGGACACAACGACGCCGCGTGCGCGTTCGCGCCGCATACCCCGCAGCCGACACAGGTGTCGGTCACCGTGGCGACCGGGTCGGTGCGCATGGGGTCCGGGTTGGCGGCCAGGGTCAGCGACGGGCAGCCGGAGATCCGGATGCACGCGTGGTCGCCGGTACAGGTTTCCGCGTCGACGCCGAACCGCTCGCGGACGACCCGTTTGCCCTCCTTGATCGCCTTGTTCGTCCGGGGCCGCTCCCGACGCTGCCGGTTCAACTGGCATTCGCTCTGCGCGACGATGACCTTGGGCCCCGGTTCCTTCGTGGTGAGCGCGCGCACGAACAGGTCGCGCAACTCCCCGACCCGGTAGGTGTCGGTGACGGTTTTCGTCCACTTGACGCCGACACCGCGCACGGCCTTCTCGATCGTATGCCCGGTGGAGCGTCGCGGATGGTCGACGGCGGAGGAGAGCACGTCCTGTCCGCCGGTGGCCGCGCTGTACGCGTTGTCGACCACGACGAGGAGTTGGTCGTTGTCGTTGAAGACCGCGTTGCCGACACCGCTGGTCAGACCGTTGTGCCAGAACCCGCCGTCACCCATGATCGCGATGGTCCGACGGTCGGCGTCCTTGGAGTTCAGTGCCGCCGCGCCGGCCGAACCGAGCCCGTAACCCATGGTCGTCGCACCGAGGTTGAACGGTTCGTTGATCGAGAACAGGTGGCAGCCGATGTCCGCGCTGATGTGGTGCGCGCCGGTTTCGCGTTCGGCGAGCTTGAGCGCGCTGAAGATGGGCCGCTCCGGGCAGCCGGTACACAGGCCCGGCGGGCGGGCCTGGACCGCTTGCGGATCGACCCGCTCGGCGAACGGGCTGCGCGGGTCGGTTTCGGGCAGCAGCAGCGCCGGTTCGCCGGCCAGGACCTCCGGCAGGTACCGGGACAGGAAGGCGTGCACCCCTCGGGTGACCGCCGACGCGGTGTACTCGCCGGCCATCGGCAGCAGATCCTTGCCGTGCAGCGCGGCGGCGACCTCGGCACGGCGCAGGATCGTGTTCAGATTCTGCTCGATGTAGTCGGGCTGCCCCTCCTCCAGGAGCAACACCGCGCGCTTGTCCGCGCAGAACTCGACGATCTCCGTGTCCACGACCGGATACGTCACGTTCATGACGTACAGCGGTATCCGGGTGCGACCGTACGGATCCGAGCAACCAAGCAGCTCCAGCGCCCGGTTGAGGGTGTTGTACAGGCCGCCTTGGACGATGATCCCGATGTCGGCCTCCCCGGCGCCGAACACCTCGTTGAGCCCGCGTTCGCGAATGAAGTCCAGTGCGGCCGGCAGGCGTTGGGCGATCTTCTCGCGTTCGTGCCGGAAACTCGCCGGCGGCAGGACGATGCGGTCGAGCTCGCGTCGAGGATTCTCGATCGCGTACGTGACGGTCATCGGCGGGCGCACGTTGTCCTTCGCCACGAACGCGCCGTGCAAGTGGCAGGAGCGCAAACGCAGTTGCAGCAGCACCGGGGTGTTGCTGACCTCGGACAGCTCGAAGCCGGACTCGACCGCCTCGACGATCGCGGTGAGGTTGGGCCGCGGATCGAGCAGCCACATCTGCGACTTCATCGCGAAGGCGTGCGAGCGCTCCTGCATGATGCTGGAGCCCTCGCCGTAGTCCTCGCCGAGGATGACCAACGCGCCGCCGGTGACGCCGCCGCTGGCCAGGTTGGCCAGCGCGTCGGAGGCGACGTTGAGGCCGACCGTCGACTTGAACGTGACCGCGCCGCGCAGCGGATAGTGCACCGACGCGCCCAACATCGCGGCGGCGGTGGCCTCGGAGGCGCTGTTCTCGAAGTACACGTCGAGTTCGTCGAGGATGTCGTGGGCGTCGCCGAGTACGTCCATCAGGTGCGAGATCGGCGCCCCCTGGTAGCCGCCGACATAGGCCACGCCGGACTGGAGCAGGGCCTTGGTGACCGCCAGGATGCCCTCGACGTGCAGCGTGGTGCCCGCGCCGTGGCGCAACTGTCGGACTTCGGTGGCAAATGACCGCTCGGCCATGGCCGGCTCCTGTTCGTTCGTCCGTGGTGGGCCGTGATGCGCGGCGTGGTGCGGCCGTGATCGTCGGCGCGAAGTGTGGCGGGAAGCGGGTAGGTACGCGGGGGCGCGGCGCCGGCCCGCGAAGTGGCCCGGGGGCGCGTGTGCTTGCGGCTCAGCGAGTGCCGGTGCGCCGCCGTCCGGTGCGGATGAGTCGTTGCGCCACCAGGTGTCCCGATCCGGCGCCGAGTCCGGGACCGGGGTGGGTGGAGGCGCCGATGTGCCAGAGCCCGGGCACCGAGGTGGCATGCCGGGCGGCGGCGGGCAGCGGGCGCCACAGGAAGTTCTGGTCGAGTTCGGCGGAGCCGCCGTACGGGTCGCCGGCCACGGCGTTCGGGTTGGCCGAGGCCAGGTCGGTCGGGGTGACGGCGTCCCACGCGAGGACACGCTTCGACAGGCCGGGGGCGTGGCGGGCGATGCGGGCCAGGACCCGGCGTACGTACCCGTGGGTCAGCTCCTTGGTCCAGCCGCCGCCGGTGTCCAGCTCTCCCGCAGCGTCGCCCCCTGGGACGTACGGCAGTTCCTGGAGTTGCAGCCACAGCGCGGCGGCCCCCTCGGGCACGCGTGAGGGGTCGAGCACGTGTTGTTGGCCGACGACCACGGTGGGCCGGCGGGGCAGCAGACCTGCCTCGGCCTCCGCGCAGGCGATCGCGGTACTCGCCGAGCCGTCGCTCAGGTGCAGCAGCGGTACGCCCGCCAGGCGCTCGTCCCGCCAGTCGAGCGGGGCCGACAACGCGACATGGATCTGCATCGCGGCGCGTCCGTACCGGTAGCGCCGGGCCTGCTCGCGGACCGTCGCCGGTACCGGGGCCGACGCGGGCAGCAGGTCCCCGTACAGCGCGGTCGGGGTGACCGAGGCGAGCACCGCGTGGCGAGCCGTGATGGTCTCGCCGCCGCAGACCACCCCGCCGATCCTGCCGTCGGTCACGAGCAGTTGCTCCACCGGCGTGCCGGTGCGCACGTCCACGCCGCGTTCGGCGAGCAGCGCCTCGAAGGCGTGGACGAAGTTCCCCGCCCCGCCCGCGACCACCGGCAAACCGAAGCCGTGCATCGTGGCGGACAGGATCGGCACCATCAGGCCGCCCTGGGCGTGGTCCGGCGACAACCCGGCGTGCAACAGCCAGGGAACCCACAGCAGATCCGCCTCGTCGCCGCGGAACTCGCTTCGGCAGTAGGAGCGTCCGCTGGTGACGGTGGCGCGCAGCCACGCCTCGGTGCCGGTCAACCGCTCCCGGCGCACCATGCGCAGCGCGGGCCGCAGGGCGCGGGGCGAGCGTGGCTCGCCGCCCATGAGGGCGCCGATGTCCTCGGCGCTGTCGAGGAATCGCCGCACCATGGCGAGGTACGCGGCGCGATCCTCGGCGTGGGCGAACGCCCGCGCGGTGGTGTCGGCGTCGCGGTGACCCAGGACCACGCGGCCGTCGTCGGTGACGGTGCCGGTGACGTAGTCCTCGGTGTTGCGGTACTCCAGACCGTGGCGGTGCAGGTCCGCGCCGAGCGTGGCGTAGGCCCCGCCCGACACGAACAGCGGATGCCACGAGGAGTAGGTGTCGTGCAGGTAGCCGGGCAGGGTCCGTTGCTCGGTGGCGATGAACCCGCCCAGGCGCCGGTTGCCCTCGACCAGCACCACCGACCAGCCCGCATCCGCCAATTCGGCCGCCGCGACCAGACCGTTCACACCGGATCCGACGACCACCGCGTCGACGGTCTGTGCCATGGATACTCCTCGGGGTCGGGGTGCGCGGCGGTTGATCGGCGGAATGAATGGAACCGATCATTCGGCCCGCTCATTCGTTCGGGATCGTTTTTCTCGCGGCCGGTCTCGGCGTCTCGTGGGTGATCTTCGGGTTTCCCGGACGGTCACGGGGTTGCCAAGAAATTACGGGTAGTCGAAATGCCGCACCGTCCGCGGAACGCGGGTGGCCATCCACATTCCGCCGGGTACATGCCCGGTACCCGGGGTCGGGACACGCGCGGGGACTCGGGTGCGGGCTCGGGTGCGTGGCTCCCATGCGCGGTTCACGTGTGCGGCTCAGGCGCCCGGCTCAGGCGCCCGGCTCAGGCGCGCAGCGTCTGCGAGGGGTGTTCGCCGAACTGCTCCCGGTAGGCGATCGCGAAGCGCCCCGGGTGGAAGAAGCCCCAGCGGTAGGCGACATCGGTGACCGTCGTCGTGCCCGGCTCGGCCGCGGTCAGATCGGCGCGGACCCGGTCGAGCCGCACCGTGCGCAGATACGACACGGGCGTGGTCTCCAGGTGCCGGCGGAAGCCGTCCTGCAGGGCCCGTACGCTCACCCCCACCGCCTCCGCCACGTCCTCCACGGTCAGCGGTTCGGCGGCGTGGCACTCGATCAGCTCCATCGCCCGGCGGACCGCGGGCGGTGCGACCCGGGGCTGCCGGCCGTGCAGCGCGGCGCTGAAGTTGTGCGGCTGGGTGAGCAGGAACTGGGTGATCAGCAGATCGGCGAGCCGGCCGAGGATCAACGGCTGGTCGAGCATGCCGCCGGGGTTGTCCGCCTCGCGCCGGAGCAGGTCGACCACGCCGAGCCAGGAACGCGCGGCGGGGGTGGTGAGGTCCATGCCGAGGTCGAAGCGCACGGGCGTCCGGGGCCGGCGGCCGAGCAGTCGGCCCAGGTGGTGCTCCAGCGCGATCCGGTCGATCCAGACGATCAGCTGCGGGTTGCCCGCGCCCCAGTGCATGGCCAGGGGGTCGGTCGGCGCCGGTACGGAGGCCCGCTGCGGAGTCGAGGCGATCCGGGCCCGGCCGCAGGTGATCTCCGCGGCCCCGGCGAGCGGTATCTGGATCAGGTAGAAGGCCTCCAGCGCACCCGGGGTGATCATCACCTCCGTGCCGTAGTCGAGGTAGAACAGGCCGGTCTCGCCGAACGCCACGCCGTGCATGCGCGCGTCGAGGCGCGCGGCGCGCCCGATCAGCCGCAGGTCGTGGGCGCAGAAGGCGCGCCCGACGTGCGAACGCGCCACGTCCACGTCGGAGGTATGGAACCGCTCGTGCGCACCGAGGGGGAGTGGCGCGTCGGACGGGATCCGGACGTCGGGTGAGAGGCGTGCGTCGTGGGCGAGCGACGCGCCGGGCGAGAGCCGTGCGTCGAGCGGGAGTTGAGCGTCGACCATCCCGACCTCCAGCCGAGAGCGCGATCCGGACAGGGAGCAGCGTGTTGCGGACGGCAGGCCCAGGGCCCCGCACCTATTTTTTCGACAACTCCCGGCAAGGACACAGGAGACAGCATGAGTGGATTGTCGGTCAAGACCGCGCTCATTACCGGCGGGTCGACGATTATCGGGAAAGCGGTCGTTCGCGCATTCCGTGCGACGGGCGCGAATGTCGTCGTCGCGGATATCGACGAGGACGGCGGCCGTGAATTGACGGACGAAATGGACGCCGGTGTTCTGTTCCTGCGCACCGACATCACCGACGACGCGCAGGTCGCCGACTGCGTCGCCCGCGCGGTCGACGCGTTCGGCCGGTTGGACGTGCTGGTGAACCTGGCCTGTTCGTACGTCGACGACGGCTTCGCCTCGACCCGCGACCAGTGGCACACGGCCCTCGACGTGAACGTGGCGAGTGCGGCGCTGCTGGCCCGGGCCGTACATCCGCATCTGCTCGCGCAGGGCGGCGGGGCCATCGTCAACTTCACCTCCATCTCCGGGCGGGTCGCCCAGCCCGGGCGGTGGCTCTATCCGGTGAGCAAGGCCGCCCTGATGCAGCTGACCCGCAATATGGCGGTGGACCTGGCCGGCGACAACATCCGGGTCAACTCGGTGAGTCCCGGTTGGACCTGGTCGAAGGTCATGGACACGCTCACCGACGGCGACCGGGCCAAGACGGACCGCGTCGCCGCGCCCTTCCACCCTCTCGGCCGCGTCGGCGACCCGGAGGAGGTCGCCCGTGTGGTCGTCTTCCTCTGCTCCGACGAGGCGTCCTTCGTCACCGGCGCCGACTGGGCCGTCGACGGCGGCTACTCGGCCATCGGCCCGGAAGGTCTCGTTCCCGCGATCGCGAAACTCGCCGAGTGAGTACGCAGTGACGAGGCAGAGTGAACAGGCAGTGATCAAGCAGTGATCAGCCAGTAATCAGGACCCTCAGGACCGGAGGAACACGCCCATGCGCGACATCACCATCATCGGGGCCGGACAGGCCGGCCTCCAGCTCGGCATCGGACTGCTGACGCACGGCTACCGGGTGACCCTGGTGACCGACCGCACCGCGGAGCAGATCCGCGACGGTCGCATCATGTCCAGCCAGTGCATGTTCGGTACCGCGCTCGCCCACGAACACAACCTGGGCCTGAACCTGTGGGACCGGGACTGTCCCCCCGTCGAGGGCATCTCGTTCGTCGTACCGGACGGTCGCGGCGGCACCGCGATCTCCTGGGCCTCACGGCTGGACGCCGCGGCCCGCTCGGTCGACCAGCGGGTCAAGATGCCGGCCTGGCTGGCGGAATTCGAGCGGCGCGGCGGCCGGATCGAACTGCGCGAGGCGGATGTGACCGATCTGGAGTCCTACGCCCGCGAGTCCGACCTGGTGATCGTCGCCGCGGGCAAGGGCAGGATCGCCGGCCTGTTCGAACGGGACGCCCAGCGCTCGACGTTCGACCGGCCGCAGCGCGCCCTGGCGCTCACGTACGTCACCGGGATGACCCCCAGGGACGAGTACTCCGCGGTCGCCTTCAACCTGATTCCCGGAGTCGGCGAATACTTCACCTTCCCGGCGCTGACCACCACCGGACCGTGCGACATCATGGTCTTCGAGGGTGTTCCCGGCGGCCCGCTCGACTGCTGGGCGGACGTCGCCTCGACCGAGGAGCACGTCGAGCGCTCCCTGCGGATCCTGCGTACCCACCTGCCCTGGGAGGCCGAGCGCTGCGCCGACGTCGCGCCGACCGACGCCAACGGTGTGCTCGCCGGCCGCTTCCCGCCCACGGTGCGCAAGCCCGTCGGGCAACTGCCCTCCGGCGCCCTCGTTTTGGGGATGGCCGACGTCGTGGTGCTCAACGACCCGATCACCGGGCAGGGTTCCAACAACGCGAGCAAGTGCGCGGCCTCGTACCTGGCGAGCATCCTGGAGCACGGCGAGCGACCCTTCGACGGCGCCTTCCTGCAGGGGACGTTCGAACGGTACTGGGACTACGCGCAGTACGTCGCGGCGTGGACCAACGCCATGCTGGGCGCGCCGCCCGAGCACGTGCTCGAACTCCTGGGCGCGGCGGGCGGCGATTCCCGGATCGCCCACCGTTTCGCCAACGGCTTCGACGATCCGCGTGACTTCTTCCACTGGTTCATGGACCCGGACGCGGCCCGGGTCTACCTCGACGCCGCCGCGGTGTCGGCGGGCACGGCGCAGGCGGTTCGGGCGGGCGGCGAGCAGGCGGCGACCGTGGGGAGCAGCGCGTGACGGGCGTGGCCGTCGTCGGCGGGGGTGGGCAGGGCGGCCCGGGGCGGACCGGGGCCGGGCAGGCCGACGCGCGGCCGCCCGGGAATCCGCTGCGCCGGGCCTTCGGGCAGTACGCGACCGGCGTCACCGTGGTCACCGCCCGGGGCGCGGACGGCCGGCGGGTGGCGATGACGGCGAACTCCTTCACCTCGGTGTCCCTGGACCCGCCCCTGGTGCTGTGGTGTCCCGGTGCGAACGCGCCGAGCCTGCCCCACTTCAGGTCGGCCACGCACTTCGCGGTTCACGTGCTGGCCGCCGACCAGCACCAGCTCTCCAGCCGGTTCGCCACCCCGGCCGAGGACAAGTTCGCGGACACCCCCACCACCGACGGCATCGCCGGAACTCCATTGCTGGAAGGGGTCGTTGCCCGATTTCAGTGCCGGACGGTGCAGTTCGTCGACGCCGGCGACCACGTCGTCATGATCGGCGAGGTCGAACACTACGAGGCGCCCGGCGGGGAACCCCTGGTCTTCCACTCCGGCCGCTACCATCTGGCCACGAAACACCCGGATGTGTGAACGACCGGAACACCCCCGGGCGACCGGCCCGCACCACGCCGTCCCGGTGGTTCGAAGCCCAACTGCCCGATTTTTACCGCGATTCGAGTATGCGTAACCACGTCGGGGGCAGACCTTCGCGACACGATGATTCGACCGACGGGGAGGAGAGGTCCCGATCGTGCGCAGGCTCCCGGCGGGACACCCGGGTCGACTCCTCGCTGTCGCGCTCGCCGCAATCCTCGCCGGCTCGTCGACCGCCGGCTGCGACGCCTTCCAGGAGCACGTCTGCGGTGGCGGGGAGTACCCGGTCAAGCAGATCGGCAGCGCCACGGGCAGACAATGTGTGCCCGACGACCGGGATCCGCCGCCGGGCACCGTGCGCTATCCGGCCGGCAAGGTGCCGCGAACCGTGGGCGACAAGTGGGACAAACGCTGGAGCAGAACCACCTTCGACGCCAACGGCAACCCGGTCGCCGAGGACCCGACCCTGCCCCCACCCTGACGCGCCCTGACGGGCCGGCCGGTACGTCCGGACGACCACCACGATGCACCGAGTGCCGATCCGGCCCCTGTCGACGACGACCGCAGCGCATCAGTCGGCGCCGGCCGGCTCCGGCTCCGTGAGGTCGGGTGCCGGGGTCGTCGCGATGTCGTCGGGGCTCAGGAGTCCGATCAGCAGGCGGGTGATGATGCGGTCGAAGAGCGCGTCCGTCGACTCCTCCTCCGGGGGCTGTCCGGCCAGGGCGGCGGCGAGGTGCGGGTGTCGGCCCGCCATGGCGACCCGGGTGAGGTATTCCGCCTGGGCCTGTTGCCACTGGGGGATGGTCTGTCCGGCGAGATGTCGGGTCACCTCGGCGCGGGTCAGGGCGGCGATGACGGTGTTGAGGATCGCAATGGCTTCCAGCTTGGTACGGGGGGCCACGTCGAGGTCGGTGAGCACGGTGAGGGCGTGTTCCAGGTAGGTGACCGCGTGCGGTCCGACCGGTGTTCTGGTGGCGGTGGCGTCGAGCAGCCACGGGTGCGCGAGGTGGACGCTCCTGCTCTGCCGGGCGAGGGCGAGCAGGTCGTCGAGCCAGAGTCCGGAGCCGAGTTCGGTGTAGGAGATCTCGCCGTTGACCCGGTCGATCATCAGCTCGAGCAGTTCGTCACGGGTGGCCACATAGCGGTAGAGGGACGCCGGTCCGGCCCCGAGGGCGTCCGCCACCGCGCGCATGGTGACGGCGGGCAGGCCGTTCGTGTCGGCGAGGGCCACGCCGGCGGCGGCGATGCGATCGCGGTCGAACGTCGGTACGGGGCCGCGGGTGGCGCGCTCGGGGCGCAGCCAGATGCTGTGGGCGGCCGGCTCGGTCATGACCCCTCCTGTTCTGCGAACGACGTATGCAGTACCTTAGGGCACACCTGGACTGCGAACATCGATCGCAGTAGATGAAAGGGAGTCGACATGCCCTCTAGCCGGCCGCAACAGGACTGGACCCCGACCCGGTATGCGCACAACGGCGACGTGCAGGTGGCCTTCGATCGGCTGGAGGGCTCCGAGGGCGAACCGCTGCTGCTCGTCATGGGCCTGGCCACCGCCCGTTTCTGGTGGCCGCTCGGACTGTGTCGGGCATTGGCCGACGCCGGGTTCGCGGTGGCCCGCTACGACCAGCGCGACGCCGGCGAGTCGACCCGGATGCCCGACACCGCCACCACCAACCCGTTCAAGGCCCTGTTCGGCAAGCGCGGCGACGCCTACACCTCGGAGGACATGACCGACGACGCCATCGCCGTGATGGACGAACTCGGCTGGGAACGCGCCCACGTCTTCGGCCACTCCCTGGGCGGAGTGATCGCGCAGCGCATCGCGCTGCGCCACCCCGACCGGGTGCTCAGCGTCACCTCGTCGGCCGCCCTCCCCAGCGACGTCTCGGGGCTGCGCGTACTGCGCTACCTGCGTTTCGGGCTGCTCGCCAGGCTCGCCCGCGCGAAGTTCCCCGAGGGTCGCGAGGGAGACATCGAGGCCGCCCTCACCGTCTGGCGCGAAATCGCCTCACCGGCCTACCCGTTCGACGAGGCCGCGGCACGTGCGTGGGTCGAGGCCGAGGTGGACAGCGGCCCGCGCGACACCAAGGCGCAGAGCCGCCAGATCGGCGCCCAGTGGCACGGAGCCAAGCTCGCGGAACTGCGCCGACCCACACTGGTCCTGCACGGGGAGCAGGACCCGATCCTGCGCGTTGCCGCGGGCCGTGCCACCGCCAAGGCCGTCGACGGCGCCCGCCTGGTGACCTATCCGGGCGTCGGCCACGATCTCCCCGCCGCTCTGTGGCCCGAAATCGCGAACCAGGTCGGCGACTTGGCTGCCACGGCCCCAGGTACCCGGAGGTGAGGGTGATGGCGGCCGTCCGGGCGCCGAAGCCTTGCGCGCGCTTCGGCGTACGACAGTACAGTCGCGCTGTGACCGACCTCGTGATGGTGGCGACCGGCCGTGATGCCGATGTCTTCGCTCTCGACGCGCAGCGCGTCCTGCGCCGGTATCGGGACGGAGGCGACGTGGCCGCCGAGGCCTCGATGATGGCCCACGTGGGCGGGTTGGGATTTCCGGTACCACGGGTCTACTCGGCCGAGGGCGGCGATCTGGTCCTCGAACGACTCACCGGTCCGACCATGTTGCAGGCGCTGGGCAGCGGGGAGATCACCACGTCGGCGGCGGCGGAACAGCTGGCCGACCTGCTCGCCCGCCTCCACGCGCTGCCGCCACGAATCCCGGGCAGGCCGAGGGAGCATCCGGTGCACCTGGATCTGCACCCGGCGAACATCATGCTCGAAGCGCGCGGGCCGGTGGTGATCGACTGGCGCAACTCCCGAGAGGGCCGGCCCGAGTTCGACGTCGCCGTATCCGCGCTGATCCTTGCCCAGGTCGCGGTCGACCCCGCCTGGACGGAGGCCGCGCTCGCCGCCGAGTTCCTCACCGCGTTCCTGGCCACCGTCGGCGCCGTGCCTCCCGACGCGTTGGACCACGCCGTACGCTTCCGCCGCGCCGACCCCAACCTGACCACCCGCGAGATCGCCCTGCTGGGCGAGGCGGTCGCGTTGCTCGGCCGGCGGCTCGACACGCGTCGTCGACCGGGCGGTTGATCGCTGCTCGAAGCCGCCATGTGGAGCGCACCGTCACGGCAGGCTGCGCCGGGGGCGGGCCTGCCGCGGCGGGGCGGTCGGTGAGGTCAGATACGGGCGCCGTTGTCGTGTGGGGTGCGGCCGGGGCGGGGGACGCGCCCGCCGTGGGGGTCGGGGGAGGGTTGGGGGCGGGGCGTGCGTGGTGGCGCGGGTGTCGTGCGTGACTCCAGTGCGACTGCCGCGGGTGTGGCGACGGTTACCGTGGAGACCGTACCGGCGACCACGCCGATCAGCAGCGCCAGTGCGAAGTCGGCCAGTGAGTCGCCGCCCAACACCGCCAGTGCGATCAGGACGAACAACGCGCCCGAACCGGTGTTGACGGTGCGCGGCAGGGTCTGGAACACCGCCGTGTCGGCGATCCGGGCGAGCGAGCGCTCACCCGGTGCGCGGCGCAGTTCGCGGATCCGGTCGAAGACGACGACGGAGTCGTTGACCGAGTAGCCGATCACGGTGAGCAGCGCGGCGAGGAACACCGCGTCGACGGTACGTCCCAGCCACGCGAAGGCGCCCACCACGATCAGCACGTCGTGCGCCATCGCGACGACCGCGGCCACCCCGAAGGTCCAGCGGAACCGCACCGCGAGGTATGCCATCTGGGCGGCGAGAGCCACCCCGAGGGCGATCGTGGCCTTGAGCCGCAGCTCCTTCCCCAGGCTCGGCCCGATGAACTCGTCGCGCACCTTCTCCGCGCCGTGGCCGAGTTCGACGACCGTCGCGGTGATCCGCGCCTCCTCGGCGTCGGTCGGCTTGCCCGTACGTACCGTGAGTTCGTGATCGCCCGACGCCTGTACGACGGCCTTGGGGAATCCGGCGTCGGCGAGTGCCGCCCGCGCCCGGTCCGGATCGACCGCCTGCGTGGTCGCGTACTCGACGAGCCGGCCCCCGGTGAACTCCACGCCGAAGTCGACGCCCCGTACCGCCACGCCGGACACCGCCAGGCCCAGCGCGAGCACGCCGGATACGGCCATCATGCGTCGGCGATGCCGCATGAGGTTCGGATCGCGCCGGCCCAGCCACTCGCGCACCCGGCCCGCGTGCGCGATGCCGCTGATTCGGGGCCGGCGCCGGACCGCCGCGCGCGTCACGGCGAACTCGGCCAGGACCCGGGTGACCACCAGCGCGCTGACCATCGACGCGAGCACGCCGATGCCCAGCGTCACCCCGAATCCGCGCACCGGGCCGTCGGCCAGCAAGAACAGCAGGCCGGCGGCGATCAGGGTGGTGACGTTGGAGTCGGCGACGGCGCCGAACGCGTTGCGAAAACCTCGGGTCAGCGACGGACGCAGGGCCGGTGCGGTTCGCGCGAGGTATTCCTCCCGGGCCCGTTCGAACACCAGCACATTGGCGTCGACCGCCATCCCGACGGCCAGTACGAACCCGGCGAGTCCCGGCAGGGTGAGGGTGGCGCCGACGCCGACCAGGGCGGCGTACGCGATCAGCCCGTAGCCGACCAGGGCAAGCGCGGCGAGGACGCCGAGCAGGCGGTACACGCACGCGATGAACAGCGCGGTCAGCGCGGCGCCGACGATCGCGGCCCACATCGCGGCCTCGATGGCCCGTTCGCCCAGCGTGGGCCCCACGGCGCGGTGTTCGACGGTCTCGACCGGTACCGGCAGCGCGCCGCCGTTGATCAACAGCGCCAGTTCGCGCGCCGCACGTTTGTCGAAGTCGCCGGTGATACGGGTGGATCCGCCGAGGATGCCGGTGCCGCAGCGTACCGACTGCTCGACCTGGGGCGAGGAGACGACCCTGCCGTCCAGGGCGATCGCCACGCGCCGCGCGGGGCTTCCCGACGGTGCGCACGCGGCGTCCGCGGTGAGTGCGGCCCAGGCCCGTTCGCCCCGACCGCGCAGGTCGAGCGTGACGTGCCAGCCACCGGCCGGATCCAGCAGCGCCCGGGCGCGGTCGACGTCGGCTCCGGTCATCCGGGACGCGTCCAGTTTCAGCATTCGGCCCGACTCGTCGGGCAACACCCGGCGTCCCTCGGCGTCGGCCGCGGTCGGGGCGCCGGTCGGGTCGACGACGTCGAGAACGGGATGGAAGGTGAGTTGTGCGGTACGGCCGAGTACCTCGGCGGCGCGGCGCGGGTCCTGCACGCCTGGGAGTTCGACGATGATGCGTCGCTCGCCCGAGCGGACCAGGGTGGGTTCGGAGACGCCGAGCGCGTCGACGCGACGACGCAGCACCTCCAGGGTTCGATCGGTGGCGTCGCGGTCGGCTTTCGCGGTGGGCGAGTCCCGGGTCTCCAGCACGATCTCGGTACCGCCGCGCAGGTCGAGGCCCAGGCGCGGTGGCATGGTGGCGGCGATGTAGGTGGACATGGCGAGGATGGCGAGGGCGAACAACGCCCGCACCTTGGTGGCACGTGGCAAGGATGGTCTCCACGGATACACCGCGGCCGGTGGTCGGCGCGCGGCGATCGGACTCAGGGAAGGTCTGGAGCCCGGGGAGACGGTGGAGCGCGGCCCGGCGGGAGCGCGAAACGGCGTGGCGAAGGATCGGCGTCGGCGCCGAGCGCGGAGGTTCGATGCCCCGGGGGCGGCGGCAGCGCGCCGGCGCGGCCGGTGAGCGCCGCGTCGTGGGGGTGGTGGAGGTGGTGCCGCTCGTCGTGGAGGTCGCGGGCCGCGAGCGGTGCCGGCGGACCACGGCGCACGTCGCGGGTCGCCTCGTCGGCGACGTCGCGTACGTGCCCCGGGTCGGCGGCGGTGTGCGCGGAGACGGAGGTGGAGGTGCGGTCGGGCGGGCCGTCGGCCGCGTGGGCGGATGCGGGGGCGGCCAACGCGCCGAGCAGGGCGAGGGCGACGGCGAGCAACGCCCCGAGCCACCCATCGCGCCGGAAGCGCGCGGTGCGGACGCGGGCATGTGCGCCGCGGCGCCGGTGGGTACCGGGGGAGCCGACGCGGGGAGGACGTACGGCGACGTGTCGCCGGGTCATCGCGCCCTCCTCGGTCTGCGCCGTTCCCACGCCGACGTGGGCACGATCCGGTTCATGGGCGCAACGCCCGGCCCGCTGTTCGGAGTTCCCGGACGCACTTCCCGGGCCGCGGTTTCCCGGGCGCGGTTACCCGGGCCGAACCGACGTCACGGAACCGGTGTGTACGTCGAGCGGACCCGCCGGGTGCCGCCGGCGATGGTGGGTTTCCAGCGTGCCGTACGCGATCAGAATCGCGGCGATGGCGGCGATCTGGGCCAGGGCCGAGCCGAAGCGGCCGATCGGGATGGTGGCGAGCAGGGTCAGCACGGCGCCGATCCGGTAGCCGTTCGGGGTGATCCCGAAGGTCCGACGGATGACGACGACCGAGGCCAGAAAGAGCGCGAGTCCGCCCACCAGCGTGCCCGCATGCGCGGTATCGAGGTGGTCCGACGGATGCGCCATCGCGCCCTTGACGCCGGCCGCGAACAGCAGCATGCCGAGCAGCAGTCCGTAGTGCACGTACCCGTGGATGTTGAGCGCGCGCAGATTGCGGGCCCTGGGCTCCATGCGTTCCAGGACCGCGACGACGGCGTGCTCGTCGTCCTCGGCGCCGAAGTACGCCCACCAGATGGCGAAGCACACCGTCAGGGTCGATGCCGCCGTCGCGATCAGGGTCGCGTTCAGCGCGAGGCCCTGCGCGCCGACGCCGATCGCGATCACCGACTCGCCGAGCGCGACGATCACCACCAGACCGTGCCGTTCCACGAAGTGCGGGACGCTCAACCGGAAGCCGTCGTTGCCGGCGACGTAGGGCGTGATGATCTGCACGACCAGCGCAGCGGCCCATGCCGCGAGTTGCGCATTGGTGTCGAGGAAGCCGCCGAGCACGATCAAGGCGGTACTGGACATGTTGAACGGGGCGATCCGGATGAACGCCTGCCGGGTGCCGCCGGAGGCGAGGAACATCGCGAAGTGCACGCCGGACAACATCAGGTACCCGAATCCGAACGCCTCCCCGGTCCCGTCGAAGGCGTGCGGAACGGCCAACGCGACCACGAGGAAGCCCGCCATCCCGACCATCAGGAGCGTCTGGCGCAGGGGCGTGGTCGGCGGCACGGTGTTGGTCAGCCACACGTAGCCGCTGTACATCCACCAGATGAGCGCGAGCATGAGCACCACCCGGGTGATCCCGGTCGGGTTCAACTCGTGCGCGATCGCGGCGGTCAGCTGGGTCACCGTGAACACGAAGACCAGGTCGAAGAACAGCTCCAGGGTGGACACCCGCACGGTGGACTCCACCGGGGCGGCCGGTGTCGCGGGCGGTGCGGGCATCGCGGGCATCGCCGGCGTTGCGGAAGCCGCGAGCGGCGCGGGCTCGGGGAGGGGGAGGGTCACGGCGACATTATGGGGACGCGGGCGAAGGCACGTGCCCTCGGGGCTGGGAACGCCGCGGTTGGCGTTGCATCGGCCACTGTGTGGGGCGGGCGAGCGCATGCACCTCCGTCCGGTCCACTCCGGGGCGAGGTGTGGTCAGTTCGCGTGGATGTCGTCGAGGGCGGGCTCTCCGGTGACGATCCACAGATGGTCGAACGGGTCACGGATGCGACCCGAACGTTTCCCGTACGGCCGGTTCTCGATGGCCACGACCACCTCGGCCCCGTGGGCGGTCATGCGTTCGCCGACCTCGTCCGGGTTGTCGACCTCGATCTCCAGCAGGACCGGCGAGCCGCCCAGATCACGTGGTGATACCCACCCCCATGCCGCAACGGCGGGGGAGACCCGGAACGACCACCCGCCGAGGCGGAGTTCCACCACGGTGGGGCGGCCGTCGTCGCCCGGCGCACGAAACACTTCCTCGGCGCCGAGGACTTCGCGGTAGAAGGCCGACGCACGGTCGGGGTCGGACACGATCAGGCGAGGGAGGATTCGGGTCTGTGTCATGTACCGATCATGAGGCGGGGCGGCGGCCGAGTCTTGAACATTTGGGATCGGCCGCGGTCTCCGGCCCGGCGGAAGTCAACCGGATGCGGTCGCCTCGCCGGAGGACCGGTGGCGGGCGGACGGTTTCCTCGCGGACGGGCCTTCGGCGCGCAGCCACTGGGTGGGTGTGTACCCGGCCATGGCCCGCCACTCCCGGGAGAGATGCGCCTGATCGGCAAACCCCGACGCGGCGGCCACGTCCGCCAGACCGGCCCCTGCGGTGCCGACGGCCGCGAGCCGGCGGCGGACGGTTTCGAAGCGGACCAGACGCTGGTACTCCTTCGGCGTCACCCCGCACTCGGCACGAACCCTGGTGCTCAGGTGCCGCCTGGAACATCCGAGTCGGCGAGCGGCCTCGTCCACCCGGGCGGTGCGGGCCAGGGCTGTGAGCATGGCCCGCAATTCGCGGGCGTTGTCGCGCGCACCGTGCCGGGCCAGGCCGGCCAGCAGGGACCGTTCGACCAGCGCGCGACGTTGCGGCCAGGTCCGGCAGGCCGCCAGCCGCTCCGGGAGATCCGCGAGCGCGGGCACGATGTCGGCAAGGTCGACCACGTGTCCGGCCAGGGCGGACGCAGGCAGCCCCAGCAACGCCCTGGCACCCAGCGGATCGAGCGTGACGAACACACCACGGGTGCAGCCTCGCTGTCGCAACTCGGCCGCATCCAAGTGCAGGCCGGCCACCACCGCGCGGTGGCGGCTGCGCGAGCCCGAACGCGCGACCCACCCGACCTCGAGAAAGTCGTCCTCGGGAATGGTGATCGACACGGTGGACGAAGGCAGCCCACGATGAACGCCCCCCGAGCCCGCCCCGAGATCGTACGCATCCAACGTCGCCACAAACGCCCCCGGGGAGGCCCCTTGCCCGATCACCAACCCAGTCTCCCACGGGGCGACCGGGTTTCGGCGTGACCGGGGGCGTCGGGCCGGGTGGGCCCGGCGCCCCCGGCGACGGTGGTGGTCGGTTACCCGTTGCGCCTGACCCGGGTCATGCGTGGGTCGAGGCCGGGTCGGCGGTGGGGGCGATGGCGACCGCGATGTTGAAGTCGACCGGGCCCAGGACCCCGTACAGGCGTAGCCACAGAGGCATCAGGAGTTCCGTCGCGCGGGCACTGGACAGGTCGCCGAGGTCGATGATCTGGGCGGGGGTCCAGCCGAAGGAGCCCAGCAGGGTCGCCACTTCGGCCTTGGCGGCCTCGTCGTCGCCGCTGAGGAATACGTTGTGGTGGCCGGGTACGAGACCGGGCTCGACCATGACCGTGTTGTTCATCGTGTTGAGGGTCTTGACGACCCGGGTTTCGGGGAACGCCTTTTGCAGGTGCTCGGCGAGGCTGCCGCCGTCCGGGGTGAAGACCTTGGGCGGGAACCCCTCGGAGAAGTCAAGTGCGTTGGATACGTCGACGAGGATCTTGCCGCGCAGATTGTCGGCCCCCGCCGCCTCCAGCACGGCCTCCGACACCAGGCCGCCGGTCGCGTTCACCACGAGTTCGCCGGCGCCGGCCGCGTCGGCGAAGGTGCCGTGTGCGCCGCCGTTGTCCGCCGCCCACTGCCTGGCCTCGGCGTTGTCCGCCGTCCTGGAGCCGAGCGTGACCTGATGACCCAGTGACGCGAGCTTGCCGGCGAGCCGTCGTCCGACCTCGCCCGTGCCCAGTACGCCGATCCTCATGTGCTGTTCCCTCTCATACCAAAACGCCGAGCAACCACGGCAGCAGACGGTGCGGTGGTCGGCCGGTTTCGTTCGACCGATTGATCCATGCGACCGTAGATCGCGACCGCCCGGGGCGGAAGTACGCACTATTCGGTACCTCGACCGGCCGGATCCCGCACCCCGCCCACCGATGTCGTATGAGCCACTCCCCGCTTCGAGGCCCCGGCCACACACCCGGCCCCTGCTCATCTCGTCCACGTGCTCGTCAGGGTGAATCCCACCAGCGCACGGAGGCGTCGGTCGGCGTCTCAGGGCCGGAGGGCCGCCGCTTCGGTGACTCCCTCGGAGGACCGGAGCGGCGCCGCTGCAGGGGGAGGGGTCAGGTTCGGAAGGTTCGGCGGTATGTGCCTGGGGAGACGCCGATTGCGGTGTGTAGGTGTTGGCGTAGGGAGACGTCGGTGCCGAAGCCGGCGCGTTCGGCGATGCGGGATACCGGTAGGTCGCTGGTTTCCAGCAACTCTCGGGCCAGGTCCACGCGTTGCCGGGTGAGCCATTGGCCGGGGCTTTGGCCCACCTCGGCTCGGAAGCGGCGGGTGAAGGTGCGGCGGCTCATGCCCGCGTGTCGGGCGAGGTCTTCCAGCGACAGCGGTTCGTGCAGCCGTTCCAGGGCCCAGGCCCGGGTGGCGGATGTGCCGGTGTCGGCGGTCGGGGGTACGGGGCGTTCGACGTATTGCGCCTGGCCGCCCTCGCGCTGTGGTGGCACCACGCAGCGGCGCGCGACCAGGTTGGCGACCGCGCTGCCGTGGTCGACCCGGATCAGATGCATGAGCAGGTCGATCCCGGAGGCCGCGCCCGCCGAGGTCAGGACCCGGCCGGCGTCCACGTAGAGCACGTCGGAGGTCACGCTGACCTGCGGATACAGGTGGCCCAGGCGCTCCGCGTGCCGCCAGTGCGTGGTTGCCGGGTGGCCGTCGAGCAGGCCCGCGGCGGCCAGTACGTAGGTGGCGATGCAGATCGAGACGATGCGGGCGTCGGGCGGGATCAGGCGCAGCGCACGGGCCAGTGGCGCGGGTATCGCGGCGCCGTCGACGATCTCCGCGAATCGTTCGGACGCCGGGATGACCACCGTGCCCGCGGTCGCGAGCACCGCGGCGTCGTGTTCGACGGTGATCGCGAAGTCCGCCGCGGTGCGCACGGGGCGCCCGTCGATCGAGCAGGTCACGACGTCGTACAGCGGCCGGTTCGCGGCATCCGTCGCGGCGCCGAACAGGCGCGCGGCGAGACTCAGCTCGAACGGGATCACGCCGTCGACGGCCAGCACCACGACGCGGTGTGGAACCGGCGCGGACTCGTCCGAGACCGGCGCGGGGATGCACGAGAACGGCTCGGAGTCCGACCCGAGCGCAACGGAAGTGGGCGATGCACCGACGATGGCCATGGCCCGATCATTGCACATGATGACCTTCGGGCCACTGTTTTGCCTGGTCGCATTGCGGACATGCTGGGTCCCATGACAAGCACGGATGCCACCACCGCACAGGAAGCAAAGAGCACCATGAAGGCGATGAGCCAGGACGTGTACGGCGGGCCCGACGTCGTTCACGAGATCGAATCCCCCCGGCCGGTGCCGGGCCCCTCCGAGATCCTGGTGCGGGTACACGCGGCCGGCATGAACCCGACGGACTGGAAGCACCGCCGATTCGCCGGCTTCCTGGGCCGGCTTCCGCTGGTGCTGGGCTGGGACGTCTCGGGCACCGTCGAGGCGATCGGCATCGGGGTGACGCTGCACGAGCCGGGCGACGAGGTGTTCGGCATGCTGCCGTACCCGTCCGGAGCCGGGGCCTTCGCCGAGTACGTCGTGGCCCCCGCGCGGGCGATGGCCGCCAAGCCGAAAAGCCTCGACCACACGCAGGCCGCGGCCGTGCCGCTGGCCGCGCTCACCGCGTGGCAGGCCCTCGTCGACACCGCCGGGGTGCGGCCCGGTCAGCGGGTGCTGGTGCACGCGGCCGCCGGCGGGGTGGGCCATTTCGCGGTACAGATCGCCAAGGCGCGCGGCGCCCACGTCATCGGGACGGCGAGCGCCGCCAAGCACGACGTGGTCCGCTCGCTCGGCGCCGACGAGATGATCGACTACCGGACCCGGGACTTCACCACGATCGAACCCGTCGACATCGTGTTGGACGCCCTCGGCGGCGACACCGCCGCGCGGTCGCTGAGCGTACTCGCGCCGGGCGGACAACTCGTGTCGATCGCCCTGACCCAACTGCCCGACGACCTGGCCGACCGGGCGACACGCGCCGCGGCGGGTGTCCGGGTACGGCCGATGCTCGTCGAAGCCGACCAGGAAGGGATGCGCGCGATCGCCGCCATGATCGACGCCGGATCGCTGCGCCCCGTCGTGGAGGCCGTGTTCCCCCTCGCCGAGGCCGCCAAGGGCCACATGCTGGGCGACACGGGACGGGTGACCGGCAAGGTCGTCCTGACCGTGCCGTAGCACCGATCAGGCCGCCGGATCGCCCGCCCCGACCACTGCGAGCGATCCGGCCCGCGCCGCGGCCGAGGCGGCGGACGCCGAGTACAAGCCGCTGCAACTGCGCGTGGCGGCCGAGTGCGGGCTGAGTGTCCCGCGTACGTTGATCACGAACAACCCCGCCGCGGCACGGGCGTTCGCGATCGAGGTCGCGGGCCCGGTGATGTACAAGCCGTTTACCCGGTCCGGGGCGTCGTGGATGGCGCGTCGGTGGCGGTGTACGCGAGCACCGTCGACCCCGACGAGCCGGACGCTTCCGCGATCGCCGCCACCGCGCACTTGTTGATCTGTAGGCCCCGATCGAACGGGCCCACCGCCTGTGGCGAAGTACCGGGCCGACGAGCTACGGCCTTCGATGGAGGTGTCCCTTTCGGCAGGTGGTGGACGCGCCCGAACGACTCCGGCGGATGGATGCCCTGCGCCGCCGCGTCCAGCAAGTGGGCTTCCGTACCGCCGATGCGCGCGCCGACGAGCGAGGCGATGTGCCCGTCGCAACGGTGCTCGCGCAGCATGGTCGCGGAATGCCACAGCCGGGCGACCGGGTCGCTCGGCACCGCAAGGGCGCGCATCCCGGCGTACATCACCCGACCTCCCACGGGCGCGCTCGTCGCGGCCTTCGTGGCCAGGTCGGCGGCGCGCACCAGGCCCGGGGAGTCGGCCATTTCGTCGCCGAGGATGCGCCGTACGGATGCCGCGCTGCCCCGCTCGCGCGCGGCCAGGGACGCCTCGGGCGGGATCGTCTCCCATGCGCTCGGGATGTGCCGCGCGGCCTCCCCCTCGGCGAAGCTGTAGAAGGCCGCGTGCACGACCTCCGCCGGCACCCGCCCCAACGGCGCGGCGCGGCTCGCGAAGTAGCCGTCCCAGTAGGTGCGGTGGCCGAGCGCGGCCAACTCCTCGTTGCACTCGTCGGCGAAGAAGGTGACCAGGCAGATCGGCTCCAGGAGCTCGAACATGCGACGGGCGATGTGGGTCATGGCCCACATCATGCCCGCGATCACCCCGCACGGAGCGGAACGCGCCGCCGAATCGGCTCCCGGGAGCGGCATGGGTTGCCCCGACCGGCCAAGGAGGGCAGGCGCGTTGGAGGTGTGACACGACGACGGAGTCGTATTCGCCGATGTCGTGGCCGGCCAAGGCCAAGGGTCGGCCGGCGCCGGTGATCGCGGGCGGGTGGTGCGCTCGGCGCCGGGCCGGTCAGGGGCGGATGACGTAGCGGCCCCGGAGGCCGCTCTCGGCCGTGGCCCGGTGTGCCTCGGCGGCCCGGTCCAGCGGGACGACGGCGTGGACGCGGGTCGGGAGTTCGCCGGCGGCGGCGCGGGTGAGGAGGTCGGCGAGACGGGTGGGGTCGGAGGCGGTGAACACGGAGGCGACCGAGATTCCGCGCTCGGTGGCGGGTTCGAGGCCGGGCCGCAGGCCGACGTACGCGCCGCCGTCGCGGACCAACGCGAGGGCCTGGTCGTTGAGTTGCGCCGGGTCGACGACCGCGTCCCATTCCGGCTCGGCGTGTGTGGTGAAGTCGGCGCCGAGGCCGCGGACGAACTCCTCGTCGCCGGTACGGGCGAGCCCGGTCACCTGCCAACCGCGTTCCCGGGCGAGGACCGCGACGTTCGCCCCGACCGCCCCTGCCGCGCCGGTCACCAGCAGGCGGCCGGCGCCGGCGGGCGCGTCGCCGAGCAGGTCGACGGCATGCGCGGCGGCCGACCCGTTGAGGGGGACCGTGGCCGCGGCGACCAGGTCCAGTTCGTCGGGGACCCGGGCAACGTCGGCCGCCGCGACCACGATCTGCTCGGCGTAGGTGCCGTAGTCGCGGTCGAAGCCGACCACCAGGCCGGCCACCCGGGTGCCGACGGCCAGGTCCACCCCCGACCCGACCGCGTCCACGACGCCGGCGAACTCCCAGCCCAGTCCGGTGTGTTCGGGCTGCTTGACCAGTCCGATCGTGTGGAAGAAGCCGGCCGCGACACCGAGGTCGGTGGGGTTGACCGTCGCCGCGGCGACGGCGACGCGGACGTGGCCGGGACCGGGCTCGGCGACGGGCACGTCGATGATCTCGATCGAGTCGGGCCCGTTCGGGACGCGGACGACGGCGGTGCGGAAAGTGGCGGCATTCATGGCGTTGTTCCCTTGCGGAGGGGTGATCGTTTACGAGCTCCATGCTGGTTTCGTTAACCTCTTGGCGGAAGCAGGCACTCGAAAGTGCCTATGCCCCCCTCGGGTGAGGAAGGTGCGATCGATGTCGACCCGGACGGCGGCCCAGCGACGGGCCGAGGAGAAGGCGAGCTACAACGCGTTCATGGCGGGCTGCCCCAGCCGCCAACTGCTCGACCGGATCTCCGACAAGTGGGTCGCGTTGATCCTCGCGGCGCTCGGCAGCGACGGCCCGCACCGTCCCGGGGTCGACCACGGAGACGGCCCTCGGTCGATGCGCTTCTCCGAACTGTCCCGCCGACTCGCGGGCGCCAGCCAGAAGATGCTCACCCAGACCCTGCGCTCCCTGGAGGTCGACGGGTTGGTCACGCGTACGGTCACACCCACGGTGCCGGTCACCGTCACCTACGAACTGACCGACCTCGGCTTGTCCCTGAACCGCGTCATGGTCGACCTCAAGCACTGGGCCGAAGCGCACATGGGCGACGTACTGGCCCACCGAGCGGCTCGGGCGTCACGGGAGCACGGCGATGGCGAGCGGGAGTCGGCCCACGGGTAGGCGTGTGGTGGTGCCGGTGGTGGTGTCGACCAGGGTGAGGCCATTCCACCCGCCGTCGCGCGTGAAGCCGCCAAAGACGTAGGCCGTGCGGCCGTCGGGCGAGAGGGTGACGCTCTCGTGGGGCCCGTCGAGGGGGACGACGTGTTCGGCTCCGTCGGGGGCGCGGATGGTGAGCGACGGGCCGGCGTCGACGTCGGAGTCGATCGGCCCGGTGGCGGAGACGTCGACGTCGAAGGGGCGGCGGCCGACCGGAACGACCCGGGTGACGGCGCGGGTTGCGCTGTCGACGACTTCCAGCGCGCCGTCGTCGCCGGGCACGTTGACGCCGACGTGGATCCGGGGGCCGTCGGGGGAGAGGGCGATGCCCATGCCGCCGCCCCGGTACTCGCCGGTGCCGACGCGGCCGGTCCGGGTCGTGTAGGGGATCCGCGTTGCGAGTGCGCGGGTGCGGGTGTCGACGACGGCGACGCCCTCGGCGGTGGCCACCCATGCGATGCCGTCGGGGACGACCACGAGCCCGTACGGCGCGGTGCCGACCCGGACCGAGCCGAGGTCGGCGGCGCGGCCGGTGCGGGAGGGGTCGACGAAGGTGACGGTGTCGGCGCCGAAGTCGGTGACGAGCAGGGTCGTCGCGGGCGAACCCGGAGCGGCCGGGGCCGAGGCGGCGGAGGTCGCGGCAGGTGCCGGAGCCCGGGCGGGCGTGGATCCACCACAGCCGGCGAGCAGGACGGCGGCCGGCACGGCGAGTACGCCGGCCCGAGCGGCGCGGTCCCGGGCGGTCACGCCCCGTCCCGGCGCGAGTCGTCGATGCGTTGCTCCGCGGCCCGCAGAGCGGCGGCGATCTCCCGAAAGCCGCGACGCTCGGCATGGGCCCGGGCGGTGACGCCGTCGCCGTCCGGCAGCAGCGGATCGGCGCCGTGGGCGAGCAGGACGTCCACCACCTCACGATGGGCCGGCCCACCGTCGCCGAGGATGACGGCCTCCAGCAGGGCGGTCCAGCCGAGGTCGTTGACATGGTCGACGTCGATGGCGGTCTCGGCGAGCACGGCGCGGACGTATCCGACGTGCCCACGCTCGGCGGCCGGAATCACCGACACCCCGCCGAACCGGTTCCGAAGCGTGACGTCCGGCCCGCCCACCAGCAGCGCGCGCATCATCGCCACGCTGCCGGTGACCCCCGTGACCAGCCACGGGCTGTCCAGTCGATCGTCGCGGGCATCGACGTCCGCCCCGGCCTCGACCAACACCTCGGCAACGGCCACGTGATCGGCGAGGGCGGCGCACAACAGCGCCGTGTGACCGCGGTCGTCCCGCGCCGCCGGATCGGCGCCCGCGGCGAGCGCGGCACGCACACCGTCGAGATCACCGCGGCCGGCGGCATCCGACAGGGCGTGGTCGGCCGGGGACAGGGGACGTTCGGTCATGACGGGCTCCTCCACGGGGCAGCATGGCGTCTCCCATCCTGCGCCCGTCCCCCCGACCCGCCGTCGGCGCCTCGGCCGATCCCCCGACGACGGTCGGTCGACACCGAAGTCATCCGATCGGCCGACGCGCCCTCTCACACCGTCGGGTCACGCCGATACCCACCACCCACGGGTACGGCGCTCCCCGACGATCCAACGGCAATCACGGCGGAAACTCGGTGAACTTCACACTGTGATACTCGGGCAATGTGCCGTTGGTGCCGGGGTTGAAGAATCCGAAGATCCCGCCGGTGCAGTTGTTCGCGAAGTACACATTGGCCACTCGGTCGGTTTGGTTGGAGATCGGGCCTCCGCCGTTTCCCAGGGGAATGCACACGTCGTTCACGGGATTGGTCAGGATGCGCTCGATGTCTCCGGGTTGTTGCCGGTAGAAGAAGTTGCCGGTGGCCGCGTGAGCGGTCCCCGGTGGTACGGCCAGAGCGAGCAGGGCCGCAGCGGCGGGCGCATAAAACGTGATGGCATGCAGGCGCATGACAAAACCTCCGGTGAGGAATGGGCTCAAAGTCGGTCGACAATGGACTCATGTCCTACCCAATAGGGCGAAATCGAACACCCGGCCGGCAAAGTTCCACCAAACCGAAACTCGTCAAGCCAATGGCGCCCGGTCTCGAGGTCGGCCGGTAAGTCCGAATCCGTGGCGGAGGACGGGCTCAGGGCCGCCGGCGCGAGGTCGAACTCCCCTCGGGGGGCGCCGCATACGCGGGAGTGGTGTCGTGGGTGGTGTTGTGTTCGTGGATGAGCCGAAGGGCCTCGTCGCGGTCGCGTCGGTCCAGGGCGTCCACCAGGTCGCGGTGCAGTGCGTGGCGGTCGGCGATGTACTCGCCCAGGGGTTGATCGCCGGTCGGCAGTACCGACAGGGTGTGTGTCTCGATCAGTTCCAATAGGTGCGTGTACAGCGAACCGAGCAAGGCATTCGGGCTGATCGCGGCGATCGCGGCGTGCAGGCGCCAGTTGGCGTGTACGAACGCGACCGGGTCGGCGTCGCCCACGGCGCTCTCCATGGCGGTGATGTGCGGGCGCAGTGCGGCGATCTCGGCGGGGGAGGCGTACCAGAGTGCGTCCTCGACGAGCAGCGGGTCCAGTGCGTTACGGATGCGCACCGCCTCGGCGACGTCGTTCTGCTGCGCGTCGAGTGCCAGGACCGAGTTGCCGAGACGGACCATGGGAGACTGCTCGGCGCTGAAGAGCCCCCCGCCCGGGCCGGGTTTCACATTGACCAGACCCCGGGCCTGGAGGAGCCGCAGGGCCTCGTTGAAGGTGCCCACGGACACCTCGCAGAGAGTGCGCAGTTCCTCCTTCGTGCCGAGCCGGGAACCGGGGGGCGCGGTCTCGATCAACTCCGTGACCTGCTGCGCCGCTCGTTCGGCGCGCCCCGAGCCCGCCGGTCGGGGAGATCTCCCGGTGTTTCGAGCGCCCGCCGAGCCGCCGCCCGGGCGCGGGCCGGCCGCGGTGGGGCTGTCACGAGAGGCGGCTCCCGGCCTCCTGGTCGGCGCGAGGCTGTCCGGATCGACTGGCACGTCCACTCCCTCTGTATCGGACCGCTGTATTCACCATGTTCATTCTGCCTCAGCTCTTGACGCTGTGGCTCTCGCCGCCGCAAAATCTGAATAATCATCATGCTTAATTATTGGGTGAGGCGCGCGAGTGACCCGCCCCACCCATTCCTCCGGGAGATCCGTCATGCGCATCGCCAACCTCTCCGGCCGACTGGCCCTGATCGTCGACGGCAAGGCCGTCGACGTCGAACGGAGCAGCAACGGCCGCTTCTCCGCCGACCCCCAGGCCGTCTACGAGCGGTGGGAGGAGTTTTGTACCTGGGCCGCCGGCGACCTTCCCGCCGGCGTGGCGTTCGAGCACGGCGAACTGGGCGCGCCGGCCCCGGCGCCGCGGCAGACGTTGGCGATCGGCCTGAACTACCGGGACCACGCCGCCGAGTCGGGGTTCACCGTGCCCGAGCAACTCCCGCCGGTCTTCACCAAGTTCGCCACCAGCATCAGCGGACCCGTCACCGAGGTGAAGTTGCCGGCAAACGGCCACACCGACTGGGAGGTCGAACTGGTCGCGGTCATCGGACGTCGTGCTCACGGTGTCCGCGAGGAGGACGCCTGGAGCCACGTCGCCGGGCTGACGGTCGGCCAGGACATCTCCGAACGGGTGATCCAACTGGCGGGCCCGGCACCGCAGTTCAGCCTCGGCAAGTCGTATCCCGGGTTCGCGCCCATGGGACCGTGGCTGGTGACACCGGACGAGTTCGACAATCCCGACGACCTCGAACTGCGTTGCGCGATCAACGGGGAACAGGTCCAAAAGGGCCGCACCCGTGACCTGATCTTCTCCGTGCCCACACTTGTCGCCCGTCTCTCCGCCGTGCTGCCGCTCCTGCCGGGCGACGTGATCTTCACCGGCACCCCCGCGGGCGTCGGCCTCGGCCGGAACCCGCAGCGCTGGTTGGCCGCGGGCGACGAACTCGTCAGCACCATCGAAGGCATCGGCGAACTGCGCCAGACCTTCGTGGCCTGAGACCGGGCGTCGACCGACAAGGGAGTCCTCTCGTGGCACTGCACCGACTGACCTCCATCACCATGGGGGTCCCCAATGTCACCGAGACCGCCGCCTACTACGCGGACTTCGGCCTGACCCCGGACGGAGACGGCTGGTTCACCACCCAGGACGCCGGGCGTCAGCTCAGGATCGTGCACGCGCCGACCCGCCGTCTGGTGGAGGTCAGGGTCGGCGTCGACACCCCCGACGACCTGGCGGCGAGCGCGTCCCGCCTGAAGCGGCTCGGCGTCGACTGCCACATCGCCGACGGGGCACTGACCGCATACGACACGCCCACGGCCGTGCGCGCCGTCCTGGAAATCGCCCCACGCCCGACGCAGGAACCGGTCGCGCCCACCGCCTACAACGGTCCCGGCCGCGTCGAGCGCACGGGCTCCCGCGCACCCGGCGTCCTGCGTACCGAACCGGTCCGCCCCCGCAAGCTCGGACACGCCGTCGTCGGCACCACCGACCTCGACGCCACCACCGCCTTCTTCCGTGACGGGCTCGGCTTCAAGGCATCGGACTACATCAAGGACCACGGGGCGTTCCTGCGCTGTTCCACCGACCACCACAACATCCTGGTCCTGGCCGCGCCGGTGGCGTTCCTGCACCATTCCTCGTGGCAGGTCGACGACATCGACGAGGTCGGCCGCGGCGCCGCCGCCATGCTGGAGGACCACCCCGAGCGCCACGTCTGGGGCCTGGGCCGCCACCACGCCGGGTCGAACTTCTTCTGGTATCTCAAGGACCCGGCGGGCAACTTCAGCGAGTACTACTCCGACATGGACTGCGTGGTCGACGACCAACTGTGGACACCGGAGGTCCTGGAGGGAGCCAAGGGCCTGTTCAACTGGGGCCCGCCACCCCCGCCTTCCTTCCTGGCCCCCGAGGACCTGGCCGCATTGATGACCGGCATCCACGCCGAATCGAGGTAGCCCCCGCGACCGGGAGGAGGTTACCCGCCCACCGCCCTCGCCCTGGTGCGCCCCGACCAGCATCTCGCCTGGACCGCGACCCGCGACGAACCGGTGAACCTCCGCGAGATCCTGCGCCGCGCCGTCGGCGATCCGTGACGGTCGGGACCGGTTCGACATGGCCGGAAGCGGTTCACTCGGCGACGGCCACCAGACGGCGCAGGATGCGTTCCAGGGCGACGAGGGACCGATCGGTGTCCGTGTCGGCCCGCCGGGAGATGGCGATCTCGACCGTCGGCGCGGGCGGGAGGTTGTGCTGTTCGCCGAGCCGCACGGCGCCCGAGGGCAGGTTCTCCGCCATCAGCGCGCCGACTCCGATCCCGGCGGAGATCGCCGCCTGTACGGCGTGCAGACTGGTGCTCTGGAAGGCGATCCGCCAGCGGCGGCCGTGCCTGCTCAGCGTGTCCAGTGCCGGCTGCCGCCATTGACACGGCTGGGAGAACAGTGCCAGTGGCAGCGGATCGGTCCGTGGATCGAAGCCGGGAGCGCAGGTCCAGACCAGCGGCACCCGACGCTGCCAGCGCAGCTCGGCCTCGCCCATGACGCTCGGGTCGCCGAACACGAGGTCCAGTTTGCCGCGTTCGGCATGCCGGCGCAGCTCCCTCGCCGGGCCGATGAGCACTTCGAGGTCGATGCGCGGGTAGAGCATGGCGAAGTCGGCGAGTGCGGTGGGCAGCGTGGTGATCGCGAGGTCTTCCAGGAAGCCGACGGTGCGTCGACCGGTGGGTGTCGCGCCGCGATGCCCGACCGATGCGCGAGCCTCCTCGTGGAGCGCGAGGATACGTTCGGCATAGGCCAGGAGCGACTCACCGGCTTCGGTGAGTCGCACGCCGCGCGTGTCTCGAATCATGAGGTGTTTGCCGGCGGCTCGCTCCAAGCGCTGGATCCGCTGACTGATCGCCGGCTGACTCGACTCCAGGGCGACGGCGGCCCGGGTGAGACTGCCCGCCCGCACCGCCGCGGCGAAGGCCCGCAGGTCGGAGATCTGAAGATCGTTGCCCATAACGATCGATTATGTCGAACACATCGATATTGCCGTTCCCCATGATCGGAGTCGTACCTAGGCTGACCACATGGCATCCTCTTTCGTCGATTACCACCATGTGGACGTATTTGCCGAACAGCCCTACACGGGCAACAGTCTCGCCGTCTTCGTCGATCCGCCCCCGCTGTCGGCGGACCGGATGCTCCGGATCACCCAGGAGCTTCGACACTTCGAGTCGATCTTCGTGACCCGAGTGGGCGACGTGTACCACGCGCGCGTGTTCGACCTGATGGAGGAACTCGGTTTCGCCGGGCACCCGGTCATCGGTGCCGCGGCGGTGCTCCACCTGGGCACCCCGGTCGGCCCGGGCACAGAACTCCTGTGGACGTTCGTATTGCCCGCCCGGACCGTACGGGTCAACACCCGAGGCGACGACATGGGCAGGGTGTTCGCCCTGCTCGACCAGGGCCGTCCCGAACTGGTCACCGATCAACACGCCATCGACCGGGCGGCGGTCGCCCGCTCGCTGGGTCTGAGCGAGGACGACCTCCGGGCGGACCTGCCGACGGAGGTGCACTCCACCGGCCTGCGCTACCTGATCGTGCCGGTGCGCGACGCCGAGGTATTGGGCAGGGCGCGGATCGACATCCCGGACTTCGACGCGTTCATCGCCGTGTTCGGGGCCGAGTTCGTCTATGTGCTCGACGTCGACTCCCTCCAGGGCAGGCACTGGAACAACGACGGCGTCCAGGAGGATGTCGCGACCGGAAGCGCCGCGGGCTGCGTGGCCGCGTATCTGCTGCGCCACGGGCACGCCGTCGACGGTCGTCGACTGACCCTGGAGCAGGGACGATTCGTGGGGCGGCCCAGCGCCATCACGATCACCGCGTACGGTCGGCCGGACGACGTCGAGCGGGTGACCGTCGGCGGCACGGTGACCCCGGTGGGCACCGGCACGCTGTGCACCCTGCCGGCGGAGGGGCGGCGGTGATCGCGGCGGGCGCAGTCGAGACCGCCGCCGGCGCGGCGCCGAGCCCCGAGGTGTTCACCGCCGCGTCCATCCGGAAGGCCGTCGGGATCGCGGACCTGCTCCAACCGATGACCAGGGCCTTCATCGACGTCAGCCGGGGCCTGGGCGAGGCGCCGATCTCGGTATTCGCGCCTGCGGGGGAGGAGGGCGACGTACACGTCAAGTCGGCCTGGCTGCCCGGGCGTTCGGTCTTCACCGTGAAGGTCGCTGCCTGGTTCGCCGCCCGGGCGACAGGCGATCGTTCGGGAAACAGCGGATACCTCGCCGTCCACGACGCGGCCACCGGTGACCTGGTCGCGTTGCTGCTCGACGAGCACTACCTCACCGATATCCGCACCGCCGCGGCCGGTGCCGTGGCGACCCGGTCGTTGGCCGAGCCGGACGCGACAGTGCTCACCGTCCTGGGCACCGGAACGCAGGCCCGCCTCCAGGTTCTCGCCACCCGCATGGTCAGGCCCCTCGACACGGTCATCGTGTGGGGCCGTGACCGCGACGCGGCACGGGCACTGCGTGCCGCGCTGGAAGACGACGCGCCCGGACTCGCCGTGTCGGTGGCGGAGGACCCCGAACGGGCCGTACGCGCCGCCGACGTCATCGTGACCGCGACCGGCAGCAGGCGTGCCATCGTCGAGGGCTCCTGGCTGAGACCGGGCCAACACATCACCGCGATCGGCTCGGACGACCTCACCAAGGCCGAACTGGACCCGGCCTGCTTCCGGCGCGCCGACCTGATCGCCGTCGACAGCCGCGCGCACGCGCCACGATTCGCGGGCGACCTGGCCGCCGCCATCGCCGAAGGCGCGATCTCCGAGGCCGACATCCACGCGGAGATCGGCGAACTCCTGTCGGCCAGGCACGTCGGTCGGGAAAACCGCGAGCAGATCACCATCGCCAAGCTCATCGGACTCGGGGCCCAAGACCTCGTGGCGGCGGAGATCACCCTCGACCTGCTGCGCAACCCGTCCCGATCGGCCACCCTTGCGTCCGTCCCCGACCCGGCCGCCTGATCCGACCCGGCGAGCGGCAGCACGACCGCCCCGAACACATCATCGAACCCATCACGGCCACCGCCGCTGTACCGCCCCGCCGGCGTCGAACTCGGCGACGAGCCGCGAACGAGCCTCCACCGCACGGGTGTTGGCATGGCTCGCGGAGCGCGCCGGGTGTCTCGTGGCGCTGTTCGACCGGGCCGGACGGGTCGTCCGGATCGCGGAGGGGAACGGCGCCGCGCTGGAATCGCGACGTGGGGCCGGTCGACCGGTCGACGTCCCCCGTTTGTCGTGATCGGTGGCTCGCGCTCCGCGCCCGGTTCAGCAGACGATGCCTGTTCGGCGCTGGTGAAACCGGGAACCCGGTGCCGTCCCCGCCGCGTGCGGTGGCGGTGGGGACGGCGTTCGAGTGGGCGGTGGCACGTCCCGGGCGCGGGCCCTGAGGGATTCGAGGGCTACTTCACCCACAGTTCGTAGTTCTCGAACTGGCCCCCGCCGGTGCACTGGTAGCTCGACCAGCGATGGGCGTTGATCCCCTGGTTGCCGGTGTCGTTGCACGCACTGGCCCAGTAGTAGTCGGTGATGTAGGTGTAGCCGGGGCTGGCCGGCGGGTGGCACGGGTGGGTGCAGGCGACCGTTGCGGGGGCGGCCTGGGCGGGAGCCGCACCCAGCACGGTGCCGGTGAGGATGGCGCCACCGGTGGCGAGCCCGAGTACGAAGTTGCGGAGACGCATGACGATGTCCCTTCGAAGCACGATGTGTGGACATCCCGTACACGGTCGGTGACGGCTATGGGTATGACCCAAAATATGTGACCTGCGTCACATAAGCGCGAATGCCCTTATCGGCCGCCCCCGGCTCACGGTGGCCGTGGATTGCGGCGTCTACCTCGTGCTCGCCTTCGGTACGGCCGGGTGGTTGCCGGGGCGCCGGGACGTCTGACCGATGCGCCGTCCGAGGCCGGCGCTCACGATGCCCGCAGGATGCTCGCGTCGCCGGACCGCGTGTGCACGTTCACGTGATACGGCGCGGCGGCGTCCCGCGGGACCTCGACCTGGACCGCGCCGCGGTCGCTGGTCGCGTCGACCACGTATCCGACGTCGGCCGGCAGCCGGACGCGGGCGGTGTCGCCGTCGGCGTCGACGCGGGCCGGCGGGCTCGCGAAGGACAGGTCGAGCGCGTCCTCGTCGGCCTTCGCGGTGACGGTGCCCGCGGTCAGCTCCTTGCCCTCGATCGAACCACCGGTGGTGTGCGCGGACACGTCGCCGGACAACCCGACGAGGGTGATGCGGCCCGACGACGTCACCGCCTCGACCGCGACCCCCTGGGGAACGGCCACCTCGTACGACACCTGGGCCCCGTCGCGGACGGTCTGCCGCAGGGTCAACGTCGCGTCCGTCAGGGTGTGTTCGGTGACGGGTTCGGCCGAACCGAAGCGCTTGGTCTCGGTGACCACGACGCTCGCGGACTCGGTCCGGCCGACCCGGACGTCGCCTGCCGCGCCGGCGACGACCACGCTGCGGACGGGGCCGCCGACCTCGTAGTGGGCGGTGCGGGTGGTGGTGTGGTTCGGCGAGCCGGACGTACCGCAGGCCACGAGCACGAGGCACGCGCAGGCCGGGCAGGCGAGGCGAAGTCGTCGGTGCAGCACGGTGGTTCCTCCCTATCGAGAATCTCTTCCCGGTGAATCGATCTCTTCGGACTTCCTGCGATCGGGCCCGCCCCCGGACCGGGTCGCCTACTCCGTCGCGATCGCGGTCAGCACCGCCGTACCGGCCGCCCGACGAGCCGGCAGCACCGCGGCGAGCACGCCCACCACGCCGGCCCCCGCGACCAGGGCGGCCAGGGTTGCCCACGGCACCGCCAGTACCTCCAGGCCCCGGTCCGCGAGTCCGCGCTGCGCCACGACGCCCCAGCCGACCCCGAGCAGCAGGCCGAGCAGCGTGCCGTACACCGACAGCGCCAACGACTCGGCGCGGACCATCCGCCGGATCTGTCCGCGTGACGTGCCGAGCGCGCGCAACAGCCCGATTTCCCGGGTGCGTTCGACAACCGAGAGGGTGAGCGTATTGACCACGCCCAGCGCGGCGATCAACACGGCCAGACCGAGCAGTGCGTAGACCAGGTCGAGCACGCCGTCGATCCCGCCGCGAACGAGCCGCTTGTATTCGTCGCGGTCCCGTGCCGACGCCTGCGGGAACGGCGCGAGCGCGGTCCTCAGCGCGGCCTTGAGCTTCGCGCGGTCGGTGCCCGGCGCGCCGTCGACGAAGATCATCGAATCCTGCGCACCCGGAGCGAGCGCGGTGAGCGTCTCCAGGGCCACCAGCGGCGCGTCCCGGCGGCCGATGGACTGCCCGGCGGGATCGGGTTCGCGCAACGCGGCCACGGTCACCGTCAGTTCCGTCCCCGTCGGGCCGCGCAGGAGCACGGCGCTGCCGATCGACAGGTGGAAGTCGCGGGCGTATCCGGCGCCCAGGCTGATCGTGCCCGGCGTCGGCGCGGGTGCCGGCGCTCCCGACGCCGAGCGCCGGCGCAGTACCGACGGGAGTTCGGGATCCGCGCCCTGCACCCACCCGTGGTCGGCGCGCCCGTCGGCGAGCACCTCGATCCGGGCCTCGCGCAGCCGAACCACCCGACCCACGCCCGGCGCGCGCCGGACCGCGTCGGATACCTCGGTGGTCAACGGCGCACCGCTCTTGTCGCTCCGCACGGTGATGTCGCCACCCAGCGTGCGATCGATCCGCGCGTCCATCGAACCGCTCGCGGACGCGGCGACCACCGCCGTCGCCGCGACCACCGCGACGCCGATGGTCAGCGCGGCGGCGGTGGCCCCGGTCCGCCGCGGGTCGCGCATCAGGTTGCCGCGCCCCAGCCGCCCGACCGCCCCGGAGCGCACCAGGACCCGCGCGATCGGCGGGAGCACGGTACGGACCAGGGTCGGCCCCAGCACCACGAAGGCGACCAGGCTGAGCACGATGCCCACGATCGCCAACGGTCCGCCGGCCACCGCCGCCGCCATCCCGAGGGTGACCAGGACCGCACCGACCACGGCGCGCCGCCGGGCCGGCCGACCCGACCCCGACCCCGACCCCGCTCCGACGGCGGCGTTGCGCAACGCCGCCATCGGCGGGACCCGGCTCGCCCGTGCCGCGGGCACCGCCGCGGCGAGCAGCGTGCCGAGCACGCCGACCAGCAGGGCGGCAACCGGAGTACGCACCGTGATCACGAGCGGCCCGTCCGCCGGACCCACCCCCACGCCGCCGATCGCGCCCCGGAGCCCGGCGGCCAGGCCGATGCCCGCGGCCAACCCCAGGACCGACGCGATCGACGCCAACAGCAGCGCCTCGACGTACACCGAGCGGCGCACCTGGGCACGGCTCGCGCCCAACGCCCGCAGCAAACCGCACTCGCGGGTTCGGCGGGCCACCAGCATCGAGAACGTGTTGACGATCAGGAAGCCGGCCACGAGCAGCGAGACCCCGCCGAAGCCGAGCATGGCGGACCGCACGAACTCGACGCCGGAGGCGGTCTCCGCCGTCTCCGCGTCCGCGACTTGGGCCCGAGTACGCACCACGGCATCCGTACCGAGCCCCGGCGCCCGCTCGATCCGCCCGGCCAACTCGTCGTCGGTCACGCCCGCCCCCGCCTCCACCCGTACCGACGTCACGACGCCGGGGACGCCCAGCAGGCGCGTGCTCGCGACGGCCGTGTCCAGGAAAACCGACGTGTGCCCGGGGTCGACGGTGCGATACGCGACGATGCCGACCACCGCCGCCTCGAAGCTCCCCGGGACGGCGACGACCCGTACCCGATCGCCGAGGCGCACGTGCGCGCGCCGGGCCGAGTCGGCGTCCATGAGGAGCTCGCTCGGACCGTGCGGTTCCCGACCCTGGGCCAGGCGTACCGGTGAGCGCGCGTCGGGGGACCAGTCGGCGGCGGTCGTGGGTCCGCCCGCCGCGCCCTCGACCCGGCGGTTGCCGGCGGCCACCAGCGCGACGTTGTCCACCGTGATCGCGGCGCGTGCGTCGCGCACGCCCGGCACGCGGCGCACCAGCTCGACCACGTCGACCGGCAGCGTCGGCGGCCCGCCAGGGGCGGCGCTGCGCAGGCCGGCCGCGCTGTCCGGGGTCGGCGCCTGCACCGTCACGTCGGCCGCGCCGGCCGCCGAAAACTCGGCTGCGGCCCGGGTCACCGTGTCGGCGAGGACGAGCGTGCCGGCGACGAACGCCACCGACAGCAGCACGGCCAGGCCGGACAGCACCATGCGCCCGCGCTGCGCGAGGAACCCGCGCAGGGTTGCCTTCAGCATGGCCTCAGCCCCGTCCGGTGTGGACCGAGGGCGATCCGGCCGGCGGCCGGGCGGGTGGCGGGTCGAGCGTTCGGTGGGTCATGGGTGTCCTCGCTCGGATGCCGTCCGACGGGATCGGACGGGACGGGATGGGGTGCGGGTGGATCGGGTGTGGGAGGTGTGTGGGGGAGTGGGCGGGGGAGCGGCCTCGGATCGGTCCGGATCGCCGTGCACCGCGGTGGCCGCAACGCTGTCGCGCCGAGGGGGTGTCGCGCGTCGGGCCCGGGAACGTCGATCCGCACTCGTTCCGACGGAGGCCGGGTGCCGGCCGCGTCGGTCGCGCGACGGACGCCGGGTGATCCGTCCCAGGACTGACGCCCGACCCGCTCCCGGCGGGCTAGCGTCGGGGCGTGGAACAGTCCCGCCCGCCCTTGACCCAACGTCTGACACCGCGTCACCTCGCCTGGCTCGACGTGGTGGCGGCGGTGGTCTCGGCCGCGTTGATCTGCCCGAGCCTCGGACGATTGCACGAGCACCACGTGCCGGTGCCGCTCTTCGCGGTCCTGGCCATCGCGCTCGCCGCCGCGGTGGCGCTGCGCCGGCGGCATGCCGCGTCGGCCTTCGTACTCGCGTGCCTCGGCTATGCGGTACTGGCGGCGTACGGGTTCCCGAAGTCGCCGATGATCGCGCTGGTGCTGG
Source organism: Embleya sp. NPDC055664 (assembly GCF_053618075.1). Classification (NCBI taxonomy): domain Bacteria; kingdom Bacillati; phylum Actinomycetota; class Actinomycetes; order Kitasatosporales; family Streptomycetaceae; genus Embleya; species Embleya sp. NPDC055664. The sequence continues at coordinate 57,420 of NZ_JBSHGZ010000025.1, forward strand.
TCGTCTATGTGGTCGGCCTGGTCGAACCCCTGTGGCGTTCCGTCGCCTTGCTCGCCGCCGGCAGCGTCCTGGTCGCGCTCGCGCCGTTGGTCGGGAGCTCCGTCGACCGCGGTTGGTCGTCGTGGAGCAGCTGGATCCTCGGCCAGGTGGGCGCACTGCTCGCCTTTTGGACCGTCGGCCGGACGATGGGCAGGCAACGCGCCTACAACGCGGGCCTGCGCGAACAGGCGGAACGCCGGGCCCGGGACGAGACGGACCGGGCCCGGCGCACGCTGGTCGAGGAACGGCTGCGGATCGCCCGGGAGATGCACGACGTGGTGGCGCACAGCATGAGCGTGATAGCGGTACAGGCGGGGGTCGGCCACCATGTGATCGCGGCCCGGCCCGACGAGGCGGCCAAGGCGCTCGCCGCGATCGAGACGACCAGCCGGGCGGCGCTGCGCGAATTGCGCGCGCTGCTGGGGGTGTTGCGCGAGGAGGCGCCGCCGGTCGGGGGACGGGACGGCTTCCACTCGGCGCCCGGTCTGGCGGACGTACCCGGTCTGGTGGAGAAGACCGGTCGGGCCGGCCTGCGGGTCGACGTCCGCATCGACGGCACCCCGCGCGAGTTGCCGTCGGGTATGGATCGCGCGGCGTATCGCATCATTCAGGAGGCGTTGACCAACGTGGTCAAGCACGCCGACACCGATCGGGGCAACGTGTTCATCCACTACGGCGACACCGACATCAGGATCGAGATCACCGACGACGGCTCGGGGCCGGCCGGTCGGGGCGCCGGCGACGTCGAGGGCCTCGACCGGGCGCAGGGTCACGGACTGATCGGCATGCGCGAACGGGTCGGCCTGTACGACGGCGACTTCCAGGCCGGGCCGGGTCCGCGCGGCGGCTATCGGGTCGCGGCCCGGCTGCCGCTGGGCGTCGGCGCATGAGCATTCGCGTGGTGGTCGCCGACGATCAGGCGCTCGTGCGCGCCGGCTTCCGGGTACTCGTCGACTCCGACCCCGGCCTCACCGTGGTGGGCGAGGCCGCCAACGGCGCGCAGGCGCTGGAACTGATCCGCCGGGAACGCCCCGACGTGGTCCTGATGGACATCCAGATGCCGGAGGTCGACGGCATCGAGGCCACTCGGCTGGCCCTGTCGGGTCCCGATCCGGTGGACACGCGGGTACTCGTGCTGACCACGTTCGACCTCGACGAATACGTGTTCGCGGCACTGCGGGCGGGGGCGAGCGGCTTCCTGGTCAAGGACACGCCGCCGGCCGATCTGCTCGCCGCGATCCGGGTGGTCGCGGCGGGGGAGGGCCTGCTCTCGCCGGGGGTGACCCGGCGCCTGATCGAGGAGTTCGCCCAACGCCCGACGGTGGCCGTCCTCGCCCCGACCCGCCTGGCCGCCGTCACCGACCGCGAACGCGAGGTCCTGCGCCAGGTCGCCCGCGGCCTGTCCAACGCCGAGATCGCCGCCTACCTACACCTGTCCCTGTCCACCGCCAAGACCCACGTCAGCCGCCTGCTCACCAAACTCGACGCCCGAGACCGAGCCCAACTGGTCATCGCGGCTTACGAATCGGGCCTGATGAACCAGACGCCGACGGCGCGTTCGAAGCCGGTCCCGGCGGACTGCCCCGGACCGACGCCGGATGCGGGCCCCCGCCACAACCCCTCGGCGCCGACCCGCCCCAGAGCGCCCGACACTGCGTAGGGGCAGCAGGCCGTGTACTACCTCTCCGCGGTCGCGGAGGGACCGCTGTTCGCCTGGAACTCCCCGACGGCTCGCGGCCCTTGCCGCCGGGTGTCAATCGAGGAGGGCGTGCCACAGGGGGGTGGGGTCGGTGAGGGCGAAGAGGTGGCCGGCTTCGGGGAGGATGTGGACTTCGGCCGTCGGGAGCCGTGCGTGGAGCCAACGGGCCACGCCCACCGGTACGTTCGCGTCGAGGTCGCCGTGCACGATCGTGGTCGGTGCGGTGATCGTACCGAGCGGGTCGGGCAACGCCCGGTGGTAGCGGCGCATGTCGGCGACGGCCGCTCCGGGCCCCTGACACAGTGCCGCCTCGGCGTCGCGTGCCGTCGACGCGCGGGTCGCCGGGTCGTTCAGGGCGAGCCGGTCGGACTCCGGCAACCCGGCCGGTGGCTTCGCCGGATCCGTCGGGGCCGAGGCCCGCCGGGTGAGGAGAACGCCCAACAGGCCCGGCACGCGCCGGGCCAGCCAGTAGGCGAGGGTCACCACGGGGAGCCGACCCCGGGTGGCGGAGGCGGGGGCGCCCGGGACCATTCCGCAGGCCACGACCAGGCGTTCGACCCGGTCGGGCACGCGCTGTGCGACGGCGAGCGCGTAGCCGGCGCCGCCCGAGATGCCGATCAGCGACGCCCGGTCGAGTTCGAGCGCGTCGAGCAGGGCGGTGAAGTCGCCGTCCCACGCGTGGAAATCGTCGATGTCGACGGGGTCGGTCTCCCCGAAGCCCGGCCGGTCGGGGCAGATCAACCGGACTCCGGCCGCGGTTGCCGAGGCGTCGAGCGGGTGGGCCTGGAAGCGGCTGCCCGGTGTACCGTGCGCGACGATCGTGGGGACGCCGGTGGGGTCGCCGTAGACGCAGTAGGCGATGCGTCGCCCGCCGGGCGCCGGGGCGAATCGGGTCGGCGGCGCGGATATGGTCACGCCCGCCCCCGCGGGCGTCCCGCCGGCCGTCCCTCGGCGATCGTGGACTCGATACCGGTGATCAGGAGTTCGAGGCCCTGCCGGAAACGTTCGGCGTAGTCGTGGTACCGGGCGAAGACCGACACCGCCTGCCGCTCGGGCGACGCGTCGTAGTGTTCGAGTTCGCCTCGACCGAGCCGGATCGCGACATGCCCCGTGACGAAGTCGTGGACGGCCGCGTACGCGTACGTGGCGCGCTCCTCGTCCAGCCCCGCCGTACGCAACGCGCCCGTGACGCGGTGTGCGACCGCGTCCGCGCCCGGTGCGTCGAGGGCGGCCCTGCGGTGCGCCTCCAGGACCAGCGGGTGGCGCATCAGCAACGCGCGCAGTTCCTCGGCGAAGACCCGCACGACGCCCTGCCAGTCGTCGGGCCACACGATCGATCGGGTCACTCGGCCGACCACCTCCGAGACCATCGTGTGGCGCAGGGCCTCGATGCCGCCGGTCGTGCGATGGATCGCCATGGGCGACACGCCCAGCCGGTCACCCAACACGCGAAACGACACGGCGTCCAGTCCACGGTCGTCGGCGATCTCGGTCGCGGCGCTCAGGATCGCCTCGAGCGATACGGCCTTGGGCCGACCCGGCTTCCCCGTCTCCGGCGGGCCACCCGCCGCACCACGGGCTGCACCACTCCCCGAACCACCCGGTGGCTCGGACGCACCTGCTGCACTCATCGAACCCGGCATTGACGATTCCATGGGAACACCCTAACAATACGCGTAACGAAACGCCAAGCGAGGTGTACCGCGCATGTCTGAATTGCACGAACTATCGGCCCTGGACCTCGGTTCCGTCATCGCCTCCGGAGAAACCTCCCCGGTGGATGTCGTGGACCATTTCCTCCGGCGCGCCGCCGAGGCGGACACGGTCGGGGCATTCACCACGATCGCCGACACACACGCCAGGGAATCGGCACGCCGAGCCGAACGTACCCTGCGCGACAGGAGCGACGAGCCGCTGCCCGCGCTCTTCGGAGTGCCCATCGGCATCAAGGACCTCGAGGAGACGCGCGGAATTCGCACCACCTTGGGCAGCAGGGTGTTCCAGGACTGGATCCCGGACGCGGACGGCGAAATCGTCACCATCCTGCGGGCCGGCGGCCTCATCGACATCGGCAAGACCACGGTGCCCGAGTTCGGCGCCGCCTGCTACACCGAACCCGACATCGCCCCGCCCGCGCGCAGCCCGTTCGACCTCGCGTGCGGCGCCGCCGGCAGCAGCGGCGGCGCGGCGGCGTCGGTGGGCGCACGATTGTTGCCGTTCGCGCAGGGCAGCGACACCGCCGGGTCGTTGCGGTCCCCGGCGAGCGTCTGCGGCGTGATCGGCCTCAAGCCGAGCCGGGGCCTGATCACCACCGGCCCCGACCGCGGCGACAACATGGGCCTGTCCGCGCGCGGACCACTGGCCAGGACCGTACGCGACACGGCCGCGCTCCTGGACGTCCTGGCCTCGCGGCCCGGCGCGAACACCGTGCATCCCCCGGCGCCTTCGGCGGGCAGCTACCGGGCGGCCTGCGACGGGCCGCTCCCACGCCTGCGGATCGCGGTCGCGTACGGGTCGATTTCCGGTGGCCCGGTGGCCGCCGAGTCGGCGGAGGCGATCACCCGTACCGGGCTGCTGCTCGAATCCCTCGGGCACACCGTGGTGCGTCGCGACCAGGCCGAGGACCCGCTGTTCACCGAGTCGTTCACCCTGGCCTTCGCATCCCTCGCCGGCGGCCTGCCGCTACCGCCGGGCGCAGAGCCCCTGCTGCGCCCGATCGTCCGGCATCTGCGCGCGATCGCGACCCGGACCACGGCGGCCGAACTGGCCGCGGCACTCGGCACGTTGCAGGCGCGGGCCCGCGCGTGGACGCTCGACCACGCCGACGTGGACATCGTGATCACCCCGACGATCACCCGCCCGACACAGACCCTCGGCGAACTGCGCGACGACGCCGACCCGGCGGGCGAACTCGCCGCGATGACGGCCTTCACCGGAAACACGGTCCTCGCCAACGCGACCGGCTTTCCGGCCCTGAGCCTGCCCGTGGAGTGGAGCGCGCGAGGTATGCCGATCGGCGTGATGTTCACCGCGGGGTGGGGGCGGGACGACATTTTGTTGCGACTGGCGGCGGAGGTCGAAGAGGCCGCCCCGTGGGCGGAGCGCTATCCGAACGTCTGAATCGAATATCGACTGCCGAATATCGAACCGGGCGCAAGAGTCCCCATAATCCGAGAACGACCCCGCGTTCTCGGTCCCATGCGCCCGGGCAGCCACGCGGTTACGCGGGTCGATTCGGCGTATCCGAATACGCGCATGGATTTCGCTCCGGTTTCGCTCGGATTCCCCTGCGGATTCTGCGCGGAACCGGGTGAATCGTGCACAGAGAAATGAGACCCACGCAATGAAACGCTCCGCCACCGCCTCCGCCGAAACGGGTGACACCCCGTCCGGAAGACGCGCCACCCTCCTGTTCCTCGCGTTGGCCGTCACGGCGATGGCCGTCGCGGCACTGGAGAGCCTGATCCTTCCCGCGTTGCCGATGCTGCAGAGCGATCTGGACATCAGGCCCGCCAAGGCCGCGACGTGGGCGGTCGCGCTGACCGTCAGCGCCGCCGTCTCGACTCCTCTGGCCGGCAGCCTCGCCGATCTCCACGGTCCGCGCCGGACCATGGCGGGCGTACTGTTCCTGGTCACCTGCGGTGGCCTCGTATCGGCCGCGGCGCACTCCTACACGATGTTCCTGGTCGGCCAGATCCTGATGGGCACCGGCACGGGAGTCATCCCGATCGGCTTCGTGGTGCTGCGTTCGCTGTACGCGCCCGATCGGCTGAAGGTGCCGATGGGCATGTTCATGGCGGCGATCACGGTGGGCAACTGCGCGGGCGTGCTGTTCGCCGGACCGATCGCGAATTCGCTGTCCCGGGCCTGGATGTACGCCCTCCCGACACTGTGCGCGGCGGCCGGGGGCGGGCTGTTCCACCTGACCGCCGCCGGGCTGCGGACGCCGGTGTCCGAGGTGGCGCGGCCGGGCGGGAAGGCGGGCCCCTCCCGGGTCGACTGGCCCGGTGCGGCGACCCTCGCCGTCGGATTGGCGCTGCTGTTCATCTGGCTCGACCGGGCACCCAAGGACGGCTGGGGCGCCGCGACGAGCCTGGCCCTGGTGGCGTCGTCGGTCGTGGTCCTCGTCGGATGGGTGTACGTGGAGAACCGGGTCGTGCATGCGATGGTGGCACCGATGCTGCTCCGCCGACGCGGTATTCGGGGCCCGGTGAGCGTCGGCGTGGCACAGGGCTGGATCTACGGCATGGTCGTCTACCTCGTCCCGCAACTACTGGCCCTGCCCAAGGCCACGGGCCTGGGGCTCGGTGCGAATGCCTCCGAGATCGGCTACTACCTCTGTGCGGCTCTGGCCGCGGCGGTGCTGAGTTCACCGCTCGCCGGCCTCGCGGCCCGACACGTGGGCAGCCGGGCCGTCGCCGGCGTGGGCATGGTGTCGCTCGCCGTCGGCGCGCTGACTCTGGCCTATCACCATGAGCCATGGCAGATCGTGTGCGGACTGGTGCTGACCGGGATCGGCGCGGCGGCCGGCTCGACGGCGATCTTCGTCGTCGCGGCCTCGGCCGTGGCGCCCGAACAGGTCGGTGTCGCCACCGCCTTGACCACCGTCGCCCGGGCGCTCGGCGGGGCGGTCGGGACCCAGGTGGCCGCACTGATCATGACCCACAACCCGATACTCGTTCCGGGCCGACCGCCCTCCGACGAGGGTTTCCGGATCGCATATCTGACCGCCATGGCCATCGCGGTGGCCGCCGTCGGCCTCGTGTTCGCCTTCCCCCGCGACGCCCCGGCGCGCCCGGCTCGATCGTGGGTGCGAGTGCGCGCCGCGGCCCCGTCCTCGCTCCCGGACGGCCCCCCGGCGTAGCGCGCCCGTGCGTCCCGGTGCGGTTGGGGCGCCGGTGGCCGCCCCAACCGCCGTGGCCGGCTCGGGACTTACCCGGGCAGTGCGACCGGCGGGAAGTCGACCTCGGTGCGGCCGACCGAGTTGAAGTAGTTGGTGAACACGTTGAGCGCGACCGCGCCGATGATTTCGCCGATCTCGCCGTCGTCGTAACCCGCCGTGCGTATGTCGGCGAGTTCGGCGTCGGACACGAAGCCCTTCGTACGCAACACCGCCCGCGCGAAGCGCAGCGCCGCGGCTGCCTTCGGGTCGGACGCCCCGGCGTGGCCGCCCGACGCCAGGTCCGCGTCGCTCACCCCGGCGTGGGCGCCGAGTACGTGGTGCGCGGCGTAGCAGTACTCGCACGCGTTCTCGGCGGCCGAGACCAGCGCGATCTGCTCGCGCAGCGCGCCCGACAGCGATCCCTTGGCGAGCGCGCCGGCGAAGGAGAGGTAGCCGTCGAGGACGGCGGGCGATACGGCCATCGCCCGCATCATGTTCGGCGTCACGCCGAGGGCGCTTTCCACCTTCGCGAGCAGGCGGCGGGCATCGGGGGCGGCGGTGGCCGGGTCGACCATGGACAGACGGGACATGGCGGGAACTCCTCGACTGGGTATGCGAAACCGGACCTTCGGCAGTGTGCGCCGAAGGACTGTTGGCAGTGCCAAATATAGTTGGCACTGCCTAGAATGCAAGAGACGGGGCGATCCGGAACGGGAAGAAGAAACGAAAGAGAGGCAGCACGCCGATGGACGGACCACCGGGGCTCTCGCCCACCGAGCACCTGCTGCTCGGCCTGACCCGGCTCGGCCAGGCGGTGCGCCTGACGGCCTGGCACAACGGCGGTCCGGCGAAGCTGAGTCCGTTGCAGGCCGACATCCTGCTGTACCTGGCCGCGGACATCCGACCGCGCAGGCAGGGCGAGATCGTCAAGGCGCTCGCCTCCACGCCGCCGACGGTCAGCGACGCGATGCGTGCGCTCACCTCGAAGGGCCTCGTCGACCGCCGGCGCGATCCGGTCGACACGCGCGCGGTGACGCTGACCCTGACGGACGCCGGCCGGGCGGAGGCGGATCGGCTCGGCGTCGTCCCCGCGCCGCTGCGCGAGGCCCTCGACGCGCTGTCGGACGCCGATGTCGCGGCGATGTTGCGCGGAACCACCACGATGATCAAGGTGTTGCAGGAGCACGACGCGATCCCGGTCTCGCGTACGTGCGTGACGTGCCGCTTCTTCCGACCGGACGCGCACCCGCAGGACCCGGACCGCCCCCACCACTGCGCGTTCGTCGACGCACCGTTCGGGCCGGGCGAACTACGCGTGGACTGCGCGGACCACGAACCGGCGGACGCCGGACCGGAGGAGGCCCGGTGAGCGGCCGGACGTACGCGGGATCGGCGACGGCCCATCGGCCGTGAGCGCCCCGTGCGAGGCCCGGTGTGAGCGCCCCTGTGCGAGCGCCCCACGTGAACTCCCCTATACCCAGCCGCGCCGCACCGCCTGTACACCTGCCTGGAACCGGTTCTCCGCGCCCAACTCGTCGAGGAGCACCCGCATTCGCCGCCGCAGGCTCCGGGTGCTGATGCCCAGTTGCCGGGCGATCGTCTCGTCCTTGAGTCCGGACAGCAGCAGGTTCAGGATCCGTCGGTCCTCCGCGTCGAGCGGGTCGCCCGCCGACTCGGAGCCGGCGGCGGTGAGGGGGACGGCCTGGGTCCAGAGCCCTTCGAACAGGGTGACCAGGGCGTCGACGAGGGTGGTGCCCCGGATGACCACGCTGCGGATGATGGGCGGATCGAGGTGCAGGGGCAGCAGGGCGATCCGGCGATCGGCGACGGACATCTTCAGCGGGACGTCGGCGAGGACCCGGGCCTCCTCGCCGGCCTGCGACAGGCCGGACACGACGTCCAGGTTCCCGGGTATCTCGAACGACTCGGGGGCGTAGATCGTGCGGTACCGAACCCCGCGGCCCAGCAGGGTGTGTTGGAGTGGGTTGCCGTGGGCCAGGACGTACGGCGGCCGGTCCAGGCTCATGATCTCCTCGGTGGCCTCCTGCTGGAGCCGAGCGAACCACCGGCCGAGTTCGTCGGCGCTGGTCAGCAGTTCGACGCCTTCGCCGGGGCGGGCGGTCTCGCCGAGCGCGCGGTAGACGGCCTCGAGTTCGGCGGCCGTCTCGGTGACCCGGCCGAGGTCGGCGTGCGCGTTGCGGACCAGGGCGGCGAGGGCGGCGGTGGGGCTGACGGCCGCCCACCGGGTGGGGCGGCCCGAGAGCCGGCTGACCAGACCGTGGCCGCGCAGCCGAGCGAGGGCCGACTGCAGCCGCTCGGCGCCCGAGCCGGTGCGCTCCGCCAAGTCGCGCACAGTGACCGGCGGTCCGGCCAAAACGGTGCGATAGACCCGCTCGTCGAACGGCGCGACCCCGACGGCGCCGAACACCAACTCGTCATTTTCCATGGCGAGCGAGCATGGCCGATTCCGGCGCCGGCCGCAACCGGCCGGCGGCCACACCTGGCCGACCCTCGGGAGCCGCGACTACAAAGAGCACACCACCGGCCCCATGGGAGACGGCATGTTCAACGCACAACATTCACGGTCGAGTTCAGCGAAGGTGTCCCGGCGCCGACTACTCCTGATCGCCACGGTGGCCTTCGGCACCGTGTTCGGCGCGTTCGGCACGGTGCCCGCCGGAGCGGAACCCGCGGACTCCGCCGACCCGCCGACGACCCTGGCCACCCGGGGCAACGAATGGCGGCAGGTCGGCCCGAACGGCACCGGCGGCAAACTGGCGTTCACCCCCGCCCGGCCCGAACGGGCCTACGTGCAGACCCCGATCGGCAACGTCGTCTTCCGATCCGACGACCGGGGTACCACCTGGCAGCAGAGCAACGAACTGCCGGTGGACGCCACGGACGCCGGCGGCATCGCGGCCGGCCCGCTGCGGCCCGACGTGGTGTTCGCGGGCGGTGTGGAGAAGGAGCACTGGCGCGGGTACGTGCTGCGCAGCACCGACGCCGGCAAAACGTTCACCCGGGTGCTGGACACCCCGGGCGGGATCAGCGGCGTCGTGTTCGACCCGACCGGCGCGCGGCTGTACGCGACGGGCGCCGAGGGTGTGCACGTGACCACCGACAACGGCAACACCTGGAAGCTGCTGGCCGGTGCCCCCGCCGACGCGCGCAACCCGAAGTTCACCGACGGCGACCTGTACTTCACCGCCGGCGCCGACGTCTGGGTGCTGCGCCGAGGCGCGCGGACCCCGGTGAAGCTGCCCCGTCCCGGCTCGACCGGCGCGGGCGTCGATCAGTTCACCGGCACCGGTGGCACCCTGGTCGCCAGGGGCGACCTGCAGGTCGCGCAGGTCTCCACCGACCGGGGCGCGCACTGGCGGGCGCTGCGCGGGCCGTGGGGCACCGACGTGGTGGTCCTGGCCGCGGTCGTGGACGGCTCGGGCCGGCTGCACGTCCAGGTCAACCAGTCCACCGGTGAGATGCAGCAGTGGGGCAGCCGCGACAACGGCCGCACCTGGCGCCCCGAGGCGGGCCTGGCCCGCGTCGACCTGTACGAGAGCATCGGCACGTTTCCCGGACGGCCCGGCACGGACGTCATCTCGGCAGGCGCGGGCATCTACACCACCGACGACCACCAGTCCTTCCGCCGGATCGGCGTGCCCGGCTCCGAGGTGTTGTCGCTGACCGTCGCCCAGGGCAAGTCGGGCCCGGCGATCGTCGCGGGCACCATGACCGGCACCTACCAGTCGTCCGCGCCCCTGAAGAGCCGGCTGCCGCGCGGGTACCAGGAATGGGGCTTCTCCGGCTCGGCGCCGCACACCGTGGGCAACCGGATCGACGGCCTGGCCACCGATCCGTCGAACCCCTCGACGGTGTACCGGGTACGCAACACCTGCACCTTCGATCAACCCTGCTTCTACCTGGAGAAGTCGACCGACGCGGGCGTGCGGTGGACCATCACGCAAACGGCCGTACCGGGCAAGGCACTCGGCATCGCGGTCAGCCCCGGTGACCCGAAGCGGCTGTACATCGCCACCCACTCGCCGTCGGCCGTGTACACCAGCAACGACGGCGGCGAGTCCCTGGTCCAGAACGGGCAGGACGACCTGAACGGCTTCACCAGCGTCGCCGTCGACCCGGTCGACCCCGACAGCGCCTGGCTCGGCGGCCCGGACGGGCTGTTCCGCACCACCGACGGCGGCGTCACCCTGACCAAGCTCCTCGACGGCTGGGTGAGCGCGATCGCGCTGAACCCGCGCACCCCGGGCCACGCGGTCATCGCCGCCAGGGACGCGCTGTACGTGACCACCGACGGCGGGAAGAACCTGACGAAGGCGGCCGGCGACCTGAGCGGTTACCTGAGTTCGCTGGCGTTCACCCCGGACGGCTCGACGGTGTTCGCGGGCTCGCACGAATACCATTCCCCGGCCCTCGGAGTGCTCCGCAGCACCGACGGCGGCCACACCTGGGGCTCGATCACGAAGAACCTGCCGGAACCGTCGGTTTCGTCGCTGACCGTATCGCCCGACGGCCGGTGGCTGTTCGCGGGCACGACCTACGGAAGCGTGCACCGACTGGCGGTGTAACCACCCTCCGAACGCGAACGCGCCGCCCCTGCCCGAACTCCCGCGCAGGGGCGGCGCGTTGGTGTCATCCAGGGGCGCCGATCACTGCGATGCCCGACGCGCGCCGCCCATGGTGACCCCCAAGTCGGCTTGCCCGAAGCATGTTTCTCGGACGCCCTAGCGGCGCAGGCCGCGGTCCAGTGCGGCTACGGCGCTTCCGTGCGAATCGTCGCCGTCCAGGGCCCAGATCATCACGCCGGCCAGGTCGTTACGGCGCGTGTAGCGGGCCTTGGCGGTCAGGACTTCGGAGTTGTCGAAGCTGTAGAAGGTGTCGCCGTCGTACTTCCACGAGGCGCCGTGGACGCGGTCGACGTAGGTCCTGCCGGGGCGGGCGCCGAGTTCCTTGTAGGTGAGGTCCGGTGCGGTGCCGGTGGCCTTCTGGTAGAGGCCGTTGCGCTCGCCCGCCGGAACGCCGGTCCATCCGTGGCCGTAGAACGGGACGCCCAGGACCGTCTTCCCGGACGGCAGGCCGAGTCGGGCGTAGTGGTCGACGGCCTTGTCGGCGCTGCGTTGGCGGACGTCGGGGTCAGTGGGGTCGGAGTACAGGTTGGCGTGGTGGTTGGCGGGGCCCTTGGCCTCCCAGCTGCCGTGGAGGTCGTAGGTCATGAGGTTGATGTAGTCGACCGCGGCGGAGACCGCGGGGATCTCCAGGCGGTCGGCGACCACGGAACTGGCCGGCAGGGCAGCGGTCAGCAGGTAGTGCCGGGGCTTGCCGTGGGCCTGGGCCTTGGCGCGCTGTGCGGCGTACTCGTCGAGCTGCCTGCGGAACTCGGCCATCAGCAGGGTGAAGTTGCGGCCGTCCTCGGGGCGCGAGACGTTGCCCTCCGCGCCGCCGCCACCCGGATACTCCCAGTCGACGTCGATGCCGTCGAAGACACCCTCGGCGGCGCCGGGGCCGCCTTCAGGGGCGCCGTCGAGCCTCGGCACGTTGCCCTTGATGTAGAGGTCGACGCAGGAGGAGACGAACTTCCTGCGTGACTCGTCGGTGGCGGCCGCGTCGGAGAAGTACTTGGACCAGGCCCAGCCGCCGAGCGAGATGACGGTACTGAGCTGCCGGTTCTCGCCCTTCAGTTTGCGCAGTTGGTTGAAGTGGCCCTTGAGCGCCTGGTCGGGCGCGTCGGCCACGCCGTCCACCGACTGGGCGGCGGTGAACGGACGTTGGTAGTCGTCGTAGGCGTAGCCCTGGCCCTCGACGTTGGCCTCGAAACAGGTCCCCTCGGCGGAGACGTTGCCGAAGGCGTAGTTGATGATGGTCAGCTTCGCTGCCTGGCCGGTCTCCTGAACACGTTTGGCGGAGCTGTCGGCGCCCCACTGGGTGAAGTAGCCGATCCGCTGGCCCTTCGGCTTCGGGCCGTGGGACCCGTGGCCGGCGACGTTCGCGGCGTGCGCGGTGGTGGTGGCGGTGGCCAGCAGCACGGCGGCGGTGACGGCCGCGAGCAGACCGGAGGGACGAACGGGCATACACGATCTCCTGGTTCCGGCGGTGCGTCCATACGCCAGGGGGCAGGCGTAGCAGAGGTCTAGTCCATTCGGGTGCACCCGGACAAGGGATTCGTGCGGATCGACGCACGATGCAAAACGGCGACCCGTCCGTCCGGCACCCCGCGCGGTGGCCGCACACGTCGCCTTGGGCCCGCGATGCCGGCGCCGGTGGAGTCCGACGCTGCAACTGACGGGACCTGCTCGCCGCCTGCCTCGTCGATCCGGACCAGGACGTACGCGTGGAGGCGGCAGCTCGGCTCGCCCAGCGCGACGACCCGCGTGGCGACGAGATCCTGTGCGGCTTGGCCTCCGCCGACGAGGAGTCCCCCTATTACCGGCTGCTTTACGACGTGTACCGGCACCACGCGTCGCGCCGCTGAACACCGACGCCGCTGCCCCGGTCGACGCCCGGTCAGCTCGGTGTGGGGGCGAGGCCGAGTTGTTCGAGGAAGGTCAGTTGGTTCCCTGCTTGCCGCGCCCGTGGACCACCGCGCCGGACGATCTTCCGGGCCCGCACGTCGGCCCTGGGACACGTCATCCGTCCGTGACGACCGCGACGTCCGCGGCGTCCTCGGCCTCCCAGCGCAGCAGGTCGCCCGGCTGGCATTCGAGCACGTCGCAGAGTGCGGCGAGCGTCGCGAAGCGGACCGCCTTGGCGCGGCCGTTCTTGAGTACCGCCAGGTTGGCGGGCGTGATCCCCACGCGGTCCGCCAGCTCGCCGACGGACATCTTCCGCTTGGCGAGCATCACGTCGATGTCGACGGTGATCGGCATCAGATCACCGCGTCCAACTCGGCCTGCATCCGCGCCGCCTCGACGTCGCGCGCGACGGCCTGGGCGAGCAACATCCGCAGTACGAGTACGACGAGCGCGACCCCCAGGATGGCCACGCCGATCCCGCCCATGATCACGGTGACGCCCGGGTCGTCCCGCTGACCCGGCGCATTGAGGGCCGTGACCGTGAACCACAAAAGGGCGGTTGCCACGATCGCGCCGATCACGCCGTCCACGTACCGGAAGGCGTCATGGGAGAACACGGTTCCGCGTCGCACCATCGTCACCAGCCGCCACACGCAGACCAGAGCGACCTGGACCGACACCATGCCCAGGATCGTGATCACGCGCAGCGGGTTCAGCGGAAGCGACCCGTCCTCCGGGTCGTTCCCGCCGATCAACGCCCACACCATCGCTGCCTGTACGAACACGGTGCTGGCGAGCACCACCGCGAGTACGGCGCGCAAGGCATGCACGGCCGGCTTTCCCATGGCCCACCCCTTCCATCGAATTACGATAGGAATCTATCGACTATCGATAGGTGAAGCAAGCGTCGCCGAGGGTGCGGGTCAGCCCGGTGGCTGAGCTGTGTTGTGTCCGCTGCCGTTGTGTCCGGTTTCGTATTGATTGGCTTGCATGTGGTACATCGTGGCGTAGCGGCCCTCGTGGGCGAGGAGTTCGTGGTGGGTGCCGTGTTCGATGAGGGCGCCGTGGTCGAGGACGTAGATGTGGTCGGCGAGGCGGGTGCCGGCGAGGCGGTGGGTGATGAGGATGACGGTGCGTCCGGAGTCGGCGAGGGCGCGGATGCGTTCGAACGCGGCGATTTCGGCCCTGGCGTCGAGGGCGGAGGTGGGTTCGTCGGCGATGATGAGGTCGGCGTCGCGGTAGACGCCGCGGCCCAGGAGGATGCGTTGCCATTGTCCGCCGGACAGGGCCACTCCGCCGACGTAGGAGCGGTCGAGGAGGGTGTGCCATTTCCTCGGGAGCTCGTCGATGACCCGGTCGGCCTCGGCGTATCGGGCGGCGGCTTCGAGCGCGGGATCCGGGGTGGGCCCCGGGCGTTCCGGGGCGGTGTCGGGGTGTGCCCGTGGGCCGGGCACGGTCGTGGCGACGCCGTCCGTGGTGTGCCCTTGCGTCGTGGGGCGGCCGATGCGGATGTTGGCGGCGGCGGTGAACGGCCATTCGGTGAAGGACTGGGAGATCAGGGCGACGCGGCCGAAGAGTTGGTCGCGGTCCAGGGTGGTGTCGTCGATGCCGTCCCAGCGGATGTGCCCGGACTGCGGTCGGTACAGCCCCGCGATGATCTTTGCCAGGGTGGACTTGCCGGAGCCGTTCTCGCCGACGAGCGCGATGACTTGGCCGCGTTCGATGGTCAGGGAGACGGCGTCGACGGCGGGGGTGTCGCGGCCGGGATAGGTGTAGGTGACGTCGTCGAGCCGGATACGGTCGGGGAACCGCTCCACGGGCAGGCCGCCGCGCGGGATGGCGTGTTCGTCGGCGAGTGCGCAGGCGCGTTCGAGATCCTGGACGAACAGCGATTGTTTGTAAGTCTGTTGCACCTGTTCGACGAGTCGGGTCAGTGCTCCGGTGCCGGTGCGGATCGCCAGGACCGCGGTGCCGGACGCGGCCAGCCCGGTGCGCCCGGTCCAGGTCAGCCAACCCAGCACGACGTATGTCACGCCCGTGGCCAGCCCCGCCAGGGCGGCGGACAGCAGGCCGGTGACGGCTTCGGCGCGCGCGAGTCGGCTCTCCTCGGCCTCGCCGGCCGCGGCCATCCGCTCGAAGTGTTCCACCAGGTAGTCGCCGACTCCGTGTACGCGGACCTCGGGACCGGACCCGAGGTGCCGCAGATGCCACGCGACTTCGCCCTGTTGCCGGTTGTGGTCGATCCACTTTTGCACGGAGGCGTAGCGCCGGCGCGCATCGCGGACCGCGCCCCAAGCCTGGGGAACGGTGATCAACGCGAGGAGCGGCAGCAGCACCGGATGCAGCACGGCGAGTACGGTTGCGGCGGCGGCGAGGGAAATCAACGCGTTGGCGATGCCGATCGTGTACGAGATCATCCGCCGGGAGGCATCGGTACCCCAACTTGCCGACTGCAGCAGGCGTTTGAAGTCACCGTCCTCCAGGGTGGCCATCTCCACCCTGGCCGTCTTGCTCAGCAGTGACGTCTCGGCGACACGTTCGAGTTTGGGCTCCAGACGTCCGGCCGCGCCGGTGGAGAGCGCCTGCAGCAACGACACGACCACCCCGGACGCGGCCAGCGCCAACAGGGCCGGCAACGCGGCCCGTACCCGGTCCGGAGTGGCGCCCTGGGCGAACAACCGCACCAGGACCTGATTGGTGGCCAGCAGGCTGAACGCTCCGGCCACACCCCGCCCGAGTTCGGCGAGACCGACCGCCGACAACGCCCGGGGGTCGGTGCGCCAGGCCAGCCGTACCGACGCCGCGACCAGCCGGGGAAGTTGCCGGAACGTGCCGAGCAGCGACAGCTGCAGGTGCGCGTCCTGATGCGCGAACGCGCCATGATTGTGGGCGAGTTTGCCACCGAAGAGTTCCTCGCCACTGGCCACGCCGCGGGCGATGGTCTCGGCGGCCGGGTCACGACGACGTCGGGAGGATCGGTTCACGGCCTCCACGGTGGGCGGTTCGACGCATCGACGGCAACGGGGTTTTCGGGCGGAGACACCTTCGAGGGGAATGGCAGCGAGCCGCGGGAGAGCGGGCAGGGGCCACGACGCCGGGATTTCGTGCCCGCCGTCGGCGCCGTCGCCGCGGCATCGTGACCCCAGAGTTCACCCTTTCGAGGCAACGATTGACGGCGGTCGGTCAGCCGGTTCGGTAGCCGTCGTAGATGTAGCCATATCCGGAGGACCAACCCGTACGCCACCACTGCTTGCCGTACTTGTCGACGCACGAGCCGTCGATCAACTGCGGGCTGGAGAAGGCGGCGTAGACCTGGGAGCTGCCCAGGGGCTTGGCGTGCAGGGGGGTGTCCGGCTTGAAGTACATGTACTGGTTCGCGATGGAGCGGCACGACCAGTCGGCCGCGGCGTTCGCGGTGGCGGGCGTGATCCCCACGGCGGCCGCTACGGCGGTGGTGACCAGTAACGCCTTGATCGGGCTGTGCGGTGTCAGGGCAGAAGCCGGGCGATTTCGGCCATTTCCGCCTCGGGGTTCACCACGGGCTGGATCACGAGTTCCTCGACCCCCGACTTCTCCAGCGCGTCGATCCGCTCTCGGAGTTCGTCCCTGGTACCGATCAGACCGAACCTGTCCACCAGTGATGGCACGACGAGATCGCGCTCCTCGGGGGACAGCCGGCCGAGATAGTTGTGGTAGAGCGTGTGGTGGCGATTGGGGTCGGTGGCGGTGGTGCCGCGTAGGTGGAGCAGGCGGTCGACAGCCGCGGACTCCTCCTGCGGCAGGGCCGCGCGGAAGGCCGGGTCCTCCACGGCGAGGAGCAGTGCGCTCACCGCGATGTGCCCCATCGCGTCCTTGACGGCATCGCCGTACCGGTCCTCACC
Source organism: Embleya sp. NPDC055664 (assembly GCF_053618075.1). Lineage (NCBI taxonomy): Bacteria > Bacillati > Actinomycetota > Actinomycetes > Kitasatosporales > Streptomycetaceae > Embleya > Embleya sp. NPDC055664. Next base: position 74,448 of record NZ_JBSHGZ010000025.1, read on the forward strand.
GTCGCCGAGGACGTACAGGGAGGAGACGAGGTACGTATGCGCCTTCTCGCTGTTGCCCGCGTCCCGTGCCGCTGCCCGGCGGGCCCGGCCGAGCGCGGACCAGGCCTCGGGAGCGTGCAGTGCGAAGGAGATCATTCCCGTACCCAGGCGACCGGCGACGGCGGCAACCTTCGGGCCGAACGCGGCCACGACGAACTCCACCGGGTCCTCGGTGTTGACGTAGCCGTCGACGTGCAGGAAGCGCACCCTGCTCGACCGGGTTCCCTCGTGATGGTCCGACTCGCGGCCCGCGGTGAGATCCTGCAAGGCGGCCGTGAACGACTCGAGTTCGACCGTCTTGGCCGGCCGCATGCCCAGCGTGCGGCGTGCGGTGTTGCCGGTGCCGACCCCGCAGACGACGCGGTCGGGAGCGAGGGCGTTGAGACTGCCGAGCGCCGCAGCCGCGGCGGGCGCGGAGCGCAGCGCCGGTGAGGTGACCCCGATACCGAGTTTGATCCGGCTGGTGGACTTGGCGCAGAGCGCGAGGGCGACGAACGGATCACCGTGGACCATCGGCGTGTCGTATACCCAGAAACTGCTGAAACCGAGTTCCTCCGCGCGGGCGGCCAGGTGCTCCAGACCCGGGCGTGCGGTCGTGATGATGCCGATCCGCATGCGATCCCTCTCGCCGTCGGGTGCCACCGGCTGGGATCGTTCCCTGTCGGCCCGCGCCTACACGCCGACCCTGGCGGACCGGAGCCTCGGCCGACCTCGGGTGGCGGCTTTGCGAGTCCGGAGCGCCGGCGGGACCCTGGAGGTGGCAGGGGCCGCTGTCCCGCGGCCGGCGGCCCGCCCGTCACTACGAACGCCGAGGGCCGGAGCAATGACATTCATCCAGATCATCGAATACCGGACGACCCGCATCGACGAGTTCGACGCCGCCCTGGACGACTGGGTCGCCAAAAACGAAGGTCACCGCATCGCGACGCGCGCTGCGCAGACCCGCGACCTCGACCGGGAGAACGTGTATCTGAACATCGTGGAATTCCCGTCCCACGAACTGGCAATGGAGAACTCCAACCGCCCGGAGACGGCCGAATTCGCGGCGCGGTTGGCCGAGCTGTGCGACGGGCAGCCCACGTTCCGCAACCTCGACGTGCTGCGCGTCCGCGAATTCGAGAGCTGAGCGGGGCCGCGACTTGGTGCAGGGTCGGGTTCAGGCCTTCTTGACGACGCCGGACTTGAGTTGCATGGGTCCGAATCCGTCGATCCTGCAGTCGATGTCGTGGCCGTCCACGCCGTTCACCAGGCGGATGTTGCGCACCTTGGTGCCGGCCTTGATCCCGGTCGGGCTGCCCTTGACCTTCAGTGTTTTGATCACCGTCACGGTGTCGCCGTCGGCGAGCGTGTTGCCGACCGCGTCCTTGATCGGCGCATCCGAGGTGTCGGCGGCGGGTGCGCCGGACGTGGGCGACCATTCGTGGCCGCATTCGGGACAGATCAGCAACGCGCCCATCTCGTAGGTGTGGGCGCCGGTGCACTCGGGGCAGTTCGGCAGGGTCTGGGTTGCATCGCTCATCGGTGGTCTTTCCTTGCCTTGTTCTTGGCCTTGTTCGCGAGGGGGCGACGCGGGGGCGGTCAGCCGCGACCGCTGAAGTGGATGTAGAGCCAGATTCCGCCGCCGATCAGGTGCGTTCCGAAGGTGAATACGAGGAGCCAGACGATGATGCCTCGCTCCATCTCCTTCTGGGTCTGCCGTCTGCCGACGGGGCGTGGCGGGGTGGGGCGTTCCGCGTTCGTGTCGTCGGGAGGCATGGCTATTCTCCGATCCGATCGCTCGGGATTGGGGGCGTCGGCGAGGATGTCCTCGACGATGTCGGTGGCGGCGGGCGACACGTGGATGCGCACGCCGAAGGCGGGGTTGGCGTTCGGGTGGTCGCGGCCGGCGAGATCGCGGTTCAGCACGGCAGCGTCCGCGCGGCGGGGTCGGCGCCGAACGGGGCGGGCCGGTCGTGGGGCTGCCCGATGAGGGTCCGCGCGTACTCGATGGCGGCCGGGGTGTCGGGCAGGATCCGCCGGTCGCGGCGCAGGTGCTCGGCCACTCCCAGGGTGGCGAGGATGTCGTCGTGGGCGGGCTTGATCCCGGAGAGCAGGACGGTGATGCCACGCTGTTCGAGTTTGTCGACGGCATCGCCCAGGACGCCGGCGCCGGTGGCGTCCAACGCGGTGACGCGGGACATCCGCAGGATGACCACCCGCACGTCGGTGACCTCGGACAACTCCAGCAGGAAGCGGTGGGCCGCGGCGAAGAACAGCGGCCCGTCGAGGCGATAGGCCACGATGTGCGCTTCGAGGAGGGCGCGTTCCTCGTCGGTGTGGTCGCTCGTGTCCAACGGGACCTGTTCGAGGCGGGCGGTGCGCGCGACGGAGCGCAGGGCCAGGATCACGGCGAGGCCGATGCCCACCGCGACGGCGGTGACCAGGTCCAGGGCGACGGTGACGACGAAGGTCAGCGCCAGGACGAGGGCGTCGGGGCGGGTGGAGCGGGCCAGGGCGCGCAGCGCGGAGACCTCGACCATGCGCACGCAGGTCGCCAGGAGGACACCGGCGAGGGCGGCCAGCGGGATGTGGGCGACGAGGGAGGCGGCGGTGAACACGATGACGGCCAGCGCGACGGCGTGGGTCAGGGCGGCCAGGCGTGACGTGGCGCCGGCGCGTACGTTCACGGCGGTGCGGGCGATGGCCGCGGTGGCCGGGACGCCGCCGAACAGCGGTACGGCGAGGTTCGCCACCCCCTGGCCGAACAACTCCCGGTCGGGGTCGTGCCGTTGCCCCACCGTCATGCCGTCGGCCACGGTCGCCGAGAGCAGGCTCTCCAGCGCGGCCAGCGCCGCGACCGCCGCGGCCGAGGGCAGCAGGGAGACCAGGAGGGAGGTGTCCAGGAAGCCCAGCGAGGGCGCGGGCAGCCCCGCGGGCAGGTCCCCGATCGGCGTCAGCGGCAGGTCCGCGGACCACGCCAGGGCCGTCGCCGCCGCCACGGCGACCAGGGAGAACGGGATCGCCGGACGCCATCGCGCCCCCAGGAGCATGACGGCGGCGACCGCCAGGGCCGTGACCGGCGCGGCGGCGGTGGGCCGGTCGAGCCAGCGGGAGGCGGCGTCGGCGGCGCTCTGCCAGACCTTGTCGCCGTCGGCGTGGGCTATGCCGAGCGCGGCGGGGACCTGTTGCAGGGCTATCACCACGGCGATACCGGCGGTGAACCCCTCGATCACGGGCGCCGGCAGGAACGCGGCGAGCCGGCCGAGCCGCAGGACGGCCAGCAGCACGAGGATCAGCCCGGCGAGGAGGCCGACCATCAGGACGCCGTCGGTGCCGTGCGCGGCGACCACCGGGACCAGGACGACGGTCATCGCCCCGGTCGGGCCCGACACCTGGAGGTTGGACCCGCCGAAGACGGCGGCCAGGGCGCCGGCCACGATCGCGGTGACCAGCCCGGCCTGGGCGCCCAGTCCCGAGGCCACGCCGAACGCCAGCGCCAGCGGCAGCGCGACCACCGCGACGGTCAGGCCGGCGACCAGGTCGCGTCCGGGGGAGCGGCGCATGCTGCGCAGGTCGCCGCGTCCGGGCAGCAGGGCGAGCCGGCCGGCGACCCGTGTCCCGACCGCGGGAGGAGGGGTGTCCCGCGCGGGGTGGGGTGCCTGCCGCCGGTCGTTCATGGTGGGGAACCTCGTTCCTGGAAGGTGCGCCGTGCCGATGCCCCGCGGGCCGCCCGTGGCCGGGCGTTCGTCCCCGGCGGCCGTCGTGCGGGTGGGCGGCTCCGGATGCGGTCCGACTCAGCCCCGGGATGGCCCGGGGGAGACCTCGCGCGTGGTTGCGCGCAGGTCCTGGAGGAGTTCCATCTGTTCGGTGAGCAGCCCGGTCAGGATGCCGCGCGCGACCGCGAGCAGTTCGCTCACCTGGGGGCTGGTGAGGGTGTAGTAGACCGTCGACCCCTCCCGGCGGCTGACCACCACCAGGTTGGCGCGGCGCAGCACGGCCAGCTGCTGGGACAGCCGCGACGCCTCGATGCCGACTTCGGGAAGCATCTCGGCGACGGAGTGCTCGCGTTCACTGAGCAGTTCCAGGACGCGGATGCGGGCCGGGTGCCCGAGCGTCTTGAAGAACTCGGCCTTCAGTTCGTACAGGGGGGTACTCACCGCTTCACGTCCTTCCCGGGGGTCACGGTGCGAGGGGGTGCGGCCGCGGTGACCGCCGCGTGGCGGCCGGGCTGCTCGCGTGGGTGTGGGTGTGGGTGTGTGGTGGGCACGGATGGTCCTCGTGTCTGTGCTCGTGTGTGCTCGTGCACTTGGGTCGTGGGAGGGTTCCCGGCGCATCGAGTTCGCGCACGGTGGGGCGGGGGCGGCCACGCAACCGCCGCTGCCTTCAGCGGCCCACAGGCCGCGTACGCACGCCGCAGTGGCTCCGTCGGGTTCCGGCTCACCGGCCCCGTGGTCGGCAGCACGTCCGCGCGCCGCTGCGGCGCGACGATCCGCAGCCCGTACCGCTCCGCGCCGCACACCGGTCCGATCCTCGCGCCGATCTCGATCGCGCGGCCGTTTCGCGAGCCCGCGTCCACACGGCGCACCTGAACAGATCCCCCCAGCTTCCCGGCATCCGCGTCCACCTCCCTCTCGGGTCGCTCCCGTGCCGACTCGGCAACACGAGACCTAAGCCCGACGAAGACGATAGCTTAGCAATTGATAAGATTGGCAACTGCGGCAAGTGTCAGGAGATGGAGGGGCGTACAACGAACGCATTCGTCGAAGGTCGACAGCACCGCCGCCGCACTTGCCCCGCCCACCACTCCAGGAGGCACCCCGTGGGGGAATTCATCCACGAACTGACCGGCGGCATCGAAGAGGCCCGCGACAAGCTCGATCAGGCCCGTCAGGACGAGGACGCATACGGCACGGAGGTCTGGCAGGCACGCCTGGACGCCCTGGAACGACTCGCCGAACAACACGGCATCGACCTGCCGGAGCACCCCTGAACCAGGCTCCTGAGCCCGGCCCCTGAGCCCGTACCGACCGCGGCACGCCCGCGACCGGTTCCCGTCGACACCGCGGATTCCGTCAGGGAGGACGCACGATGACCGCCGCCCAACCCCGCCTGATCGAGATCTCCGGCGCCGAGGCCCTATGGCTGTTGGAGGGCGCCACGACCGGGCGCCTGCTCTACGGCTTCGCCGGCATCACCGCGATACGACCCGCGCGGCACATCCTCGAACACGGCAGCCTCGTCGTTCGTGCGCCCGTCCCCCTCGACGTCCTGGTCCGCTCACAGCCGTCACCGACCGCGGGTGACTCCGGCGTCGGGCCAGGCGTCGCCCCGGACCCGCGCATGCAGATGCTCGTCATGCCGGCCGTCGGCGTGCGGCAGGGCGCTTCGCGTCGTCCCCGCCTCCTCGTTGCGTCCCGTCGAAGGCGGCGGCGATGGGTCGTGGGAGCGATTCGAGCCTGCGCCGACCTCATCGGATCCCCGCGCGCCCGGTCGGCACCCCCGTGGCCGTCGGCTGTGTGGGGGCGGGGATCGCCGGTACCGACCTGCTTCGGGCGGCCGGTACCGGCGATCGTTGAGGGTTACGCGGTGGGCGTGGTGACCGCGACCGCGGTCTTCCAGATCGTGTATGCCACGCCGTCGGCGCTGCGGTTGAGTACCGTGGCGTCGATGTTGCTCGTCGTGTCACACGCGGAGTGGTAGCACGCGTCGTAGGACGCGCCGGCCCTGCCGCCCCACTTGGCCGCCTGCGCCGAGGTCTTGGTGGCACTGGCGCCTGCTGCGTAGCCCGAGGTGGGGATGCCGGCCCGCTGGAAGGAGTAGTCGTCGGAGCGGCCTTGGCCCTCGACGTTCTCCTCGGGACGCAGGTTCAGCGTGTCCCAGTACGCCTTGAGGGGCGCGGCGGTGGCCGAGTTGATGTTGTTGACGAAGTAGCCCGCGTTGCGTGAGGCGACCATGTCGAAGTTGTAATAGCCCCTGATTGCGGCGCGCTGTGTCGAGGTGAGTTGGCTGACGTAGAACTGCGAGCCCTGGAGGCCCTGTTCCTCGCCGGCCCACCAGCCGAAGCGCACGTGCTTGGTGAGCGTGGGGTTGGCCCGGGCGAGCGCGAGGGCGTTCTCCAGGAGGGTGGCCGAGCCGGAGCCGTTGTCGTTGATGCCGGGACCGGCACTGACGCCGTCCAGGTGGGCGCCGAACATGACGACCTGGTCGGCGGGGCCGCCGGGCCAGTCGGCGATCAGGTTGTTGGAGCGGTATCGGCAGGAGGTGCAGACCTGCTCGGACACGGTGAAGCCGGCGGCCTGGAGCTTGCCCTTCACATAGGCCACGGACGCGGTGTAACCCGCGCTGCCCGCACGGCGGTTGCCACCGTTCTGGTTCGCGATCTGGTTGAGCTGGGCCAGATGCGCCTGCACGTTCGCCACGTTGATGTCGGGCGGCGCCAGGCTGCGGTTGCCGGGACCCGTCACGGTGAGGGTGTACCGGGCGGTGTGGGTGGCGGTGGGGCCGCTACCGGTGACGGTCACGGGGTAGGTGCCTGCCGGCGCGGTCGAACTCGCCGACAGGGTCAGCGTCGAGCCGCCCACCTCGGCGGACGCCGGGGTGATGGTCGCGGTCACACCGGTGGGCAGACCGCTCGTGGACAGCGTGACGTTCTGCGCCGCGCCCGCGGTCACGGCCGTGCTCACCGCGGTCGTGATCGAGTCGCCCGGTGTCACGATGCCCGAGGGCGAGGTGAAGGCGACCGAGAAGTCGTCCAGGCCGGAACCCGCGGTGCAGGTGGGGTCGGCGGACTGGGCGGGCACGCTGATGGCGTTCCACGCCGCCTTGGTCTTGTTGAACAGACCGCAGGTGGGGTCGAGGGATTTCGCCGATTTCAGGGTCGCGGTGCGGTACTTCTTGTAGGTCATGCCGCTGGTCTTGAGCAACATGCCGCCGTAGAAGACCTTGCCCGCCTTCTGGATGCCCACGCCCGAGAGGGTGGTGTTGTTGCAGGTCGGGCTGGTCGGCTTGCCGCCGCCCGGGTTGGTGCCCTCGGCGAGCAGGTAGAACCAGTGGTTGAGCGGTCCGGCCGCCGCGTGCTCCTCGGTGTTGGGGATCGACGAGCTGTAGCAGTTCGGGTCGCCGTTGGTGGAGGGCTTGTACATGTAGCGGATGGGCCCCTGGCCGACCAGGTTGACCGTTTCGCCGACGGTGTAGTCGGGGGTGTCGTAGGGCGAGGATTCGTTGGTGTACGCCTCGGTCAGCGCGCCCATGATGTCGCCGGTGCCCTCGCCGAGTCCGGCTTCACCGTTGGCGCCGCCGGGGGTGAACTGGTCTATGCCGTGGCCGAATTCGTGGCCGACGACGTCCATCGAGCCGATCCACTGGTTGCTCTGGTTGTGGCCGATCGAGACGGACGAGCCGTCCCAGTAGGCGTTGACGTCGTTCAGGCCGACCTTGACCGGCCAGCTGCCGCCGCTGCCGTTGTGCCCGTTGCGACCGAGCCAGTCGCGGAGCATGTTCCATTCTTTTTGGGCCGCGAACATGACGTCGGCGCAGCCGGTTTCCTTGCTGGATGCCTGGCCGTTGCCCCACGAGTCGGTGGACTTGGAGAACACCGTCCCGGTGGAGTAGTCCGCGCAGGACAGGCCGGGTCGGCCCGGGTCGCGCAGCGAATACCTGGCACCGGACTTGGTGGTGTCGATCGGGATGTTCGGGCCGTTCCACTGGCTGTTGCCGGTGCCGGCCTTGACGTCGTCGACCTTGTCGAGCACCGTGCCCGTGCTCGCGTCGACGAAGACGTGCAGCCTGCTGGGCGCGGTCGCGGTGCGGCCGACGAGCACGGTCTCCCAGGCGAGATTGCTCCGATCGTCCCCGACCCGGACGACCAGGCGGTGCGACTCGACCCGGTCCACCGAAGCGAGTTCGGCCCTGGAGGTGGTCTCCGCGGCGTCGGCCGTCACGATCGGGTGAACCGGGGTGGATATCCGTACGTCGCTCGCGGACTGGGTCGCGCGGACGCGACCCTTGCCGTCGGCGAGGACGACGGCGTCGCCGCCGACGACCGGCAGGCCGCGGTAGGTGCGCTCGTAGGCGACGGAGTACAGATCGTCGACCCACGGCGTCACCGACTGCCGTTCGTACTGCTCGTCGGGTCCCTTGGCCAGAACGTCCAGGCCGCTTGCGGCGGCCCGGTCGGCAGCGGAGACGGCGAGCGCCTGAGAGCCGGGCGGCGCGGGCGGTTCGGCCGCGGCCGACTGGGTCGTCGCGCCGACGGTGAGGCCGGCGAGTAAGGCGAGGACGGTCCCGGTGGTGGTCACTCTTCGATTCATCGAGGCTCCTTTGGTGGAAGGCAGACCTCGACCACGACACCGACCTGCTGTCGCGGGCATCTCGTGAGCCGCGCGAACGACCGGGCAGGACGGGGTTCGTGCCCGAGCAAGCGAAACACTCACACAGGCGTCCATGCCGGGCGAAGGGATACGACCGAACCGGCAAATTCCGGGAAACCGGCGAAGTCCTACCGGTCCCGGACTCGCAACGGTCGGAAGAAGTCTCGCAGGTCGCGGGCCAGTTGTTCGGGTTCCTCGTGGGCCATGAAGTGTCCGCCGCGCTCCGGGGTGTGCCATTGCCGCAGGTCGGTGAAGGTCCGTTCGGCGAGGCCGCGGGGCATGCCGCGGAACGCCGGTTCGTTGCTCAGCGTCACGGCGCCGGGCACGGTGATCGGCGGCAGCGGCCGGTCGTGCGACCAGTCGTGGTACTCGCGGAACGACGTGCCGATCGACTCGGTCGCCCAGTACAGCGTCGCCACCGTCAGCAGCGTGTCGCGGTCCCAGCGCGTCGTCACGTCGCCGCCGCAGTCGCTCCAGTCGCGGTACTTGTCCACGATCCACGCCAGCAGTCCCGCCGGGGAGTCCATCAGCGCGGCCGCGACGGTGTCCGGGCGGGTGGACATGATCGCGCTGTAGCCGCCGTCGGCGGCGTCGTACACGGCCAGCGCGTCCAGGAATTGCTGCTCCTCGGGCGTCGGCGGCGCCGCGCCGAAGTCGGTCGGGACCACCGACGAGGTGACGAGTACGCCGGCCACCTCGTCCGGGAACAGCGCGCCGAGCCACTGCGTAATCCCACTGCCGATGTCGCCGCCCTCGGCACCGAAGCGAGGGTAGCCGAGTACGTCGGTCATCAGCGCGTGCCACGTCTCGGCGACCGCGCGCCGCGTGAACGGGCCGCTCGGCGGCTCGGAGAAGGCGAACCCGGGCAGCGACGGGATCACCACGTCGAATGCGTCCGCCGGGTCTGCGCCGTGTGCGCCCGGGTCGGTCAGCAGCTCGGCGATCCGCAACATCTCCACGAAGCTGCTCGGCCATCCGTGGCTGAGTACCAGCGGCAAGGGGGTTGGTCCACCGGCCGGGCCCTTGCCGCGCATGTGCACGAAGTGCACCTTGCGCCCGCCGACTTCGGCGCGGAAGTGTGGGTACGCGTTCAGCCGAGCCTCGGCCGCCCGCCAGTCGAAGCCGTCCGCCCAGTACGCCACCAGCTCGCGCAGGGCGCCGGGATCGACCCCGGCCGCCCAGTACACCGGGTTCGTCGCGGTGGTGAACCGGGTGCGTAGCAGCCGCTCGCGCAGGTCGTCGAGCACATGGCCTGAGACCGAGATGTGGTATCGCTCTGTGCTCACGTGTGTCCTTTGGTGGTTCATGTGTCGTCCGGGGCGTGGTCGGCCCCGTCCGAGGCTACGTTCAAATCGTCGACCGCCGGCGCCGGTTCATGCATGACCCACAGGCATACCTACGCCACATCGTTTCGCCGGCGACCACGGCGGGTGCCGTGATGTGTGGTGGCGGCCGGCTTGTTGGTGCCGCGTTGGTCAGTCGCCGAGGGTGTAGAAGTGGACCCGCGTGTCGGATCCGAAGGTTTTGAACCAGTCGGTGACCGAGCCCTGTTCGTCGAACGGGTCTTCCTCGTAGAGCCACTCCGGGTCGAGATCCCCCAGAACCGCCTCTCTGAACGCGGCGTATGCGCTCTTGATGTCGTGGTCGTACAGGCCGTGGATGTCGAGGACGGGGACGGCTTCCTGGAGGAGGAGGTGCAGGGCGAGTGCCTCGGCCGTGGTGGCGGGTGGGTGCCACGCGGTCGAGGTGAGGCGTTGGGTCACACCGGCGGCGGCGATGATGAATCGGCGGACGAACAACTCGGTGTACTGCTCGGCGAAGGCGGGCGGAAGTTCGTCCAGAATGAAGAAGTCCGCGTCGGAGTCCTCGACATGGTCGGCCACTTCGTCCTCGGCCAGGCTCACCAGGTCGCCGAAGAGTTCGTCGGTGAGCAGATCGATGGCGTAGACGAGGGCGCCTGCCGCCAGTTCGACGGTGGCGTGGGGGAGCGGGTCCGAGTCGGTGTGACCGAATCGGGCTGCGGCGAAACAGGTCAGACGTGGGGCCAGGCTCCGAAGTCGCCTGCAATACCTCTCGACTTCCTCGTGGGTCGGCGCGCCCACGTTCGGGTCCGGCACGGGGCGGCGGTGGAGTAGGGCGCGCTCTGCCGGGTCCGCGGGCGGCGCGTCGGGGCCGTCGGCGGCGGCGAGGCTCTTTCGCGCGAGCGCGTCGTGCAATTTGACCTCGCACGAGGCAACCACCCACTCCTCCAAGCCTTCGGTGTTCTCCAGGATCTCCTCGACCACCTCACGGGCCGCCGTCTCGGCGAACTCCAGCGCGGGGGCGTTCAGTTCCATGAGCACCAGGGCGCCTTCGGGATGCGAGCCGACGCGGAAGTCGTCGAGGTCGATGCGCATGTCGTCGGGGCCGTCGACGCCCTCCAGGCGCTCCAGGGGTTCGGCGAGCAGGCTTGCTATGCCCGCCCGCCGCAGGTTGTCCAGAGGCGGATGGCCGCTCGGGGGGACGACGTCGACGTGTACGAAGTAGGTCACGTGACAAGCCTGCCCGAGCCCGACGCGGAAGATCGGCGAACCGGGTACACGGCCGGGACCGGCTCGGGCGTTCCCGGCCGATGTCGCCTGGCGAACGCCCGAACGCGGGGAAGGCGATCGTCGGTGTGCGGCACACGGCGGCGCCGGTCAGGCCGCCTCGACGCCGAGTTCGGCGAGCAGGGCGCGGACGCGTCGTTCGATCTCGTCGCGGATCGGCCGCACGGCCTCGACACCCTGTCCGGCGGGGTCGTCGAGCCTCCAGTCGAGGTATCGCCTGCCGGGGAGGATCGGGCAGGTGTCGCCGCAACCCATGGTGATCACCACGTCGGACGCGCGTACCGCCTCCGTGGTCAGGATCTTCGGCGTCTCGGCGGACATGTCGATGCCGACCTCCGCCATTGCCGCGACGGCGGCCGGGTTGACGGCGTCGGCGGGCGCGGATCCGGCGGAGCGTACCTCGACCCGGCCGTCGGCGAGGTGGGTGAGCCAGGCGGCGGCCATCTGGGACCGTCCGGCGTTGTGGACGCACACGAACAGCACGGATGGCGTGGCGGGTTCAGACACGGGCGGGACCTTCCGGGGCTGCGGTGGCGGTGGGTTGGGGGAAGTGGCGGCGGGCGGCGAGGGCGACGTACACGAGGCCGATCAGCACCGGTACCTCGATGAGGGGCCCGACGACTCCGGCGAGGGCCTGTCCGGAGGAGGCGCCGAAGGTGGCGATGGCGACCGCGATGGCGAGTTCGAAGTTGTTGCCCGCGGCGGTGAACGCCAGTGTCGTGGCCCGCGCATGGTCCAGGCCGACGGCGCGTGCGACGGCCATGGATCCGCCCCACATCAGCGCGAAGTAGGCGAGCAGGGGCAGCGCGATCCGGGCGACGTCGAGCGGTTTGGAGGTGACGGCGTCGCCTTGGAGGGCGAAGAGCACGACGATGGTGAACAGGAGTCCGTACAGGGCGAACGGGCCGATCCTGGGGATCAGTCTCGTCTCGTACCAGGTGCGGCCGCGGGTCTTCTCGCCGAGGCGGCGGGTGAGGAATCCGGCCAGGAGCGGGATGCCGAGGAAGATCAGCACGCTGCGGGCGATTTCCCATACGGACACGTCCAGGGCGGTGCGGTCCAGGCCGAGCCATCCGGGCAGCACGTCGAGGTAGAACCAGCCGAGTGCGGCGAAGGCGATCACCTGGAACACCGAGTTGAGCGCGACCAGGACGGCGGCGGCCTCGCGGTCGCCGCAGGCGAGGTCGTTCCAGATGATCACCATGGCGATGCAGCGGGCCAGGCCGACGATGATCAGGCCGGTGCGGTACTCGGGCAGGTCGGGCAGCATCAGCCACGCGAGGGCGAACATCAGCGCGGGACCGACGACCCAGTTCAGGACCAGGGACGGCACGAGCAGCCGCCGGTCGCGGGTGACGGTGTCGAGCCGGTCCCAGCGCACCTTCGCGAGCACCGGGTACATCATCACGAGCAGGCCGAGCGCGATCGGCAGCGAGACGCCTGTGACCGTCACCTTCGCGAGCGCGTCGCCGAGGCCGGGGACGAGTCGGCCCAGGCCGAGGCCGGCGGCCATCGCGAGCAGGATCCACACCGCGAGGAAACGGTCGAGGAACGACAGTCGTCCGGCGACCGGTCCCGCGGGGGTCGCGGCCGGGGCGCTCACGCGTCGACCGGAGTGGGGGCGGGGTCGGGGAGGGGGTCGCCGGCGGGGCGGGTGAGGATCGCGGCGAGGCGGTCGGTCGTGGCGGGCAGGAGTCGGTAGTACACCCATGTCCCGCGCCGTTCGGAGGCGATCAGCCCGGCCTGCTTGAGCAGCTTGAGGTGGTGGGAGATCGTCGGCTGGGACAGGTCGAACGCCGGGGTGAGATCGCAGACGCAGATCTCCCCGCCCGCACGGGAGGCGATCATCGACAGCAGCCGCAGCCGCACCGGGTCGCCCAGCGCCTTGAACACCCGCGCCAGGTCGAGGGCCTGCTCCTCGTCCAGCGGGGCGGTCAGCAGGGCGGCCGGGCAACATCCGTCGGCGTCCTGCCCGAGCACCACGAGTTTCTGTTTCGACATTCCTCTATGTTGACGTTCTTCGATCCAAGGCGCAAGCTTGTATCGATCAACATCGATACAAGCCGATGGAGGCAGCTGTCATGTCCCGTGTGCAACTTGCGCTCAACGTCGCCGACCTCGACGCGTCGGTGGCCTTCTACTCCAAGCTGTTCGGCGTAGAGCCCGCCAAGCGCCGACCCGGCTACGCGAACTTCGCCGTCACCGACCCGCCGTTGAAGCTCGTCCTGATCGAGGGCGAGGCCGGCCGGGACACCCGTCTGGACCACCTCGGCGTCGAGGTCGGCTCCACCGACGACGTCACCGCCGCCACCACCCGCCTCAAGGACGCCGGGCTCGCCACGTTCGAGGAAGACGACACCTCCTGCTGCTACGCCCTCCAGGACAAGGTGTGGGTCCACGGCCCCGGCAAGGAGCCGTGGGAGGTCTACGTCGTCAAGGCCGACGCCGAGCGAATGGGCAAGAGCCCGGCACCGGGCGCCGACGCCTGTTGCGGGGGTGGGCCCGAGGTCGATCCGGCGCCCGCCGCCGCCTGTGTTTGCGGCGGCTGACGGCGAAGCCGCGAGAGGGTCGTCCGCCTCAGGGTGAGGTCTGCTCGTGTTCCCCGCAGGTGTACGCGGCCCGAGCGTCGTCGACGTCGCTGTGCACGGCGAAGACGATGTCCGAGTGGCTCGTCGCCAGGAGCCGGACTATCCGAGGTGGCGGGGACGCCAGGAACAATCGCCCGCCGGCCGCCGATGCGCGCCGGCGCAGCCGTAACAACGCGTCGAACCCCGAGGAGTCGCACCCGTCGACTCCGGCCAGGTCCAGGACGAGATCCGGGTGCCGGGCGAGCACTTCGCGCACTTGCCGATCGAGGCCGGGCGCCGTGTCCGCGTCGAGTTCGCCGGACACGGCCGCCACGGCGAGTCGCCCGGGGCTTCGGTGGATGTCGAGACATGGTTCGCGATCCATGAGCGAACGCTCCTGTACGTGGTCAAGGCCCGCCATTCGATCTTCTACCAGACACCGCTCGAATACCTGCTCACGCAAAAGGCGTGCGGCACATCGTGCTCACGGGGCAGGTCACCGAGCAGTGCGTGCTCTACTCGGCGCTGGACGCCCACATCCGGCATTTCGAGGTGACCGTGGCACAGGACGCCGTCGCCCACATCCACGAGGACCTCGCCGACGCGGCGCTGCGCATGATGGAGCGCAACATGGGAGCCCGCATCCTCCCGGCCGAGGACATCGACTTCACCCGGCAATGAGCGCGCCCGCGCGGGCGCGCCGGCCGATGTATCCGGACTCGGGCGTTCCGGCTTTTGGACCTCGGGTGACGACGAATGAGGGAAACCGGGGAACCCGGCCCGTCGGATGTATCACCCGCGCGTGGACGGGCAAGCGGCAACGGTCCAAACAACCGCTGTGCCCGGAGGAATGATGAGCCAGTCCGACCCCGCCCCGCGGATTCCCGGACGTCCCGGCAGCCGTGCGCCATCGGTGACGGAACCGACGGACCCGCACGACCCGCTTCCCCCCAAGCCCGATCAGGACGGGCCGGCCACCCAGAGCCCCACGGGGCAGGCCACCGGCGCCGAGCAGTTCACCCGGGCCCAGGCAGGCGCGTTCCTGACCACCGCCCAGGGATTGCGCGTACCCGACTCGGACCACTCGCTCAAGGCGGGGCCGCGCGGCCCGGTACTGCTCCAGGACCACCATCTGCGCGAGAAGATCACCCATTTCGATCACGAGCGCATTCCCGAGCGGGTGGTGCACGCGCGCGGCGCGGCGGCGCACGGCGTTTTTCGCGGCTACGGCACGGCGACATCGGTCACCAAGGCGGCGTTCCTCGCCGAGGGGGTGGAGACGCCGGTGTTCGTGCGCTTCTCCACCGTGCTCGGCTCGCGCGGCTCGGCGGACACCGTGCGCGACACCCGGGGGTTCGCGACCAAGTTCTACACCTCCGAGGGTGTCTTCGACCTGGTCGGCAACAACATCCCGGTGTTCTTCATTCAGGACGCCATCAAGTTCCCCGACGTCATCCACGCGGGGAAGCCGCATCCGGATCGCGAGATCCCCCAGGCGCAGAGCGCGCACGACACGTTCTGGGATTTCGTCTCGTTGCACACCGAGGCCACCCACCACACCATCTGGAACATGTCCGATCGGGGCATCCCCCGCTCCTTCCGGACCATGGAGGGCTTCGGCGTCCACACCTTCCGACTGGTCGCCGCCGACGGGTCGACCACCCTGGTGAAATTCCACTGGAAGCCCAAGGCGGGCGTGCACTCACTGGTGTGGGAGGAGGCGCAGCTGATCAACGGTATGGACCCGGACTTCCATCGGCGCGATCTGGCGGACGCGATCGAGGCGGGCGCGTTTCCGCAGTGGGAATTCGGCATCCAGACCTTTCCCGATACGCCGGAGCAGACGTTCGAGGGCATCGATCTGCTGGATCCCACCAAGATCGTGCCGGAGGAACTGGCGCCGGTACAGCCGATCGGGCTGCTCACCCTGAACGCCAACCCGAAGAACTTCTTCGCCGAGACCGAGCAGGTCGCCTTCCATCCGGGGCATCTCGTCCCCGGGATCGACCTGACCGACGATCCGTTGCTGGCCGGTCGGCTGTTCTCCTACCTGGACACCCAGATCACCCGTCTCGGCGGCCCCAACTTCGCGCAGATCCCGATCAACCGCACGCACGCGCCGATCAACGACATGCAGCGCGACGGCTTCCATCAGGACGCGGTGCACACGGGCGTCGCGCCGTATCGCCCGAACTCGCTCGACGGGGGCTGTCCGTTCCTGGCCGGCGCCGACGCGGGAGCGTACGTGGAGACCCCGGTGGCGGTACCGGCCGCTACGAAGGTGCGCGAGGCACCGGCGTCCTTCGACGACCACTTCGGCCAGGCGCGGCTCTTCTGGCTGAGCCTGAGCGACGTCGAACGCGAACATGTGGTCGGCGCCTACACGTTCGAGCTCGCCAAGTGTTACGAGGACGCCGTGCGCGAGCGGGCGCTGGGTGTGTTGGCCAATGTGGACGAGCATCTGTGCGCAGCGGTCGCCGCCGGGCTGGGACTGCCCGCGCCCGCGCCGACGAAGCCGCCGGTGTCCGTACGGCCCAGCCCCGCACTGTCCCAGGTCGGCGGAACCTGGCCGGTGGCCGGACGCGTCGTCGGCATCGTTGCGGACGAGGGCAGCGATCTCGGCGCTCTGCGCACGGCGCGGGACGCGATCGCCGGGGCGGACATGGTCCCGCTGATCATCGCGCCGACCGGTGGCGCGCTCGGCGGTTCCTCGGCCGAACCAGTTCCGGTGCAGCGTACGTTCGCCGCCGCCCGCTCGGTGGAGTTCGACGCGGTGCTGCTCGCGAGCGCACCCGCACCGGCCGCCGACGCGTACGGCGCCCGCGACGCCAAGGCGGGCTCCGGAACGGGCGAGCTGGACCCGCGCGTCGCGCTGATCCTCGCCGAGGCGTACCGGCACGCCAAAGTCGTCGGCGGCTGGTCCACGGCCGGCGAAGCCCTCGCCGCGGCGGGCATCCCCGTCGACAGCCCGGGTGTCCTCGTCGAGAACGATCCGGCGGCCGTGGTCGACGCGACGGCTCGGTTGCTGGCCACGCACCGGGTCTGGGAACGTTTCCCGAGCACCGGACAACTCTGAGCACCGGGGGTCCCGGTCACCATCCGGGGGCGCGGATCGTGTGCGGCAGGGCATACGATCCGCGACCCTCCCCTGTACTTCCCGTTGCCGATCGGTCGGCCGCCGGCGTCCGCGTTGTGCGCCACCACGCAGAACGGGTGGCCGTCGGGGTCGGTCAACACCGGAAGTGGCGCCGTGCGACGGATGATCAGCGAGGGTTGTCGGGGTGTGGGGGCTGGGTGGACTTGGGGGTGGGGCGGGGCTGAACCGGGGTGAGGAGGATGGGGGAGCGGGCGTGGTGTAGGGCTGTGTGGATGGCTCGGCCCAGGTTGGGGCCGAAGCGGCCGGTGTTGCGGTGGGCGGCGAGGACCAGGAGGTCGGCGTCGGCGCTTGCGGTGATCAGGGCGTGGGCGGTGGTGTCCAGGACGACGTCCTCGGTGACGGGGACGTCCGGGTGCTTGTCGCGGAAGGGCTTGAGGGCGGTGGCCAGGGTGGTCTCCGCCATCGTGCGCCAGTCGTCGATGATCGACACGGCCGGGGCGAACGCCAGGCCGCCGGCCAGCGACGCCGGGTAGCGCCACGCGTGGATGGCGTGTACGGGCAGGTTCCGGGCCGCCGCCTGGGCGAAGGCGGCTTCCAGGGCGGGGCCGCAGTCGTCGGCGGAGACGCCGACCACGATCGGCTTCGCGGGACGGTCGACGGCGGTGTCGTGGTCGGGGTGGACGACCAGGATCGGGCAGCGGGCCGCCGCCGAGACGGGCAGGCTGACCGAGCCCATCAGGAGGCCGGCGAAGCCGCCCATGCCCCGGCTGCCGACGACGAGCAGGGCGGCGCGGTCGCTCGCAGCCTCCAACGCGTCGATGGCGTTGGCGAGTTCGACCGTGGCGAGCACCCGCAGGTCGCCGTGTCTGGCGCGTGCGCGGTCGGCGCCCCGGTCGACGATGGCGCGGGCGTTCTCGCGCAACTGCTGCCCGAAGCGGTCGTCGCCGCCGGCGACTTCGACCCATTCCAGGGCGTGCAGCACTTCGAGGGTGGTGTCTCGGCGGGCGGCCTCGTCGGCGGCCAGGTCCACGGCTCGTTCGGCGCCGGGGGAGCCGTCGAAGCCGACGACGACGTGTCCCTGGAGCGGAGCCGGACGGGGGGTCGATTCTTCGGTCATGGTGGGGAATCCCTTTCAGGGGGTGGGAGACGGGAGGGGGCGTCGGGGCCGACCGTGCGTCGATGCCCGGTTCGGCGAGGGCTCAGTCGTGGTCGGCGGATGTCTCGTCCGCCGAGGTGGGGACGATCACCAGCGGGCAACGGGCGTGGTGGATCAGGCCCTGACCGACCGAGCCGAGCAGCAGGCCCGCGAAGCCGCCGCGTCCGCGCGTGCCGACGACCAGGCACAGGGCGTGCTCGGCGGCCTCGCGCAGGACTGCGACCGGGTGTCCGACGGCGACCTCGCGGTGTACCGGCACGCTCGGGTACTTCTCCGTCCACCCCGCGAGCGTCTCGGCGAGCCGCAGTCGGCCCTCCTGCATCTCCTCGCGCATTCGCATCCCAGCCAACAACCCGCCGGAGAACTGGCGGACGTTGACGGCCACGATCGTGGCGCCGCGCCGGGCGGCCTCGTCGAAGGCGTACGCCACGGCCGGTTCGGAGTGCGGCGCCCCGTCCACCGCGACCACGATCGTCGGCGGCTCGCCGCTCGTGTGCTCGGGCTCTCGGACCACGACCACCGGACAGGTCGCGTGCGCGGTGACCGGTACCGCGATTCCGCCCGTGGTCAACATCTCCGTGGCCGCGGACAGCCGGCGCGAGCCGAGCACGACCATCGCCGCGTCCCGCGAGTGCTCGCGCAGCACGGCCACCGGCGGTCCGTCGGCCAGGACCGACTCGGTGGTCAGCCGCGGGTGGCGGCTCGCGACCAACGCACGGGCTTCGTCCAGGGCCCTTGTGCCGGTCGCGCGGAAACGTTCGCCCCAGGTCAGGCGGTGCGGGTTCGGCTCGGGCCGGCGCTCGACGCCGACCGGCCAGTCGAGCGCGTGCACCAGGCGCAGCGGCAGGCCGCGTCGGGCGGCCTCGTCGGCGGCCCACACGACGGCGAGGCGGCCGGCGTCGGTGTCTTCGACGCCGACGACGATCGGTGTTGCTCCCACGTGCGTGGTCACGGTCGACTCCTTCTCCCCGGGGCCGAACGATCGCCTGTCGGCCCGTGCTTCGAACACTGCCCGCCCTGCCCGGAGCCGGGCAGGGCCATTGGGCCCGAGTCCCCGGACCGGTCGGCCCTGCCCGGTGCGCGGGATCGGCGCGAGGCTGGCCGCGAGCGGCGCGAAACGCGCCCCGGCCGAAGGGAACGGGACCATGCACGAGGTCGGTACACCGCACGCGATCTGGGCGCTGGCCGCCGACGGCGAGACGGTGCTGCTGCGGCGTCCGGGACCCGAGGACCGGGACCGGGTGTCGGCGATGCACCGCGCGATGTCGGCGGAGAATCTGTACCTGCGGTTCTTCGGGGCGTCGGAGTCGGCGGCGCGCGAGACCGCCGAGCGGGTGACCACACCCGACCGGGACGGTTGCGGTGCGCTGATCGCGCTCACGCCCGATGGGGACGAGGTGGTCGGGGTCGTCGAGTACAACGGCGCCGACGGCCCCGGCCCCGGCTCCCGCTCCGGCGAGGCGGAACTCGCGCTGGCCGTGGCCGACGCGTGGCACGGCCGGGGGATCGGCACGCTGCTGATCGAGCACGTGGTGACGATGGCCCGCGCGGACGGCGTACGCACGCTGGTGGCGGACCTGTTGCCGTGGAACCGGCCGATGTTGCGGGTCCTGGAGGACATGGGCATGCCGGTCCGCAACCGGCTCGTGTCCGGCGTGCTGAGCTGCGAGATCCCGTTGGACGGCGACATCCCGACGATCGAGCGCTACCTGACCGCGGTGGCGCGGCGCGAGGCGTTGGCCGATGTGGCCAGTCTGGTGCCGCTGTTCGCGCCCCGCTCGGTGGCGATCGCCGGCGCGGGGCGACGGGCCGATTCGGTCGGCCGGGCGCTGCTGCACAACGTGATGGCGGCCGGCTACGCCGGATCGTTGGCCGTACTGCATCCCACGGCGACGCAGGTGGACGGGGTACCGGCGTTCCCGACGCCCGATCTGCTCCCCGAGGTGCCCGACCTGGTCGTGGTGGCCGTCCCGGCCGACCGGGTCCCCGACCTGGTCGAGGACTGCGGACGGGTCGGCGTGCGGGCCGTGGTCGTGGTGACCTCGGGCGGTACGCCGGAGCAGGCCGCGCGCGTGCACGCCTCCATCCGGCGGCACGGGATGCGCATGGTCGGCCCGAACTGCCTGGGCATCGCGCAGACCGACCCGGCGACGGCCCTGAACGCGACCTTCGGCTGGACCATCCCCACGCGCGGCGGCGCCGGGGTGGCGGTGCAGTCCGGCGGTGTGGGGATCGCCTTGATCGAGCAGTTGAACCGCCTGGGGATCGGCGTGTCCACGTTCGCGTCACTCGGTGACAAGTACGACGTCAGTGGCAACGACATGCTCCAGTGGTGGCAGGCCGACCCGCGCACCACGATGGCGATCCTGCACCTGGAATCCTTCGGCAACCCGCGCAAGTTCTCCCGGATCGCGCGCACCGTCGGCCGCGTCAAGCCGGTGCTCACCGTGGACGCGGGACGCTCCGCCGCCGGCCGCCGCGCCGCCGGGTCGCACACCGCCGCCGCGGTCACCCCGACCGTGGCGCGCGGCGCGCTGTTCCGCCAGGCCGGCGTGACCGCCGTACAGACCCTCGGCGACCTGGTCGCCGTCGCGGCGCTGCTGCACGCGCAACCCCTGCCCGACGGCGGCTCGGTCGCGGTGATCGGCAACGCGGGCGGCGCGGGGGTGCTGGCGGCCGACGCCTGCGTGGACGCGGGGCTGGCCGTACCGCGCTTCGGCCCCGACCTCGAAGCCGACCTGCGCGCCCTCCTGCCCGCCGGCGCCGCGTGCGCCAACCCGGTCGACACCACCGCCACCGTCGACGGCGAGACGCTGCGCCGCTGCGTGGACCGGGTCCTGGCGGCCGGCCACGTGGACGCGGTCGTCTTGGCCCTCGCGCCGACCGCCCTCGGCGACCCGCTGGGCGACCTCCTGGAGGGCCCCGCGGTGCGTGCGCGGCCCGTCCTGGTGATCGCCCCGGAACGCGGAGCGTCCGTCGAGCTGTTGCCCGCCGTGGGCGGGACGGTGCCGGTGTACAACGACGCGCGCACCGCCGCCGTCGCGCTCGCCCACGCCTACGAGCGCTCGATGTGGCTGACCCGCCCGCGCGGCACGGTACCGCCGCTGCCCGACGTCGACCGCGGCGCGGCCCGCGCGCTCGTCGCCGATCATCTGCTGCGCGAGCCCGACGGGGGATGGCTGCCGCCTCGCGCGTGCGCCCGCCTGCTGGGCGCCTACGGCATCGAGGTCAGCCCGTGGCGGCAGGCGTTCGACGCCGACGAGGCGGTGGCGCTCGCCCGCGAACTCGCCCCGCTCGGCGCCGACGGCGCGGTCGTGCTCAAGGCGTACGGCCCGCACATCGTGCACAAGAGCGACGTCGGCGGGGTCCGGCTGCGCCTGGTCGGCGACGACGCGGTGCGCGCGGCTTTCACCGACCTCGCCGATCGCGTCGGCGCCCTGATGGAGAGCGTGGTGGTGCAGCCCATGGCCGCGTCCGGCGTCGAACTGATCGCCGGGGTGACCCAGGACGAAGTGCTCGGCCCGCTGGTGCTGTTCGGCCTCGGCGGCGTGGCCACCGACGTGCTGGCCGACCACGGCGCCCGGCTCACCCCGCTGACCGACCTGGACGCGCATACGCTGCTCGCGGGCTCGCGCGGGGCGCCGCTGCTCTACGGCCACCGGGGGGCGGCGCCCGTCGACACGGCCGGGATCGAGGACGTCCTGCATCGACTGTCCAGGCTCGCGGACGACGTGCCGCAACTCGTGGAGGCGGACCTGAACCCGCTGGTCGCCCGCCCCGACGGCGTCACCGTCCTCGACGCCCGCATCCGCCTCGCGCCGCGCCCCGGACACGACCCGTACCTGCGACGCCTGCGCTGAATCGGAGCATTGCCCGGGAACAGTGAAGGCACCGCCGGCGCCCGCCCGTCCGGCCCCGGCGGTTCCCCTCGTCGTCATCCGTGCGACATCCCCTTCCGATATCGTGCACCGCTGTCGAAGTGCCCGTCCCATCGGCTCCCTGCGGCCGTCGTCGTCGAGGAGTGAACGATGAGTACGTCTGCGGTGCCGGTCGGCGGGGGTGAGCTGAAACGGCATCTGGGCGTGTCCGACGCCGTAGTGATCGGGTTGGGCTCGATGATCGGGGCCGGGATCTTCGCGTCCCTGGCCCCGGCCGCGTCGGCGGCCGGCTCCGGACTGTTGCTCGGCCTGGCGCTGGCGGCGGTGGTGGCGTACTGCAACGCGACGTCCTCGGCGCGGCTGGCGGCCCGCTACCCGCAGTCGGGCGGCACGTACGTGTACGGACGCGAGCGGCTCGGCGACTTCTGGGGATACCTGGCCGGGTGGGGCTTCGTGGTCGGCAAGACCGCCTCGTGCGCGGCGATGGCGCTGACGGTCGGCTCGTACGTGTGGCCCGACCAGGCGCACGCGGTCGCCGTCGCCGCGGTGGTGGTGCTGACGGCGGTGAACTACGCGGGCGTGCAGAAGTCCGCGCTGCTGACCCGGGCGGTGGTCGCGGTCGTCCTGGTGGTGCTCACCATGGTGGTCGTGGTGTGCCTGACGTCGGGTTCGGTGGCCGCGGCGCGGCTGGACGTCGGGGCGGACGCCTCCGCGGGCGGGGTGTTGCAGGCCGCCGGGCTGTTGTTCTTCGCGTTCGCCGGGTACGCGCGCATCGCCACGCTGGGCGAGGAGGTCAAAGATCCGAAGCGGACCATCCCCCGTGCGATCCCGCTGGCCCTCGGCATCACCCTCGTGGTGTACGCGGCGGTCGCCGTCGCCGTCCTGCTGGTACTGGGCCCGGACCGGCTCTCCGATGCCGCCGCGCCGCTGGTCGAGGCGGTTCGTGCGGCGGGTGTCCCGGGCCTGGCGCCCGTGGTCCGGGTCGGTGCGGCCGTCGCCGCACTCGGCTCGCTCCTTGCGCTGATCCTGGGCGTCTCCCGGACCACCCTGGCCATGGCCCGCGACCGGCATCTGCCGCACGCCCTGGCCGCCGTGCATCCGCGCTTCCACGTCCCGCACCGGGCCGAACCGGCCGTCGGCTGCGTGGTCGCGATCCTGGCCGCCACGACGGACGTGCGCGGCGCGATCGGCTTCTCGTCCTTCGGCGTGTTGGCCTACTACGCGATCGCCAACGCCGCCGCCTGGACCCTCGCCCCCGACGAGGGTCGCCCGGCCCGGATCGTGCCGATCGTCGGCACGTCGGGCTGCCTGGTCCTGGCCTTCGCCCTGCCGCTTGCCTCGGTACTCGCCGGGGCCGCCGTGATCGCGGCCGGCGCCGCGGCCTACGGCGTCCGCAGAGCGATCGGCCGCAACACCTGACGGATCGCGGTGTCGGGTGGACGGGTCGAACTCACGCGCCCGAAGCAGCCGGCGGCGGGTCGGTCGCCGTCGCCTGTCCCGACGGCGAACCGGAGCCCGTGGTGTGCCGCACCAGCAGGCCGGTGACGAACTCGGAAGTGATCGAGAACCACGCCTGGTTCTCCCCGGGTTCGGCATCGGACAGCGGGTGTTCGGGACGCGCGACGGGCGCGACGGCCGCGGGGCCCCGGACGCGGGAGGCGTGGCCGGTGATGGTGCCCGTCCAGCCGGCAAGCGTCGTCGGGTCGATGTAATCGGCCTGGAACGCGACCACCGCGTCCACCACGGCCTTCGCAAGCGTGGAGTCGGCGGGGGCGCGGAAGACCACCGACTCCCCGTCGAAGGCGAACGTCACCAAGTGCACGGCCGGAAGTGCGCCCTCGCTGACGACGACACGTCCCACGCGTGCGCCGGCCATCAACTCCAGCGTCTCCCGGCGGTCGAGGGGACGATTCGTCACGAGGTCTTCGCTCATCCCCCCACTCTCGAACCCCATCGGGTCCTCGACCAGGGCCGAACGGCCCTGTGCGAGAGAACGGGTCGCGCTCACCGTGCGTGACGGGGTGTACGTCACGGCTCGGCGCGGCGGAAGTCCGCCGCGTCGATGTCGTAGTGGATGAACGCGTCGGCGTCGTCCCAACCGGCACTGATTCCGGTCGGCAGGAGGAATCCGTCGTGCGCGATCTCGCCGTCGAAGGTGGCGGTGAAGCGGTGTTCACGATGGCGACCGCCGTCGGGGTTGCCCCAGCGGGGCAGCGAGACCGACGCCAGGGCGCCGGAGGGCGTCACGGTCACCGTCACCTCCCGGGGATGGCCGGCGACGACGAAATGGGCGACAGCCCGCGTGTCGTCCAACCCCTGCCAACGCACGTCGCGGTGCAGCGCAAAGGTGGGCACGAACACGAATTCGCCGGCCAGGCGACCGGCCGCGCTGCGGGTCACGTCGGCACCGGACGCGCCGATGAAGGGCACCACGCCGAACAGCCGCCACCGCATCGCGCCGCCCGCCGCGTCCAGGCGGTCGAAGCCGCGGATCCGGATCCCCGCCGGCCCGCGCACCCTCGCGTCCCAGCGGAACGCGGTGGGCGGGGTCAGGGTCTGCCGGGACTCGAAGGGGCACCACCGGCGCCGTACCCGGATCCGGCCGTGCGCGCGCAGCTCCACCGAGGTCGGGGTCGGCGCGCCGGGCGGCACCGCATGGGCGAGCCATCGCCGGATCGGCTCGGGCAGCGGACTCGTCGGTACGTCCCGCACGGGGTGGTCGCCGGCGGGTGGCTCGGCGGCGGGTGGTTCGGAGGCGGGTTCCTCGGCCGGGGAGTGTGGGGTGCGCATGGTGTCCGGCTCCTGTCGGTACGCAGGGCTTCGGGATCGGGACCGCACGTGGTTCGGCCGGGCCCGTCGCGTGGACGGTACCCGGCCGAGGTCCGTGGTGATGGTGGTGGTGATCAGAGCAGCCAGCGGTGGTCGCGGACGATCGGCAGGCGGGCCCACAGGGCGCCGAGGCCGAGTCGGCTGCCGACGGCGACGGCGGCGAGGGTGATCAGTGAGATCGCGTAGATGACGTGATAGTCGGTGAAGGGGTTGGTGGAGGCGGTGGGCTTGCCGCTGTCGAGGTGCTTGGCCGGGGGCCACTCGGCGATCCACATCAGCGCCATCATGGCGGTGCCGGACAGGGCCGCCAGACGCAGGCCGATGCCCAGGATCAGGGCGAGGCCGACACCGAGCAGGCCGAGCATGAACAGCCAGTCGGCCCAGGTCTCCCCGGCCCAGCCGCGCAGGGTGCCGGCCATCGGGCCGACGTGCACGTGGGACAGGAATCCCTTGGTGGGGGAGCCGCCGTCGACCCAGCCCTTGCCGTTCGCGGTGGCGTAGCCGAGGCCGAACGTCTTGTCGAGGAACGCCCACAGGAACACGAAGCCCAGCAGGACGCGCAGGCTCGCCACGGCGACGTCGACGGTGCGGGTGGCGGCGATCGCCGGGGCGCCGGCCACGACGTCGGGCCCGGTCGCGTCCCTCCGGGTTCGGGGCGCAGAAGTGGGGCGGTGGGGCAGGTGCAGGCGCGAGGACAGTCGGTGGTCGTGTGCGGTTGCCATGTCGGTTCCCTCCCTGTGGCGCCGGGCCCGGTGCCCGGCGCTCGGCCGCCGTCGTGCGTTGCCGGGCCGTTGGCATCAATCTCCCGTGATCCCGGCAGCCGCCCCAGGGCCGAGAGGCCCGAAACGGTGGGTCCAACAGCCGGTTGCCGCCGGGACGTTGCCGATGGATCGGACGGGCCGACACGGCAAAAGGCGGTCGTCCCCGACGGATCCGGGACGACCGCCTCGGGTCGCAGTCCTCTTCGTGCGTCTTCCTCGTGCCCGGAACGAACCGCGCTCGCGTGACGAACCGTCCGACCACATCCGGGACTTCGGTCGGGCCCGGCCCGTTGCCTCAGCCGACCGGCACGATCAGGACGGGGGCGTGTGCGTGGTGCAGGACCGTGTGACCGACCCGTCCCAGACGCGTGCCGAAACGGGCGGTGCGACGGTGCGCGGCGAGGACCACCAGGTCCGCCTCGCGCGATGCCTCCACCAGCGCCTGACTCGCGCCCTCGCGTATGACACGCACCTGCGATTCGATCTCGGGGTGCTTGGCCCGCGAGGCGGCGAGTGCGGCATCCACGGCGCTCCGCCGCACGGCGCTTTCCGCGGCCAGGGATTCGATGGCCGCCGCGGG
Source organism: Embleya sp. NPDC055664 (assembly GCF_053618075.1). Classification (NCBI taxonomy): domain Bacteria; kingdom Bacillati; phylum Actinomycetota; class Actinomycetes; order Kitasatosporales; family Streptomycetaceae; genus Embleya; species Embleya sp. NPDC055664. The sequence goes on from NZ_JBSHGZ010000025.1 coordinate 100,291, forward strand.
CAGCCCGAGGGGGGTGGGGACGATCGGCGGGATCGCGTTCAGCGCACACACCCGCAGGTGGCGCAACTCGGCCTCCTCGTAAGCGGCTTCCACCGCGAGGCCGCAATCCGAGCCCGCGACACCCACCACCACCAGGCCCTCACCGGAACCGTCCGGCCGGGACGGGGCCTCGTGCCGGTCGCGCACCACCAGCAGCGGGCACGGGGTGTACGCGGCCACCGAAAGGCTGACCGAGCCCAGGAGCAGACCGGCCATCCGGCCGTGTCCGCGGCTTCCGAGCACCACGAGGGAGGCGTGTTCGGCGGAGGCGAGCAGGACCTCGTGCGCGGGGCCTCGGCGGACCCGGGCGATTGTCCAGATCTGCGGGTGCAGGGCCTGTACGTGGGCGACGGCCGCCTTCGTCGCCTCCTCGGCCTCCCGGCGCATCTGCCGTACGCAGGCGTCGAGTTGCCCGTCGCCGGGCAGGGTCCAGGCGCTGACGATCTCCAACGGCAGATGCCGGTTCGCGGCTTCCAGGGCGGCCTGTGTGACGGCGGAGAGCGCGGCGGGCGATCCGTCCACGCCGACGACCACGTGTCCGGTGGGAGGGGGCGGAATGGCAGACATGGACTCGTCCCTTCTCGAAGGGGCAACCGCGCGGGCGGCGTTGCCTTTTTCGAGTCCATGTCAACGCATACCGCGCCCGCCACACAGGGGCCGATGGGCCCGGCGACGGGGGCCGAGTGACCCGAAGGCGAACACGGTCAACCCAGTGGTACGCGCCATTCGAGTAGTGCGCCGTGGTCGGGTGCCGGGCCGAATGTGCAGGTTCCGCCGAGGGTTTCGGCGCGTTCGCGCATGTTGGCGAGGCCGCTGTCGCGGGTTGGGGGTGTGGGTGGGCCGTCGCCGTTGTCGCGGACGTGTAGCCATACTTCGGTTCCGTCGGTTTCCACGTGTACTTCGACGCGGGTTGCGTGTGCGTGGCGGGCGGTGTTGGCGAGTGCTTCGCGCAGGACCGCGATCAGGTGGACGGCGATGGTTTCGGGGACGGTGGTGTCCAGGAGGCCGTCGACGCGCAGGGTGGGGGCGTAGCCGAGGGTTTCGGTGGCGGCGTCGACTTCGCGCAGGCAGCGTGAGCGTAGTGCGGTGTCGGTGTCGCGGTTGCGGGTCTTGAGGGAGAAGATCGTGGATCGGATGACCTTGATGGTGTCGTCGAGGGCGTCCACGGCGGTTTCGACGCGTTCGAGGGCTTCGGGGTGGTCGATGAAGCGGGTGGCGCTTTGGAGGGTCATGCCGGTGGCGAAGAGTCGTTGGATGGCGAGGTCGTGGAGGTCGCGGGCGATGCGGTCGCGGTCCTGGAGCACGGTCAACAACTCCGCGTCGCGGCGTCGTTCGGCGATCTCCAGGGCGAGTGCGGCGTGGTCGGCGAAGCCGGTGACCATGCGCAGCACCGCGTCCGACAACTGCGGGCGATCCACTCGATTGGCGACCTGCAGCACGCCGCGGATGCTTTCGCGAGTGCCGAGCGGCAGCAGGAACGCCGAACCCAGCTCGGGCGCCACCGTCTTGGCCACCACCGCGCTGGGATTGCGACTGAGATCGTTGCTGACGATCGTCTCGCCGGAGGCGAACACCTTGCCCATCAGGGTGCTTTCGCCGGACAGGACCAGACCGCGAACGCCGTCCGCGAGTGGGCCCGAGGCGGCCTCCACCACCAGGTCGTCGCTGCCGGCCACCGGCACCGCCAGGGTCACCAGATCGGCGTCGGCCATCTCGCGGATGGTCGTGGTGAAGGAGCGGAGCACGTCGGCGGGGGGTCGGCCGGAGAGCAGGCTGCGGGTGAGGTCGGAGCTGGCGGTGAGCCAGCGTTCGCGGCGGCGGACGTCGTCGTACAGGCGGGCGTTGTCGATGGCCACGCCCGCGGCGGCGGCGAGGGTGCGCAGGACGGCCTCGTCGTCCTCGTCGAAGTCGGCGCCGCCGCGTTTCTCGGTGAGGTAGAGGTTGCCGAAGACGGTGTCGCGGATGCGGATGGGGACACCGACGAAGGTGTTCATGGGCGGGTGGCCGGGCGGGAAGCCGAACGAGTCGGGGTGTTCGGACAGGTCGTGCAGGCGCAGGGGGTGGGGGTCGCGGATGATCAGGCCGAGGATGCCGCGTCCGGTGGGGAAGGGGCCGATGCGCAGGATGGTGGCGGGGTCCATGCCCACGGGCAGGAATCGGGCGAGTCGTTCCTCGTCGCCGATCACGCCGAGGGCGCCGTATTCGGCGTCGACCAGGGACACCGCCGACTCGACGATGCGGCGCAGCACGGTCTCCAGGTCCAGATCGCTGCCCACGGACAGCACGGCCTCCAGCAGCCCGTTGACCCGGTCCCTGGCCGAACGCACCACCTCCACGTGCGCCTGGAGCTCGTCCAACAACTCGTCCAGACGCATCCGCGGCAATGCCGGTCGCTGATCCGACGCCACAAACCCTCCAGAGGATCGAAGACCGTCGAAACGGCTGTCGCGTCCATCGTGTCAAACCACGTCGCACGCGTCTGCTGTTCGTGGCATGGAAGATTCGCGATTTCGGTCGACGACATCCCGAACAGGGCCGGTCGGCCCTGGGGAAGACCTCGTGACAGGGCCGGGAGACCCTGTGCGCACCGGCGGGGGCGGCGCAGGGTGGGGGTGTACCTCTCGTCGAGGAGGAACCCATGGACACGGCGGAGCGGACCCCGGACCACGCCCGGCCCGACCTCACGGTCACCGTCGGTGCCGCGCCGGACGGGGAAGACCGCCCCCCGATCCCCGTGGCCACACACGCGACAGGAGTAACGCCATGACCGAGACGACGCAGGCCATCCCGGACACGAGTCCGCGCATTCCGACCGTGCGCGAGGTGATGCACGGACCGGTGGTCACGGTGGTTGCCGAGGACACGTTGTGGGCGGTGATGGACAACATGATCACCACTCGGCTGCACCACGTCGGCGTCGTCGACGGCGATCGGGCCCTGGGCCTGATCAGCGACCGCGACCTTGCCGCCGTCTGGACCCTGGACCCGCTGGGCCTCAAGCAGCACACCGCCGGACGCGTCGTCGCCGACACCGAGACGACCTTCGTCTCCCCCGACACCGACGTGGTGACGGCGGGTGAGCAGTTGCTCAGGCACCGCCGCGACGCGCTGCTCGTCGTCGACGCCGGCGGCGCGGCGCTGGGGGTTCTCACCGACCGTGACCTGCTGACCGTTCTCCTGGGGCTGCACCGCCCGATACGGTGACGGTGTGACAGGCACGGGCGTCCACGACGTCCGACAATGGAGTTACGTGTGATCTCGGGAGGAGGGCCGTGTCGACATCGCCCATCCGTGTGTTCCTGCTGGACGACCACGAGGTGGTTCGCAGGGGGCTGGCCGACCTGCTCGGTGGTGAACCCGACATCGAGGTGGTCGGCGAGTCGGGCTCGGCCGCCGAGGCGGCCCGGCGCATCCCGGCGCTGCGGCCGGACGTCGCGATTCTCGACGGGCGCCTGCCGGACGGCAGCGGCATCGACGTGTGCCGCGAGGTGCGTTCGCGCTTCCCCGAGATCAACGCGTTGATCCTGACCTCGTACGACGACGAGGACGCGCTGTTCGCGGCGATCATGGCCGGCGCGGCGGGCTACGTGCTCAAGCAGATCCGCGGCCGGGACCTGATCGCCGCCGTGCGTGCGGTCGCCGCGGGACAGTCGCTGCTCGACCCGGCGGTGACCACGCGCGTCCTGGAACGCGTACGTCAGGGACCGGCCGCGGAGCCGGGGCCGACCGGGCTCAGCGAACGGGAACAACAGGTCCTGGAGCACATCGCCCGGGGGCAGACCAACCGCGAGATCGCCGAAAGCCTCGGCCTGGCGGAAAAGACGGTCAAGAACTACGTCTCGGCGGTCCTGAACAAACTCGGCCTCGAACGCCGCGTCCAGGCCGCCGTGTACATGACCGAGTTGCACCAGGGCAACGAGCGCCACCGGACCTGAGACCGGTGGGTCCCGACGCGTACCCACCGGTGTTGCCCGAGCCCGCTGTCGGCGGGTGGGCGTCGGTGTCTGTGCGTCGGGGCCCTTCGTCTACCACCCTTCCACACATCCGCCCTTCGGCGGGTGGAAGGGGCGTTCGGGACCGCGGGCTCGGGTGAGTCCGTGGGTGACCTCCTCGACGCCGTCCACGGCGGCGCACAGCCGTGTCACGACGTCGACGAGGGTGGGGTGGTCGACCTCGCCCGTGAGATGTACGACGCCGTCGCGGACCTCGACCTCGATCGTTCCGGGAGCCAGACACAGGGCCTCGCCGAGGACCTCGCGCTCGATCTCCGCGCGGATCTCCGCGTCCGAGCGCACGAGGGCGCCCAGCAGGTCGCCTCGGCTGACGATGCCCACCAGCCGCCCGGACCGGTCCACCACCGGAAGGCGCTTGACGCGGTGGCGGTCCATCAGCCGAGCCGCCCAACGGGTACTCGAGGTCGTTGCCACGGTGATCACCGGAGCGGTCATCAGACCTCGCGCGGTGAGTGCCTCGTCGGGTGGCGATACCTCGCGTTCCCGTGCCCAGCCCTGCCGTGTCCGCGACATCTCGGCGCCGGCAACGCGCACGTGCAGCAGGTCCGCCTCCGAGACGATGCCGAGCAGCCGATGGGCATCGTCCACCACCGGAAGTGCACTCACCTGCCACGTCTCCAGCACCCTCGCGATGTCACGGAAGCGGGCGCCGGAGCCGACGGTGACGACGTCACGCGTCATCACGTCCCCGATCGTGCCGTGTGTCATGTCGTACCTCCCGACGTGGGCGCTCGCGGAACGAACTCGGCGGCGATGGTGTCCGCCCACGCCTCGATCTCGTCCCGGTTCCGGAAATCGCCGTACCGTCCCCCCACCAGACGGAGGAACAGCCGACCGCGGAACGAAAGATCGTCGCGGGCGATGGCGTCGGCGAAGCGGTGATGATCGTGCACCTTCGCGACGGCGGAGATCCTCGCGACGCTCTCGGGAGTGGGGGCGCGGCGCCCGAAGCCGCCTCCGAGCACGCGGGCCGAGCCGACGTCGAACGGCCAGATCGGACGGTCGGCGAGTTCGAGGCAGTGCTCGTCGACGTCGTCCATCGGGCCGACCCGCGCGTGCGGTCCGCGCCCGCGCAGGCGCTCTCCGATGGGGTGGGCGATTGCCTGCGTACTGCCGCGCGCGCTCGCGTACGCGATGAGGACGTTCACCGTGTCACCTCCCGGGGGACATCCTCAGCATGCGACCGCCGTCGACGGTGTGACAGGGCCGCGTTGCCCGGCGTCCGGGGCCGTTCGGCCCGGGTGTCTCCCGCGTCCTGATTCGCCACCCGGAGTGCGCCACCCGGAGTGGGCCGGCGCGCGGCAGCTCGAATGAAGGGGCGCACTGGCTCGAACGAGTCATCTGCGGAGCGACGTTCGGCCCTTCCGCGGCATCGCGTCGGCGGGCAGATTGGGACGCGACCCAGGGGAGGGATCATGCGTCGACGGGGGTTGAAAATCGTGCTGACCGAGTCGCACACAGGCGGCTGCGAGCCGGTCGCGGGCGAGCTGACCGCGGCCGGGCACAGGGTGCTGCGCTGCCACGGGGGATCGGCGGTCGATACCGAGGCACCGTGCGTGGCCTGGACAGTGGGGGGCGGATGCCCACTGCTCGCACCGGACGTCGACGTCGTCGTGGACGTGCGCACCGAGGCCGGGCCGCAGACGGCACGCGAGCAGGGCGCGATGTGCGCGCTCGTGGCCGGTGTCCCGCTGGTGGTCTGTGGACCCGTCGACACCCTGGGCGGGACCTGGACACTGTCGCGCGCGGACGTGGTGTGCGGGCCGGCGGATGTCGAGGCCGCGTGCCACCGCGCGTTCTCCCCGGTCGGTCCCACCGCGCACCGGGTGGTGGCACGTGCGGTGTCCCGCGCGCTCGCCGGGGTGACCGCGCCGGCCGACGTGCACGTCGGCCTGACAGCGCGCGAGAGCGTCGTCGTCGCCGACATCACGGTCGCCGCCTCCCCGACGGCAACCGCCTTCCGCCGTGTACGAGGTGCCGTCCGGACGGCCCTCGCCCCCTTCACCCCGGCCTGGCCGTATGTCCCTGTGACGCTGTATCACCGCACACCCGAAATCCGGGGCGAGTGATCCGGCCGAACGCCTCGCAAGTGCCCTCGAACCCGGCCGATTTCCGTTCGAGCGGGTCCAACGGCCCTGCCGGAATCCTCCCTGTGGCGCAACCGTCGGAGGAGATAGCGCACCCATCCACGGAGGCGGCACACATGGACGATGAAACGGCGGGTACACACCGCCCCGACCACCTTGTCCTGGCGGTCGGCGTACGGCGGCGGCGACGTGGCCTCGGGCTCACCGTGCGGCAACTCGCGCGCCGTACGGACCTGTCGGTGGACTGGCTCGAACACTTGGAGGAGGGGTCCGCGCCGGTGTCGTTCGCGGCGCTCACGGGTTTGGCGGCGGCACTGGGTACCAGCGCCGAACACCTGTTGCGCGGCATCGCGGAGGCGCCGCCCGCGCCGGAACCGGCACCCGCGTCCCCAGCCGCGCCCGAGACGCGGGAGTTGGTCGTGATGACCGAGGAGGAGTGCCGGGCCCGACTGTTCCTGCACGACGTCGGGCGCGTTGCCCCGGCGATGACCCGGGAGCCGTTCGTGCTGCCGGTCGACTACCTGATGGACGGCACGGATGTGATCTACCGCAGCGCGGTGGGCTCGCGGCCCGCCGATCTGGTCGGGCGGGTGGCCTTCGAGGTGGACGAGCTGATTCGGATCGCCCGGTTGGGGTGGAGTGTGCTCGTGATCGGCGACGCCGAGCCCGTGACCGATCCGGCCGAGACGGCCCGGTTGGCGACGGCGGAGGCCCGCACCTGGTCCGAAGGCGTCCCGGAGGTGTGGACCCGGGTCCGTCCGAGGGATGTCACCGGTCGCAGGTTGCGTCCCCGGATGGGTGACGCCTGAACCCGTGCGAGTCTCGGTTGCCGAGAGTGCGCCGCGGATGCGATCCCCGGGTCCGCGCATCGAATGCAGATCAATCGCGAGGGAGTACACATGACGAGCCCCGATCGAGTCCTTGTCGTCAACGCCGGGTCGTCGACCGTGAAGCTGTCGGTACTCGACGCGCGCGACACCGTCGTGTGCGCGTCGACCATCGAGTGCCCCGACGTGATTCCGGACGGGGCGGTTTCCGGATTTCTGCGCGATGCCGGACCCGTCGACGCCGTCGGACACCGGGTGGTGCACGGCGCAGCGGAGTTCACCGGTGCGACCCGGCTCGATCCGTCGGTGTTCGCGCGGATCGCCGGCCTCGCGCCGCTGGCGCCGCTGCACCAGGGGCGGGCGCTCGCGGGGATCGACGCGGTTCGTCGCGCGCTGCCGGGCGTGCCGGCGGTCGCCTGCTTCGACACCGCGTTCCACCGCACGCTGCCGGCTGAGGCGAGTACGTACGCCCTGCCGGAGGGCTGGCGCACGAAGTGGGGGCTGCGCCGGTACGGCTTCCACGGCCTGTCCCACGCGTACGCCGCCCGGCGTGCCTGCGAACTGGCGGGCGCGGACCCGGAGTCGGTGCGGGTGGTGAGTTGCCACCTGGGCGCGGGGGCCTCGCTGGCCGCCGTACGCGGCGGCGAGTCGGTCGACACGACCATGGGATTCACCCCGGCCGAGGGATTGGTCATGGCGACCCGGGCGGGCGATGTCGATCCGGGCCTGATCCTGTGGCTCCAGCGCCAGGGCGTCACCGCGGAAGACCTCGAACAGGCGCTGGAACACGGCGGAGGCATGGCGGCGCTGGCCGGACACGGCGGGGACATGCGGGCCATCCGCGCCGCGGCCGAGGCCGGCGATCGGCGCGCCGCGATCGCCCGCCGGATCTACGCCTACCGACTCCGGACGAAGATCGCCGCCATGGCCGCCGCGATGGGCGGCCTGGACGTGCTCGCCTTCACCGGCGGAGTCGGCGAACACGACGACGCCATCCGGGCCGACGCCGTTCGCGAACTCGCCTTCCTGGGCGTGCGCCTGGACCCGCGCGCCAACGCCGAGGCGCGCGGCGACGCCGAGGTGGGCGCCGCCGGCGGCCCGGTCCGCACGCTCGTGGTCACCGCCCGCGAGGACATCGAGATCGCCCACGAGACACGTTCACTCGTCGCCTCCGGAAAGGGCACGTGACGTCCCTCGGCGAACCGGCTCGACACCCCCCCGGGGCCGGGCCGTTCGGCAGAGTCGATCGGGCCGTCCGCCCCTGCCCGGCGCGTTGGGGGGCGGCCAGTGTGTGAGGTGCCGAGATCGAGTCGATCGAGTCCATCGAGAGGCCACCATGACGACCACCACCACATCCCCCTCGGATGTCGACCTCGCGCCCTGGCGCGACTTCCGCTCCGGGGCCTGGCAACACGGCGTCGACGTCCGCGACTTCATCCACACCAACCACATGCCCTACACCGGCGACGCGGACTTCCTGTGCGAGGCCACCGCGCGCACGCGCGCGGTGTGGGAGCGGGTGTCCGCGCTGTTCCCCGAGGAGCGCCGCAAGGGCGTGTTGGACGTGGACACCGCGACGCCGTCCACGATCACCTCGCACGCCCCCGGCTGGATCGACCGCGACCGGGAGCTGATCGTCGGCCTGCAGACCGACGCCCCGCTCAAGCGGGCGATCATGCCGGGCGGCGGGCTGCGCATGGTCGAGAGCGGCCTGCGCGCCTACGGCTACGAGATGGACCCGTTCGTGCGCGCGGTGTTCGGCACCTACCGCAAGACCCACAACGACGCCGTCTTCGACGCGTACACCCCCGAGATCCTGCGCGCGCGCCGAGCGGGTCTGATCACCGGGCTCCCGGACGCCTACGGCCGGGGGCGGATCATCGGCGACTACCGGCGCGTGGCCCTGTACGGCGTGGACCGGCTGATCGAGGCCAAGCGGGCCGACCGCAGCGCCCTTGATTCGCTGTCCGCCACCGCCGAGGTGATCCGGGATCGGGAGGAACTGGCCGAACAGGTGCGCGCCCTGGTCGAGTTGAAGGAGATGGCCGCGACCTACGGCTGCGACGTCGCCCGCCCTGCGGCCACCGCGCACGAGGCCGTGCAGTGGCTGTACCTGGCCTACCTGGCCGCGACCAAGGAGCAGAACGGCGCCGCGATGTCGCTAGGCCGCACCTCCACGTTCCTGGACGTCTACCTGGAGCGGGACCTGCGCGAGGGCCGCATCGACGAGAGCCGCGCCCAGGAGCTGATCGACGACTTCGTGATCAAGCTGCGGATCATCCGCTTCCTGCGCACCCCCGAGTACGACGCGCTGTTCTCCGGCGACCCCACCTGGGTCACCGAATCCCTCGGCGGCATCGGCACCGACGGGCGTCCGCTGGTCTCGCGCACCTCCTTCCGCTACCTGCGGACCCTGTACAACCTGGGGCCCGCGCCCGAGCCGAACCTGACCGTGCTGTGGTCGCCCGGGTTGCCGCTCGCCTTCAGGCGCTATTGCGCGCAGGTTTCCATCGACACCAGCTCGATCCAGTACGAGTCCGACGACCTGATGCGCCCGCGCACCGGGGACGACACCGCGATCGCGTGCTGCGTGTCGGCGATGGCCGTGGGCAAGGACATGCAGTTCTTCGGCGCCCGGGTCAACCTCGCCAAGGCCCTGCTGTACGCGATCAACGGCGGCCGGGACGAGATCAGCGGCGAGCAGGTCGGCCCGAAGTCCCTTCCGCTGACCGGTGATCGGCTCGATCCGGCGGAGCTCGACGCGGCGTTCGACCACGTCCTGGACTGGCTGGCGGGCGTCTATGTCGACGCGCTCAACATCATCCACCACATGCACGACAAGTACGCCTACGAGCGCCTGGAGATGGCGCTGCACGACCATCCCGTACACCGCACCATGGCCTGCGGCATCGCCGGACTCTCGGTGGTCGCGGACAGCCTCTCGGCGGTTCGGCACGCGGGAGTCGAGGTGATCCGCGACGCGGACACCGGCCTGGCCGTCGACTACCGCGTCCTGGGGGAGTATCCCGCGTTCGGCAACAACGACGACCGCGCCGACACGATCGCGGTCGGCCTGGTGCGCTCGTTCCTGACCAAACTGCGGCGCCACCCCACCTACCGGGACGCCGAGCACACGCTGTCGGTGCTGACCATCACCTCCAACGTGGTCTACGGCAAACACACCGGCAACACCCCCGACGGGCGCCGCGCCGGTACACCGTTCGCGCCCGGGGCCAACCCGATGAACGGCCGCGACCGGCACGGCATGGCCGCCTCCGCGCTGTCGGTCGCCAAGATCCCCTACGAGTCGGCCCGCGACGGCATCTCGCTGACCTCGACCGTGACCCCCGAGGGACTCGGCCACGATCCGAGCGAGCGCGCCGACAACCTGGTCGGCCTGCTCGACGGCTACTTCGCCTCCGGCGGCTTCCACGTGAACGTCAACGTGCTCGACCGGGCCACGCTCACCGACGCCATGGAACACCCCGAGCGGTACCCGGACCTGACCATCCGCGTCTCCGGATACGCGGTCCGCTTCGTCCGCCTGACCCGCGAGCAGCAGCTCGACGTGATCGGCCGGACCTTCCACGAGGCCCGGTGAGCACGGTGCGAGCGATCCCGCGCCCGACCGTGCACGGCACCCACCCCCGCAACAACGGCGACATCGGGCTGGTGCACTCGTGGGACATGTCCACGGGCGTGGACGGGCCCGGGACCCGCTTCGTGCTGTTCGTGAACGGCTGCCCGCTGCGCTGCCTGTACTGCGCCAACCCGGACACCTGGCACCTGCGCGACGGCCGGCGCACGGACGTCGACGCGGTGATGGACGAGATCAAGGCATGCCGGGACTTCCTGCGCGCGAGCGGCGGGGGCGTCACGATCACCGGCGGCGAACCCCTGCTCCAGCCCCACTTCGTCGAGGCGGTGCTGTGCCGCTGTCGCGAACTGGGCCTGCACACCGCGCTGGACACCTCCGGATACCTCGGCGCCCGCGCCGGCGATCGCCTGTTGTCCGCGACCGACCTCGTCCTGCTCGACATCAAGTCCTTCGACCCCGACGCCTACCGCCGACTCACCGGCCGCGAACTCGCGCCCACGCTCGCGTTCGCCCGGCGCCTGGCCGACCTGGGCATCCCCGTGTGGCTGCGCTTCGTGCTGGTCCCGGGGCTGACCGAGGATCCCGCGATGATCGACGAACTCGCGGCGTTCGCAGCAGGGTTGGGCAACGTCGAACGCGTCGATGTGCTGCCCTTCCACAAACTCGGCGCCGCCAAGTACGACGACCTGGGCATCACCTTCCCGTTGCGAGATACGCCACTGCCGCGGGCCGGACTGGTCGAGCGCGTCCGCGCGCAGTTCCGCGCACACGGACTCCGCGCCCACTGACCGGAAACGGCGACCCGGGATCGGGAGCACAACGGCGCGTGCGAGCGTGACCGGTACACCGCACGCACGCCGGCCACGGTGCGCGCCGCGGTGGTCCACGAGGTGCACCAGGCGGAAACCGACCTGAGCACGTTCCTGACCCCGTTCCTCGACCTGCGCCGCCGACTCGCGCCGGTCGCGGCCTCGATGACCGTCGGACCGTCCTGGCGGCGCCTGGCACCGATGGTCCCCACCACCGTGCCACCGTGGTGCCTGCTCGCCGACAACGCGCAGAGCCTGCTCGTGATGCCCGGCGAGGTCGCCCGCTGCGCCGCCGCGGTGGACGACGAAGTGCTCGCTCACCAAGCCCGGTCCGAGCCCACGCTCAACGCCTACGGACAGGCTGCGGTACGGGAGTTGGCCGATGCACTCGACCGGCTGATCCGGGCCTTTCCACCGGCCTTCAAGCGGCACGTGCGAGCCGGGATGGGCACGATCCGTTGACGCAGGCGTCGGCACCGGACGGGTCGATCGGCCCCCGCGCAGGGCCGGTCGGCCCTGTCGGGCGTCCGGGAGCCAGCGCGACGGTGAGCACGAGGCGTCACCCACCCGCGTGAATGGAGATGTGACATGGACCGGACACCGCTCGTCGTCGCGGCGACCGACGGTTCGCCCGAGGCGACCGCCGCCGTGATCGAGGCCGCCGACGAAACCGCCCGCCGGGGCGCGGAGTTGGAGATCGTGTTCGCCTGGGAGGGATCGGCGCACGAGCGGTACGCCGGCTACCGCGAGGCGCTGAGCGACCACGTCGAACGGATCCGCCGGGAGGCCACGGACGTTGCCCGGTCGCGACAGCACGAGATCGGGATACGTTCCTCGGTCGTGCGCGACAGCCCCGTGGCGGGGCTGCTGGAGGTCGCCAAGCGGGCCGATCTGCTGGTCGTGGGAAGCCGTGGACACGGTGCGTTCGCCGGGATCCTGCTCGGGTCGGTGAGCCTGGCCCTGGCCGGTCGGGCGCCCTGCCCCCTCCTTGTGGTCCGCACCCGGGTGGCGGCCGAGCGGCCCGTGGTGGTGGGCGTTGCCGACGAGGACAGCCGACCCGCGCTGGAGCGCGCCTTCGCCGAGGCCCGAGCACGTGAGGTGGGCCTGATCGTGGTGCACGCCTGGGATTTCCCCGATGTCCCGCGAGTGCTGCGAGAGCCACAGGGGGCCGAGACGCCCTACCACCGCGCCCAGGAGTTCGCGCGCCGGGTGCTCGCGACCGTGGTGTCGCCGCTGCGGGAGACCCACCCGCGGGTGGCGGTCGAGGAACGCGTCGTCCAGGGAGGTGCCGGCGCCGCACTCGTCGCGGCGTCGCGGGACGCGGGCCTGGTCGTCGTCGGGCGGCATCCCTCGCCGCACCACTTCGGACCCCGCCTTGGACACACGGCGATCGCCTTGCTGCACCACGCGCACGCGCCGCTCTTGGTCGTGCCATCGGACTGACACACCGAACACGTCGAGGCCGCCGGGCGGTTGAACGCCCGGCGGCCTCGGCCGACCTGTGCTGGGGGACGCGTCAATCGATGGGGATCAGCAGAACCGGAGCCTTGCTGTGATGCAGCAGGACATGGGCGACGTGGCCGAGGTTGGGGCCGAAGCGGCCGTGACGGCGATGGGCGGCCAGCACGATCAGATCGGCCTCGTCCGTGGCGGACAAAAGCGCGTGAGCGGGAATGTCACACACGACCTGCTCGGTGACGGACACCTCGGGATACTTGTCCACGAACGGAGCGAGAGCCGCGCCGAGCGTGGCCTCGGCGGCCCTGCGTCCCTCGTCGCCGGACCACAGCGGGGCCGCATAGGGCGCGGCCGGGGACACCGGCGGTGTCCAGGCGTGCAGCGCACGCAACGGCACACCTCGTGCCTGGGCCGCCACGAACGCGGCCTCGACGGCGGGGTGGCAGTCGAAGTCGGAGACGCCCACCACGACGGTGCCCGGTTCGTCCGCCGGGGCGTTGCCGTGTCGTGCGTGGACGATGAGAACGGGGCAGCGAGACGAGGCCGCGACGGACAACGAGACCGAGCCCAGCAGCAGGCCCGCGAAGCCGCCCCGACCACGACTGCCGAGCACGACGAGCGCCGCGCGCTCGCAGGCCTCCTCCAGAGTGGGGATGGTCGGGGCGAGGGCGACCGTGGTGACGACCTCCAGTTCGGGTCGGCGTCGTCGGGCACGCTCGGCGGCGTCACCCACCAGAATCCGCGCCTCCTGCCGTAACCGCGCCGCACGGTCCTCGTCGCCATCGGCCGGGACCCGGTCGACGACATGCATGACCTCCAGAGGCACGTGACGCAGCGCCGCCTCGTCGGCGGCCCGATGCGTCGCGAGATCCGAAATGGGCGAACCGTCCACGCCCACGACGACGTGACCGCGCACGGCCCCGTCGTCGTGGGCGGCCGTTGCGCCGGTGGAAGAGTTGTCGTTCACGTCGAACTCCTGGAATCGAGTGTGGATGGAATACGGGTCGCCCCGCCGACCGCGGGATACGACAGCGTGTACCGAAGCCGGCGGCCACCGGCAGGGCCGTTCGGCCCTTCGATCAAACGCGGCCCGCGTCGACGCCCTCCGGGCACGCCACAGGCCCCGGCCACCGAAAGGTTCCGGAGCCTGCGCCCTCTCAGCCCTCCGTGGGTTCGTTGTTCGTCGAGTGGTGTGGCCCGTACAGGTCCAGCAGTCGCAGTCGACTCGCCTGGAGGCGGCAGGCGATCACCTGCGCGCACGCGAGGGTGATCGCTCGGCCGAAGTCGGGATCGCGCTCGCATTCGGCCCGCACCGCGCCCGCGTCGAACTCCACGGCCCGGACGGTGCCGACGGCGCGGCCGCCCAGGTGCCACCGGTAGGGCGGGAACAGCCAGCTCCAGCCGACGAGTTCACCCGGTCCCAGCGTCTCGACGGTCGCCGCGGGCCCGCCGGGGACGTGCACGTCCAGGCAGACGGAGCCGCCTTCGACGAGCCAGAAGTCGCGGGCCGGCCGGTTCTCCTCGAACAGGCGGGTGCCCGGCTCGAACGTGACCGGCCGGCCGAACGCCAGGAGCCGATCCAGGTGTTGCTTGGGAATGAGGCCGATGCGGCCGGAGACGTGGAACACGGTGTTCTCCTCAACGGCCGGGCAGGCGGCGGCTGAAGTGCGCCGGTCCGGGCCTGATGTGGCTGTCGTCGAAGTCGAAGGTCAGGGTGTGGGTCACGCTCTCGACGCCGTCGACGGCACGACACAGCCGCAGCACGATGTCGATGAGGCTGCGGTTGTCGACCGCCCCGGACAGGCACACCACCGCGTCGCGCACGTCCACCACGATCGTGCCGGGCTCCAGCCACAGCGCCGCGCGCAGTACGTCCTGCTCGATCTCGGCGCGGATCTCGGCGTCCGGGCGCAGGAAGGTGCGCAGCAGGTCGCAGCGGCTGACGATGCCGATCAGCCGACCGTCCGCGTCGACCACCGGGAGGCGCTTGACGTGGTGGCGATCCATCAGACGCGCGCCGCGCAGGGTGCCGGCGGCGGGATCCACGCTCACCACGGGGGTGGTCATCAGCTCGTGCGCCGTGTGGCCCTCGCCCTTGGTGTGTCGGTTCGCCAGTCGGCGCAGGCCCGGCAGGAGGTGGGTGTCCTCGGCCTGCTCCACCTGGGCGCGCAGCAGGTCCGCCTCCGAGACGATGCCCAGGATCCGCCGCTCGTCGTCGACGACCGGCAGGGCGCTGATCCCCCGGGCGTGCAACGCGGCGACGATGTCGCGGAACTCGGTGTCGGGGCCGACGGTGACCACGTCACGGGTCATGACGTCCTCGATCCTGCGTTGCAACATGCGAACCCCCTGGTCGATATGCGGTGAGTCGCCGAGGCGTCGATGGCGACGTCTTCGGCCGGACACCACGACCCTGTCGCCGATTCGGGTGCCGTGACAGGGCCGCGTTGCCCGGTGCACCGGGCCGTTCGGCCCGGTCCGGTCCGCGCCGCCGGCGTCGGGGTGCCGCACGGCCGGGGCGGGGTGACCATCGGCGTTCGGGTCGGGACCTTCGGCACGGGCGCGCCGACACGGCGGCGGCCACGCTGCAAACGTTCGGCCGGAGCAGAACGTCCACGGCATCCCGCCCCGTTCGGTCGAACCCCATCGCGACGACGAGGACGCGCCATGCTCGGGAAAAGAACGACCACCGCCCACCGCACAGCCGGGGAATCGGGTGCGCCCACCGATGAAGCGGGCCGCTCCGGGTCGACGTTCGGCCTGCCCACCGCCACGGCCCTGGTGGTCGGCAGCATCATCGGCACCGGCGTGTTCGCGCTGCCGGCCGCGCTCGCGCCCTACGGTCCGATCTCCCTGGTCGCGTTCGCCATCGTCACCCTCGGCGCCCTGGCACTCGCGGTCACGTTCGGGGGCTTGTCCCGGCGGGTTTCGGGCAGCGGCGGCCCCTACGTGTACGCCCGGGAGGCGTTCGGCGAGTTCGCCGGATTCCTCAACGCCTGGTCGTACTGGATCACCGCCTGGGCGGGCAACGCCGCGATCGTGGTGGCCTGGGTCGGCTACGTCGAGGTGTTCGTCAACACCGGCCACGACAAGTGGGCTTCGGTGGCCATCGCGCTGGCGGGCCTGTGGATCCCCGCGGCGATCAACCTGGCGGGCCTGCGCAGCATGGGCGCCTTCCAGGTCGTCACCACCGTGCTCAAGTTCGTTCCGTTGATCCTGATGGGCACCGTCGGCCTGTTCTTCCTCGACACCGACAACCTCGGCACCTTCAACGCCCACGGCGGGTCCCCGATGGGTGCGATCTCCGCCGCCGCGGCCATCGCGCTGTTCAGCTACATCGGGCTGGAGACCGTCTCGGTCGCCGCGGGCCGGGTGCGTGAACCCGGCCGCAACGTGCCACGCGCCACCGTCTACGGCACCCTGGCCTGCGCGGCGGTGTACCTGCTCGGCACGCTCGCCGTCTTCGGCGCCGTCCCGCACGCGGAACTCGTCTCCTCCACGGCGCCGTTCACCGACGCGGCCGACAACATGGCGGGCGGCTCGTGGGCGGGCAACGCGGTCGCGGTGGCCGCGATCGTGTCGGGGATCGGCGCGCTGGGCGGCTGGACGATGATCTGCGCCGAGATGCCCTACGCCGCTGCTCGCGAGGGCCTGTTCCCCAAGGCGTTCGCCCGCAAGCGCGGCGACACCCCGGTCTTCGGCATCCTCGCCGCCACCGTCCTCGCCTCGCTGATCACGGTCGCCGCCTACACCAGCTTCGACAACGTCTTCACCAGCATCGTGCTGCTGAGCGTGCTGACCGCGGCGATCCCCTACCTGTTCTCCGCCGCCGCCCAGCTGTACTGGCTGCTCACGCACGCCCGCCGGGGGAGCCGGGGCCGCTTCGTCCGGGACGTGCTGGTGGCGGGCACCGCGTTGGCGTTCTCCTACTGGTCGATCCAGGGCAGCGGCTACCAGACCGTCTACTACGGACTGTTCGCCGTGCTCCTCGGAATCCCCGTCTACATCCACCTCAAGCGCGACCGCGGCGAGTACGGCGAGCAGGCGGCTGCCGCCCCCGTGACGTCCATCGAGCAGCCCGCCCCACCGCAGAGTCCCTCGAAGCCCCACGGACACGCCGCTTGACCACTGCGGCGGGCCGGCGCACGGGCCCACATGTCGACGAGCCCGGACGGGACCTTCGGCCCCGTCCGGGAGCCGTCCGCCTCTGGGCACCCGGCCGGCGCTGCCACTGAACTGAGCGCGCAGCCGCGCCGGCGGAAACCGACAGCCCAGGAAGCGAGACGCGCAGTGATCACCATCGCGACGACCCCGACCGGACACCGTGGTACGGCGTCTTCCGCCACTCACCTCACCGTGGAGGTGCGCGGCGAACTGGACCTGGACAGCGCGGCGAGCATCGAACCGAGCCTGGTCGCCCTCGCCCGAACCGGCCCCGACGAACTCCGGTTGGATCTGGGCGCGCTCGTGTTCTGCGACACCTCCGGCATCAACCTGTTCCTACGGCTTCGGCGCCAGTGCGCCCGCGCCCACACCACGCTGGTCCTGACCGGGGTCCGCGGTCAACCCGCCCGTGTCATCCGCCTGGTGGGACTCGACCGCACGATCGCCTGCCGTTTCGTGGGCCCGGCCGCGCCCCGCCGAGGCCCGATCGATCCCGCGGTCGTCCGCGCATCGTCCGCGGCGCCCGTGGGGGCGGGGGCCACCCGGCCCTGATGGTCCCGGGACCACCGGCCCTGTTCCGATGATCCCGCACGCCCCGAGACTGATCATCGCTTCGACCCGACCGGGCGAACGCGTCCGTCACCCTCGGGGAGCAGACCATGGAAACCGGGACCACCACCGAAGCCGTCGCCGGAGCGCGCCCGCCCCGCCTCTCCGGCGCCACCCGTACGCTCGCGCCGACGGCGTCGAACGCGGATTCGCCCGCCACGATCAGAGTGTTCCTCCTCGACGACCACGAGATCGTCCGTCGCGGCCTGGCCGACCTGCTCGGAGCCGAGGCGGACATCGAGATCGTCGGCGAATCGGCGTCCGCCCTCGAAGCCATGCGACGAATACCGGCCCTGCGCCCCGACGTCGCCGTCCTGGACGGGCGGCTGCCCGACGGCAGCGGAGTCGACGTGTGCCGCGCGGTGCGGTCGTCCTTCCCCGAGATCAACGCGCTGATCCTGACCTCGTACGACGACGAGGACGCGCTGTTCTCCGCGATCATGGCCGGCGCCGCGGGATACGTCCTCAAACAGATCCGCGGCGCCGACCTGGTGCGCGCGGTCCGAGAGGTCGCCGCCGGCCGCTCGCTCCTGGATCCGGCCATCACCACGAAGGTCCTCGACCGCGTCCGCACCGGAACACGCGAGGACCCGCGCGTGGCGTCCCTCTCCGACCAGGAACGCCGGATCTTCGACCTGGTCGCCGAGGGCCTGACCAACCGCCAGATCGCCGAGCGCCTGCACCTGGCGGAGAAGACCGTCAAGAACTACGTCTCCACGATGCTGCACAAACTCGGCTTCGAACGCCGCGTCCAGGCCGCGGTCTTCGCCGGCACCCTGCCGCACCGGGCATCCGCCTGACCCGTCACGGGGACGGGCCGGCCGGCGGTGCCGGTCGTGACGACTGCGAGCGCCTCGTAGCCGTGAAGGCGTTCGATCCACGCGCGCGCGGTGTCGCCCATCGCGAAGGCGGCGGTCGCGTAGGCGTCGACACGGGTGAGGTCGGCGCCGATCACGGTGATCGAGGCCGGCCCTCGGGCGGCGAGGCCGGTGTGTGGATCGAGGATGTGATGGCCGCGTTCGGCCGTGCCCGAGGTGGCGACCGCGAATTCCCGTCCCTGGACGAGGGTGCACAGTTCGGCGTTTCGCAGCGGGTGGACGATGCCGATGCGCCAGGGTTCGCCGGGTTCGGGCTCGCCCCGTACGCGTATGTCGCCTCCTCCGTTGATGCACGTGTTCCGAGCCCCGGCGTCGGTGAGCAGGTGGATGGCGCGCTCGATCGCCCAGCCTTTGACGAGCCCGGAAGGATCGAGCCGGCCCGCCGGTCTGGCACTGAACCAGCCGCCGCTCAGATCGCTCACCTCGGCGCACAGGTCGAGCACCGCAGTGACTTCCGGAGGGCAGTCGGCGAGGGGGATCTCGCCTCGGTCGAGGCGGCTGATCGCGCTGTCGGGGCGATAGGTGGAGAAGACCTCGTCCACGTGGTGCAGCCAGGCCACCGCGCGGCTCAGTGCTTCGCGCAGGCCGCTCGTCGGTCGGTCGCGAATGTCGAACGAGAACGCGGTGCCCATCACGTGTTCGACGTGGTGGAGGCGGTGCGGCGCGCGGTCAGCCATTCGCCCGGTCCAATGCGCTTTGCAGCGACTGCGCATAGCCCTCGCTGGTGTAGGTGGCCCCGGAGACGGTGTGGATGTTGGCGCTTTGCGCCGTCAATGCCTCCCGCGTCAGGAGCGGCACCGATTTCGCGGCGATCTGCCGGTCGCGACCGTTGCCGTCGGGGGCCCGCAGGACGCGTACATCGGTGATCCTGCCGTCGACGAGTGTGACGGCGACCTGGACCGGCCCGTACCGGGTGTCGATCGTGTCGCCGGTGAAGGTGCCGCTGCGGGTGCTCGATACGCCCTGCGGCGCGGGCGAGGCCGTCGAGGGACCGGAGGAGCCGGTTGTCGAACCCGCCCCTCGGAGCGCGGGGCCGTCGGGCGGATCGTGGTGGGGTTTGAGGGACAGCAGCAGGACGAGACCCGCAATGGTGGAAACGGTGGTCAGGACCATACGGCGCATGGGCGACTCCCCCCGAGAGGACGGATTCACAGGGCGAACGACTCGTGGTGGATGCGCCGTCGCGGTACGCCTGCGGCGCGCAGCGCGGGGATCACCGTGTCGATCATTCCGGCCGGGCCGCACACGTAGACGTCGTGGGCGGCCAGGTCCGGTATCAGCGTGGACAGGGATCGGGCGGTGAGTACGGCGCCGGGCTCCGCGGCGGTGTCGACGA
Organism: Embleya sp. NPDC055664; assembly: GCF_053618075.1. Taxonomy (NCBI): domain Bacteria; kingdom Bacillati; phylum Actinomycetota; class Actinomycetes; order Kitasatosporales; family Streptomycetaceae; genus Embleya; species Embleya sp. NPDC055664. Next base: position 120,109 of record NZ_JBSHGZ010000025.1, read on the forward strand.
GGTAGTGCACGCGCGCATGCCGGGCCGCGGCGATGGCGTCCAGTTCGGCGCGCAGTGCCAAATCCTGCGGTCGCCGGGCCCGATAGATCAAGGTCACCTGCCCGGGAAGGGTCTCGAACAAGGCCCGCAGCGGAGTGATCCCCACACCACCGGCGAGCAGCAACACCCGGGGGGCGGTACGACGGGCGGCGGTGAAGGCGCCGTACGGGCCCTCGGCCCACACGCGTGTGCCGGGCGTCAGCCGCGCGAGCGCCGCGCTGTGCGCGCCGGTGGCCTTGACGGTGATGCGCAGACCGGCGGGGTGGGCGGGAGCGGACAGCGAATGTCGCTGCGCCCGTTGCGCGAGGTCGTCGATACCGCGACCCGCGTGGCGGAACTGCCGTTGGCCGGCGGGGAGGTGGCGATGCCCGCGCCGATCGCCGACACCGACCCGCGCACCGAGGTCGGCCGGGTCGGCATCGCCCTCAACCGGATGCTGGGGCACGTGGGCGACGCGCCGGCCCGCCGCCAGGCCAGTGAGCAACGCCTGCGGCACTTCGCCGCGGACGCCAGTCACGAATTGCGCACCCCGGTCGCGAGCGTACGCGGTCACGCCGAACTCGCCCTGCGCCACCCCGGACCGATGCCGCCGCAGGTCCGTCACTCCCTGGAACGCATCCAGGCCGAATCGCAGCGCATGAGCGCACTCGTCGACGATCTGCTGCTGCTCGCCCGACTGGACGCCGGTCGCCCGCTCGTCCACGAAACGGTGGACCTCACCCGCCTGGTACTCGATGCCACGAGCGATGCCCGCGCGGCCGGCCCCGAACATCACTGGGTCCTGGAGGTGCCCGACGAGCCGGTGACGGTCACCGGTGACGAACACCGCCTCCAGCAGGTGGTGGCCAACCTCCTCACCAACGCCCGGGTCCACACCCCGCCCGGAACCGAGGTGACGGTACGCCTCGGCGCCGACGCCGCGCACGTCGAACTGGGTGTGTCGGACGACGGACCCGGCGTGCCGATCGCCGCCAGAGCGCACATCTTCGACCGCTTCACCCGCGCCGATCCCGGACGTTCGCGCGCCACCGGGTCGACCGGACTGGGCCTGGCCATCGTCAAGGCGGTCGTCGGCGCACACGGCGGAACCGTCGCGTTGACCGATCGGCGGGGGTGTACCGAGTTCCTGGTACGACTGCCCCGTTGACCGGCAATCGAACGGTTGCCTGCGCGACAGTTCCGAAACGCGAACCGGTCGCAGACCTCGACGAGGTCTGCGACCGGTGATCCGACGCACCTACTTGCCGGTGCTCACGGAAATCTTGCGGCTCTCGTGCTTGTCCTCGTGGAGCGGGACGATGACGGTCAGGATGCCGTCCTTGTAGGCAGCCTTGATCTCGCTCTCCTTGGTGCCGACCGGGAGTCGGACGCTGCGGCGCGCGGAACCGTACCGGAACTCCGTGTGGTGCTTGCCCTCGCTCTCCTCGGCACGTTCGGCGTGGATGGTGAGGACGCCGGAGGTCACGGTCAGTTCGAGGTCCTTGTCCGGGTCGATGCCGGGCAGTTCGGCGCGGACGACGTAGGCGCCCTCATCGACGTACGCCTCGATGCGCATGCCCTGGGCCCCGGACCAGCCGCTCTGGTACGTCGGGAAGCCGCTTTCGAGCCAGTCGACGAGGTCGGGGATGGTTACCACGCCCGGACGACGGAGGAGTGCCTTGCTCATCATGGGATCCCTCCTCTGGGGTTGACGACTCCAGCACACCGCGTGAGCGGCGGGCCGCGCTCGTGCCGTTGGGCCCGAATCCCGCGGACCGGTCGACTCCATTCCCGTGCCGGTGGACCCGACGACGAAAAGACGCCCGTCCGGTCGCGATCGTCGAGCACCCGCCGCCCACGAGCGCCGCAATCGGGACAACGTCATGTCCGTCGGCCCCCTCCGTCGGGCCACTCGGCCCTATGACGGTCGTCCGCGCGTTGTGACGCTGGGGTGGAAAGCGTTACCGCTCACGTTCGGAAAGGTGGACGTCATGAAGGCCCTGACCTACCACGGCACCGGACTTCACCGCTGGGAGGAGGTGCCCACGCCCACCGTTCGCGACCCTCAGGACGCGGTGGTTCGCGTGGACGCCGTCACCATCTGCGGCACCGACCTGCACATCCTCAAGGGCGACGTGCCCGAGGTGGCCGCAGGCCGGATCCTTGGGCACGAAGCCGTCGGCACGATCACCGAAGTCGGCACCGGTGTGCGGGGGTTCGTCCGCGGCGACCGGGTGCTCGTGTCGTGCATCTCCTCGTGTGGGCGCTGCCGCAACTGCCGTACCGGTGCCTACGGACAGTGCTCGGGGGGCGGCGGCTGGGTACTGGGTCACCTGATCGACGGGACCCAGGCCGAGTACGTGCGCGTGCCGTTCGCGGACACCTCCCTGTACCGACTCCCGGACGACGTCGGCGACGAGCAGGCCCTGATGCTCGCCGACATCCTTCCCACCTCGTACGAGGTCGGCGTGCACAACGGGCGGGTGTCCCCCGGCGACACCGTGGTCATCGTCGGAGCCGGCCCCATCGGCCTGGCCGCCATCGCCACCGCCCGGCTCTTCACCCCCTCGCGCATCGTCGCCGTGGACCCCTCGTCCGCACGTCGAGACGCGGCGAAGGCGTTCGGTGCCGATGTCGTGCTCGACGTCCCCGAGGCCACGCTCGACGCTCTGTGCGCGCTCACCACGGACGGGCAGGGGGCACATGTGGCCATCGAGGCCGTCGGCGTGCCCGAGTCCTTCGAACTGTGCACCCGCCTGGTCCGCGCGGGCGGCCACGTCGCCAACGTCGGCGTGCACGGCCGGCCCGCCACCCTGCACCTCGAAGACCTGTGGATCCGCGACCTCACCATCACCACCGGCCTGGTGGACACCACCAGCACACCGCTGCTCCTGGACCTGCTCGCCGAGGGTCGACTCGGCACGGAAGGACTGGTCACCCACCGGTTCGGCCTCGAAGAGATGCCGACCGCCTACGACGTCTTCTCCCGCGCGGGGGAGACCGGCGCGCTCAAGGTCGCCCTCTTCCGCACTTGAACACCACCCCGTTCCAGCCGCGTTCCACGAGATCCGAGGAGGATCCCGCGATGACCGTCCGAGTGGGAATCAACGGCTTCGGCCGGATCGGCCGCAACTACCTGCGGGCCGCTCTGGGCCGCGCCGACGCCGGCACGACGCCCGTGCAGGTGGTGGCGATCAACGACATCGCCCCGGCCGCCACGCTTGCGCACCTGCTGAAGTACGACTCCACCTACGGCACCCTCGCCCGCGCGGTCGAGGCCGACGGCGACACGATCCTCGTCGACGGCGTCCCGATCGCCGTCACCGCCCACCGGGACCCGGCCGCCCTGGCGTGGGACACACACGGCGTCGACGTCGTGATCGAGGCCACCGGGCTCTTCCGTACCCGCGAGGACGCCGGGGCACATTTGAAGTCCGGCGCCGCCAAGGTGCTGCTCTCGGCGCCCGGTCGCGGCGTGGACGCCACGATCGTGATGGGCGTCAACGAGGGCGACTACGACCCGGACACCGACCACGTCGTCTCGGCCGCCTCCTGCACCACCAACTGTGTCGTGCCGATGGTCAAGGTCCTGCACGACGCCTTCGGCATCGACCGCGGCCTGATGACCACCATCCACGGCTACACCAACGACCAGTCCCTGCTCGACGCACCCCACAAGGACCTGCGTCGGGCCCGCTCCGCCGCACTGAGCATGATCCCCACCAGCACCGGCGCGGCCCGCTCGGTGGGCTTGGTCCTGCCCGAACTGGCCGGCGCCCTGGACGGCATCTCGGTCCGGGTACCCGTCGAGGACGGCTCGCTCACCGACCTGACCCTGATCCTGCGCCGCCCGTCCGACGCCGCGGGCGTCAACGCCGCGTTCGAGGCGGCGGCGGAGGGCCCGCTGAGCGGCATCCTGCGCGTCTCGCACGTGCCGATCGTCTCCCGGGATGTGATCGGCGACCCGCACTCGTGTGTCGTCGACGCCGAACTCACCCAGGTCAACGGCGACTTGGTGAAGGTTTTCGGCTGGTACGACAACGAATGGGGCTACACCAACCGCCTGCTCGACCTGACCGAGTACGTCGCCACCCGTCTGTGACCCGCCACGTCACACGACCTCGCAGGAAGGCCGGCCGGCCATGACCACCGCGTACGTGTACGACTTCACCGAAGGCTCCAGGGAACAGGCCGCGTTGCTCGGCGGCAAGGGCGCGAACCTCGCCGAGATGACCCGGCTCGGACTGCCGGTGCCGCCGGGGTTCACGATCGGCACGGACGCGTGCCGGGCCTTCCTGCGCACCGGGCGCCTGCCGGAGGGTCTGGAGGAGGAGATCGACGCCCACCTCGCCCGTCTGGAGCAGGCCATGGGGCGGCGACTGGGCGACGCCGACGACCCGCTGCTGGTGTCGGTGCGCTCGGGTGCGCGCTTCTCCATGCCCGGGATGATGGACACGATCCTCGACGTCGGACTCAACGACGCCTCGGTGCTCGGCCTCGCCAAGGCCACCGGCCGCGAGCGCTTCGCCCGGGACTCCTACCGGCGCCTGGTCCAGATGTACGGCACCACCGTCCTCGGTATCGACGCCGTTCGCTTCGAGGACGTGTTGACCCGGCGCCGGCGAGAGGTCGGGGCCGGGGACGACCTGGGCCTGGATGCTCGTCAACTCGCGGAAACCGTCCGGGAGTTCCAGGGAATCATCCACGACGCGACCGGCGATGAGTTCCCGCAGGATCCGCGCGAGCAGCTGCGGCGCGCGGTGGTGGCGGTGTTCGAGTCGTGGAACGGCGAACGCGCCGCGGTCTACCGTCGCCGCGAGCACATCCCGGACGACCTCGGCACCGCCGTGAACATCCAGGCCATGGTCTTCGGCAACCTGGGGCCCGACTCCGGCTCCGGCGTCGCGTTCACCCGCGACCCGGGTACCGGCCGCCCCGGCGTCTACGGCGACTACCTGCCCGACGCGCAGGGCGAGGACGTGGTCTCCGGCGTGCGCGACGCCCTCGCGCTCGACGAGTTGGAGCGCCTGGACCCGGATTCGTACGGCCGACTGCGCACGTACCTGGCCCTCCTGGAGGCGCACTACCGCGACCTGTGCGACGTCGAGTTCACTGTGGAGCGCGGCCGGCTGTGGGTGTTGCAGACCCGGGTGGGCAAACGCACCCCCGAAGCCGCGTTCCGGATCGCCTGCGCGCTCGTGGACGAGGGCGTGATCACCTGGCCCGAGGCCCTGTCCCGGGTCGGCGCCGGGCAACTCGACCACCTCACCTTCCCGCGCTTCGACGCCGACCCCGACACCCCGGCCCTCGCGCACGGCGTGCCGGCCTCGCCCGGAGCCGCGGTCGGCGCCGTCGTCTTCGACGTGGCCGAAGCGGTGCGCCGGGCCGAGGACGGCGAACACGTGGTGCTGGTCCGCCACGAGACCAGCCCCGACGACCTGCCCGGCATGATCGCCGCCGAAGCGGTCCTCACCGGCCGGGGCGGCAAGACCAGCCATGCGGCGGTGGTCGCCCGCGGCATGGGCAAGGTGTGCGTGTGCGGTGCCGCCGACCTCGACATCGACCCCGAACAGCGCCGATTCACCACCGCCGACGGCACCGTGGTCGAGGAGGGCACCGTCGTCTCCGTCGACGGCACCGCCGGCACCGTGCACCTCGGCGCGCTGCCGCTCGTCGCCTCCCCGGTCACCCACTACCTGGAGACCGGAACCCGGTCGGACGGCATCGTCGACGCCGTCGCCCGCTGCCTCGAACACGCCGACCAGATCCGCCGGATGGACGTCCTGGCCAACGCGGACACCCCCGAGGACGCGGCCCGCGCCCGCCGCTACGGAGCACACGGCATCGGCCTGTGCCGCACCGAACACATGTTCCTGGGCGATCGCCGCCGCCTGATCGAGGACATGATCCTCGCCCGCACCGACGACGAACGCGACACCGCCCTGGAAGCCCTTCTCCCGCTCCAACGCGACGACTTCATCGGCATCCTCGCCGCCATGGACGCACTGCCGGTCACCATCCGCCTGATCGACCCGCCCCTGCACGAATTCCTGCCCGACCACACCGAATCGGCCGTGCGCATCGCCCGCGCACACGCCCTCGGACAACGACCCGACCCACGCGACCTGCGCCTGTACGAAGCCGGCGAACTGCTCCACGAGGAGAACCCCATGCTGGGCCTGCGCGGGGTGCGCCTGGCGCTCGCCGTACCGGGCCTGATCGCCACCCAGGTCCGCGCGATCGCCGAGGCGGTCGTCGCCCGCGTGCGGGCCGGCGGCGATCCGCGCGCGGAGATCATGATCCCGCTCGTGGCCACCGCGGCCGAACTGCGCATCGCGCGCACCGAGGTGGAACGGGTGCTCGCCGAGGTCCGCGAACGCACCGGAGTCGACGTGCGCTGCCCGATCGGCACCATGATCGAACTGCCCAGGGCCGCGCTGACCGCCGACGAGATCGCCCGCTCGGCCGACTTCTTCTCCTTCGGCACCAACGACCTGACCCAGACCACCTGGGGCCTGTCCCGCGACGACGCCGAGGCGTCCTTCCTCACCGCCTACCTCGAACGCGGCATCCTGCCCGTCTCCCCGTTCGAGACCATCGACCGCGACGGCGTCGGCCGCCTGGTGCGCACCGGCGTCGACCTGGGCCGCGCCACGCAACCGAACCTGCGCATCGGCGTATGCGGAGAACACGGAGGCGACCCCGACTCGATCCACTTCTTCGACGAGTGCGGCATCGACTACGTCTCCTGCTCGCCGTACCGCCTCCCCGGCGCCCGCCTGGAGGCCGCCCGAGCCGCGATCGAGCGGACCGAGCCCGGACCCGCCCGACCCGACTCCGACTGAGCAACACCGAGGACCGTTCGCGTCGACACGACGGCCCCGTCGCGAAGGAGCATCCCATGGACAACGAGACGGCCGGCACCCGCCTTCCCGACATGGTCGACATACCCCGCAACATCCGACGCCGGCGCGAGCAACTGGGCCTGACCCGGGCACAGGTCTGTGCCCGGGCCGGCCTGCCCCCGAAGTGGCTCGTGGAACTCGAGGCCGGAGACGCCCCGCTGTCCCGCGCCGCCCTCGGCGGCCTGGCCGTGGCGCTGAAAACCAGCGTCGCCGCCCTCGTATCGGGTGCCTTCGATCCGCCGGAGCCCGCCGTACCCGACACCCGCAGCCTGATCGCGATGAGCGAGAAGGAGTGCTACGCACGCCTGGCCGGCCACGAGGTCGGCCGGCTCGCCGGCGGCCTGGACCACACACCGTTCGTACTGCCCGTCAACTACGTGCTCGACGGAAGGGAGATCGTCTTCACCACCCGCCCCGACTCCCCGCTCGCCCACGTCCGGGGAACGACGGCCTTCGAGGTGGACGACGTGGACCGCTACGCCCGACTGGGCTGGAGCGTCCTGGTCATCGGCGTGGTCGAACCCGTCACCGACCCCGTCGAGATCGCCGGGCTCGCCGAAGCGGGCGGCGGCGCCTGGCCCGCCCGCCGCGGCGAACTGTGGTTCCGGATCCACCCGGGCCGCGTCACCGGACGCCGGCTGCGCCCGGGCCCGGTGCGACGGTGACGGACCCCGGGGACGCCGTGAACGACCGACCGCCCGAGCCTGGACGTCAGGCTCGGGCGGTCGGGCGGTCGGGTGATTGTGCGGGATCAGGGCTCCGGCGCCGGGACCAACACCACCGGGGTGGCGCTGTGGCGCAGGCGGTACAGCCCGGTGGGGCCGGGGATCGTGGGGCATTCGATGCCGCTGGTGCCCAGTACGAGCAACCGGGCGTCGCGTGCGCGGGCGACCAGGACCTCGGCGGCGCCGCCGGCCGGCACGCCGCCGCGCCGCGAGGCCACGTCCATCCGCCCCGTGTATCCGATTCGCCGCGGCCACGACCCTTGTCGCCGCGCGGCGTGTGCGAGCCGGTGGTCAGGACCGCCAGGCGCTCGCGGTACTCCTCGGTGTAGATCTCGCCCCGGGCGTAGCGCTGTGCCGATACCTCGGTCGCCGACGGACCGGCCGGCTCCGGGGGTCCGTGATGCCGAACCGTTTCCGTTTCCGTTGTGCGTCGAATGTTCGGCGAACGTCGGAGCGGATCGGCCCACCCGGCAGGGCCGATCGACCCTGCCGAATGCCGCCGGGGTTGCCTACGACGCGGGGGTAGGGGCCGTGCCGTAGTAGGCGTTGCGCATGAGGGTGGTCATGTCGTCGAGCATTGCCATCCGCGGGTTGGCCGGGGCGCATTGGTCCTCGTAGGCGTTGAGTGCCTGGCGGGGGAGTGCGTCCAGGAATGTCTTCTCGTCGATGCCCAGGGCCTGGAACGACGGTTCGATGCCGACACGTTCCCTGAGTCGTTCGACCGCGCCGGCCAGGGACCGTACGCCTTCGGCCGGGGTCGCGGCGGGAAGGTCGAGGATTCGGGCGATGTCGGCGAAGCGCTCGGGCGCCCGGTAGTGCTCGTACTTGGGCCAGCCGGCGAGCTTGCCGGGAGGACCGCCGTTGTAGCGGATGACGTGCGGCAGCAGGACGGCGTTGGTGCGGCCGTGGGCCACGTGGAAGGTGGCGCCCAGAGTGTGGGACATGGCGTGGACGATGCCGAGGAAGGCGTTGCCGAAGGCCATGCCCGCGATGGTGCCGGCGTTGTGCATCTTCTCGCGCGCCTCGGGGTTGGCCTGCCGGTCGTTGACCGCGCGTTCGAGGTTGTCGAACACGAGCCGGATGGCGTGCAGGGCGAGGCCGTCGGTGAAGTCGTTGGCGTAGACCGAGACGTACGCCTCGATCGCGTGGGTGAGGGTGTCCATGCCGCTGTCGGCGGCCAGGGCGGGCGGCAGTTCCGCGGCCAGCAGCGGGTCCACGATGGCCACGCTCGGGGTGAGGGCGTAGTCGGCCAACGGGTACTTCTTGCCGGTCGCGGAGTCGGTGATCACGGCGAACGGGGTGACCTCGGCACCGGTGCCGGACGTGGTCGGTACGCACACCAGCCGGGCCTTTTCGCCCAGGACGGGGAAGCGGAAGGCGCGCTTGCGGATGTCGAGGAACTTCTGTCGCATGTCGGCGAAGTCGACGTCGGGCTGTTCGTACAGCAGCCACATGACCTTGGCCGCGTCCATGGGGGAGCCGCCGCCGAGGGCGAGGATGGTGTCGGGCCGGAAGGTGCGCATGAGGTCGGCGCCGCGCCGTACCGAGTCGATGCTGGGCTCGGGCAGCACGTCGTCGATGATCTGTATGGTGACCGGCAGCTCGCGCGAGTGCAGTACGTGCCGGACCCGGTCGACGTAGCCGAGGCGGGTCATGGTCGCGTCGGTGACGATGGTCACCCGGTGGACGTGCGGCATGTCCGCCAGGTAGCGGATCGCGTGGGGTTCGAAGTAGATCCTGGGCGGGATCTTGAACCACTGCATGTTGTTGCGGCGGGTGCTCACGCGCTTGACGTTCAACAGGTTGACCGCCGAGACGTTGTTGGAGGTCGAGGTGCCGCCCCAGGAGCCGCAGCCCAGGGTCAGCGAGGGCAGCAGGCCGGTGTAGATGCCGCCGATCGCACCCTGGGAGGAGGGCGCGTTGACGATGATGCGGGCGGTCTTCATGTGTCGCCCGTAGTCCTCGGCGACGACGGGATCCTCGGTGTGCACGACGGCGCTGTGTCCCATGCCGTGGAAGGCGACCATGTCGGCGGCGAGCGCGAAGCCGTGTGCGCGCGAGTCGGCGCGCAGCACGGCCAGGACCGGGCACAACTTCTCGCGGGTCAGCGGCTCCTGCGGCCCCACCCGGTCGGCGCGGGCCAGGATCACGGTGGTGTCCGGGGGTACGGTGAAGCCCGCCTGGGCGGCGATCCACGCCGGGCTCTGCCCCACCGCCGCGGGATTGACCCGGGGTTCGCGGCCGGGGCCGGTGCCACCGCTTCCGCTCGCGCCGAAGAGGTAGGTCTCCAGCCTGGTCTTCTCGTCGTCGGTGGCCAAGTGGGCGCCCAGGGCGGCGAATCGGGACAGGGCCGCGTCGTGGATGTCGGTGTGCAGCACGACGGCCTGCTCGGAGGCGCAGATCATGCCGTTGTCGAACGCCTTGGACAGCACCACGTCGTTGACCGCGCGGCGCAGGTCCACGTCGCGGTCGATGTAGGCGGGTACGTTGCCGGCGCCCACGCCCAGGGCCGGCTTGCCCGCGGAATAGGCGGCCTTGACCATGCCCTCCCCGCCGGTCGCCAGGATCAGTGCGACCCCGGGATGCCGCATCAGCGCGGTGGTCGCCTCGATCGAGGGCGTCTCGATCCACTGCACGCAGTGCTCGGGCGCGCCTGCGGCCACGGCCGCGTCACGCACCACCCGGGCGGCCGAGGCGCTGCAGCGCTGGGCGGAGGGGTGGAAGGCGAAGACGACCGGGTTGCGGCTCTTGAGAGCGATCAACGCCTTGAAGATCACGGTGGCCGTCGGGTTGGTCACCGGGGTGACCGCGCATACGACCCCGACGGGTTCGGCGACCTCGACCATGCCGGTGATCTCGTCCCGGGCCACCACGCCGACGGTCTTGAGATCGCGCATGCTGTCGGTGGTGTACTCGCAGGCGAACATGTTCTTCGCCGCCTTGTCCTCGAAGACGCCCCGCCCGGTCTCGTCCACCGCCTCGCGGGCCAGTCGGGTGTGCTGGTCCAGGGCGGCGACGGACGCCTTCTTGACGATGTGGTCGATCTGCTCCTGGGTGAACGCGTCGTAGGCGGCCAGGGCTTTGGCGGCGTCGGCGACGAGGGTGTCCACCGCGGCGCCGATGTCGGACGGACCGGGGTCCGCGGTGAGGGCGGGTAAGGCGGTGGCGGCGCGGCTGCTCATGGCGGGGTTTCTCCTTGGTCTCGGTGCGGGGCGGCTCATGGAGGGGCCCGCGAAGTGTCCGGTCGCGCGACCCGGTTCGGGTGGTGCGGTCACTTCGCGGGCCCGGTTCGACTCAGTGCCGCGGCTTGCGGATGTCCGTCGACCAGGTCCAGTCGCGTACCTCCGGCATGTCCTCGCCGTGTTCGAGGATCCAGGCGTGGTGTCGGGTGCGGGCGTCGACCATGCTCTGGCGTACCGTCGCGGCGCGGGTGCCCAGGCCGGGGACGCGGTCGATGACGTCGATCACCCGCTGGTAGCGGTCCATGTCGTTGAGCACGACCATGTCGAACGGGGTCGTCGTGGTGCCGTACTCCTTGTAGCCGCGCACGTGCAGGTGGGCGTGGTTGTGCCGGCGGTAGGCGAGGCGGTGGATCAGCCACGGGTAGCCGTGGTAGGCGAAGATCACCGGGACGTCGGTGCCGAACAACGCGTCGTATTCCCGGTCGGGCATGCCGTGCGGATGCTCCGTCTCGGGGACCAGCCGCATCAGGTCGACGATGTTGACCACGCGCACGCGCAGTTCGGGCAGGTGACGGCGGATCAGGTCGACGGCGGCGAGGGTTTCCAGGGTGGGCACGTCGCCGGCGCAGGCCAGGACGACCTCGGGGTCGCCGTCGTCGTTGGAGGCCCACTCCCAGATCCCGGCGCCGCGCGTGCAGTGCAGGACCGCCTCGTCCATGGTGAGCCAGTCGGGGGTCGGCGTCTTGCCGGCGACGATCACGTTGACCAGGCCGCGGCTGCGCAGGGCGTGATCGCCCACCGACAGAAGGGTGTTGGTGTCCGGGGGCAGGTAGACGCGGACGACCTCGGGGCGCTTGTTGATGACGTTGTCGACGAAGCCGGGGTCCTGGTGGGAGAAGCCGTTCTGGTCCTGACGCCAGACGTGGGAGGTGAGCAGGTAGTTGAGGGAGGCGATGGGTGGGCGCCAGTCGATCTCGCGGCAGGCGTGCAGCCACTTGGCGTGTTGGTTGAACATCGAGGACACGATGTGGGTGAATGCCTCGTAGCAGGAGAACACGCCGTGTCGGCCGGTGAGGAGGTAGCCCTCCAGCATGCCCTGGCAGGTGTGTTCGGACAGGATCTCCACCACGCGCCCGTCCGGGGCCAGGTGGGTGTCGAGATCGGTGACCGGCTCCTGCCACGCCTTGGCGGTGGCCTGGTAGACGGCGCCGAGGCGGTTGGACTCGGTCTCGTCCGGGCCGAACAGGCGGAAATCGCGGCGGGTTGCCGTCCGGGCGAAGACCTCGCGCAGCAACTCGCCCAGCGCACGCGTGGGTTCAGAGGAGGACGCGCCGGGCTCGGAGACCTTGACCGCGAAGTCGTGCAGGTCCGGCATCGGCAACTCGCGCAGCAGAGCGCCGCCGTTGGCCTCGGGCACCGCACCGAGTCGGGTGTCGCCGGTGGGGACGTTGGCGAGCACGATCGGGGTGGGGTGCCCGTCGGTGTCGAAGAGTTCGTCGGGGCGGTAGGACCGCATCCACGCGTCGAGCAGGGCCAGATGTTCCGGGTTCTCGCGCACGCCGGCGAGGGGGACCTGGTGGGAGCGCCAGGTGCCCTCGACGGGGGTGTCGTCGACGGTGTGCGGGCCGGTCCAGCCCTTGGGGGTGCGCAGCACGAGCATCGGCCATCGGGGGCGGGTGTGCGCGGTCGCCTTGAGGTGCGTGATCTCGTCGAGGGCTTCTTCCAGGGCGGCGGCGAACCGGGCGTGTACGCGGGCGGGTTCGTCGCCCTCGATGTGGATGGGGCGCCAGCCGTACCCGGTGAGCAGCGCGTCGAGTTCGGCGCGCGGCATGCGGGCGAGCAGCGTCGGGTTGGCGATCTTCCAGCCGTTGAGGTGCAGGATCGGCAGGACCGCGCCGTCGGTGCGGGGGCTGAGGAACTTGTTCCCGTGCCACGACGCGGCCAGTGGCCCGGTCTCGGCCTCGCCGTCGCCGATCACGCACGCGACGACCAGGTCGGGGTTGTCGAAGGCGGCGCCGAACGCGTGCGAGAGGCTGTACCCGAGTTCGCCGCCCTCGTGGATCGAGCCGGGTACGCCGGGGGCGATGTGGCTGGGCACGCCGCCGGGCTGGGAGAACTGCCGGAACAGGGTGGCCATGCCGGCCGCGTCCCGGGGGACGTTCGGGTGCCGCTCGCTGTAGGTGCCGTCCAGCCACGACGCGGCGAGCGCGGAGGGGCCGCCGTGTCCGGGGCCGGTCACGTGGATGGCGTGGGTGCCGCGTTCGCGGATCACCCGGTTCAGGTGCGCGTAGATCAGGTTCAGGCCGGGCGAGGTGCCCCAGTGCCCGAGCAGCCGCGGCTTGATGTGCCCGGGCCGCAACGGCTCGGCGAGCAGCGGATTCTCGCGCAGATAGATCTGTCCCACGGCGAGATAGTTCGCCGCCCGCCACCACGCGTCGACCATCGTCAGATCCGGTGCCTCGGGAGTCGTGGCCATCGTCATCGTTCGTCCTCTCGTCCGTCGTCGTGGTTCCGCTCTGCCCACACGCTCGCGCTTCATCCCATGTCGGGTGAAGGGCCGAACGGCCCTACGGGCGGGGGCCACACGGGTCGATGCCGCAGACCGGGAGGTGCCACCACCCCAGTCGTGCGTCGAGCAATCCGCATCCGGGACACCACGCCGGCGGACGGCGTGGCCGGTGGGGCGTCGTCGTGGCCGTGAGCCGTACCCGCGACCCGGTGCTATCCGCGAGCTCGCGCCCCACGCGCCGCGATCCATCGGTCGGCGCGGGCGGCGAGGAAGCCGAGTACGGCGCCCGCGAGCGGGATCAGGAGGTCCCCGGGCGGGAGGGCGTGCGTGCCCAGCAGGTCCCGCAGCATCGGCACGTACACCCCGGCCAGGCCCAGGGCGGCGGAGGCGAGGACCGTGATCGGCAGGAACGGGTTGGCGCGGGTGAGCAGCCGGGTCCGCAGGCCCGTGACGACACCGAGTTGCGCGCCGAGCAGGGTCAGGAAAAGCAGGCTCTGCCAGGCTCGCCCGGTCTGGTCGCTCCACGTCCCGGCGGCAAGGCTGACCGCGGTGACGCACAGGCCCAGTCGCAGGATCCGCTGCCACAGGCCGTCGCCGAGAATGCTCTGCTCGGGTGGGCGGGGTGCGCGCCGCATGGTGCCGGGACCGGCGGGTTCGGCGCCGAGGGCGACGCCGGTCAGGCCGTGGGTGAGCAGGTTGATCCACAGGATCTGGGCGGCGAGCAGTGGCAGGGGCAGTCCCAGGAGCGGTCCGAGCATCATCACGGCGATCTCGGCGGCGCCCCCGGACAGGCCGTAGACGAGGAAGCGGCGGATGTTGTCGTAGACGCGCCTGCCCTCCTCCACCGCGACGACGACGGTCCCGATCTCGTCGTCGGCCAGGACCAGATCCGCCGCTTGGCGGGCCACCTCCGTGCCGCGTCCACCCATGGCGACCCCGATGTCGGCGCGGCGCAGGGCGGGCCCGTCGTTGACACCGTCTCCGGTCATCGCCGTGACATCGCCCCGGGCCTGCCAGGCCCGGATGATCGTCAGTTTCTGCTCCGGGGTCGTTCGGGCGAACACCCGTGCGGTGGTCGGGTCCCGTTCGGGGTCGTTGCTCAGGTCGGCGCCGGTCAGGACGGTGGTGTCGCCGTCGCGCAGGATGCCCAGACGAGTGGCGACGGCCCGTGCGGTGGACGGGTGATCGCCGGTGATCATCACGGGCGTGACACCGGCGTCGTGGCATGCGGCGATGGTGGCGCGGGCGGCCTCCCGAGGCGGATCGCTGATGGCGATCAGACCGAGCAGGGACATGCCCTCCTCCGCGGCCTCCGTGCGCTCGGGTACGGCGTCCAGGCGGCGGGTCGCGACGGCCAGGACCCGGTATCCGTCGGCCGCCAGGAGATCGGCCTCGTAGCGCGCGGCGTGCAGGTGGTCGGGGTCGGCGGTGACGAAGCGCGCACTCAGCACGACCTCCGGGGCGCCCTTGAGGACGGCTCGTAGGCGGCCGTCGTGCTCGCGGTGCACGGTGGTCATACGTTTGCGGTCGCTGTCGAAGGGAGCCTCCGCCACCCGAGGGTGCTCCTCGCGCAGCATGGCGAAGTCGATCCCGACCTTGCCGGCGGCGGCGAGCAGGGCCGCCTCGGTCGGATCCCCGAGCGCCGACCACTCGGGGTCGGTTCCCGGGGGTACGAGAGTGGCGTCGTTGCACAGCGACGCCGCGACGAGCAACTCGCGGATGTCCGGAATGGAACCTTCGTCGAGTGGTCGCCCGTCGACGAGCACCCGGCCATCGGGCGCGTAGCCCGTACCGGTGAGTTCGGCCGTCGTCCGGGCGGTCCACACTCGTTCGGCGACCATGCGGCCCTCGGTCAGCGTGCCGGTCTTGTCCGTGGCGAGCACCGTGACGGACCCGAGCGTCTCGACGGCGGGCAGGTTGCGCACGATGGCACCCCGTGTCGCCATCCGCCGGGCGCCCAGGGCCAGTCCCAGGGTGACCACCGCGGGCAACGATTCGGGGACCGCGGCGACCGCCAGACTGATCGCGGTGACCGCCATCGACTCGGTCGGCTCCCCCCGGATCAGCCCCAGGACGAAGACGAGCAGGCACAGCCCGACGACCACGGCGGCGAGTACCCGTCCCAGGTGGGCGAGTCTGCGCTGCAACGGGGTCGGGCCGGGGCGCTCCTGCATCAGGGCGGAGATTCGCCCGAGGGCACCGCGTGCGCCGGTTGCCGTGACCTCGGCCAGCGCTCGGCCGCGCATGATCACCGTGCCGGCCTGGAGCACGTTGTCGGCGGTGGTCTCACCGGCCGGATCGAGCGCGGACTTGTCCACCGGCACCGATTCACCGGTCAGGGCGGCCTCGTCGACGAGCAGGCCCGACGCCTCGTACAGGACGGCGTCGGCGGGCACGATGTCGCCCTCGTCCAGCCGGACGATGTCGCCGGGGACCAGATCCGCGGCGGCCACCTCGCCTTCGGTCCCCTCGCGCACCACCCGCACGGTCGGCACCGACAGGTCCGACAGGGCCGTGACGGCCCGGTCGGCGCGGATCTCCTGAACGACGCCGACCAGGGTGTTGACCGCGACGACGAAGAGGATGACGGCCGTGTCGGCCGGATCCCCGGTCAGCGCGGTCAGGACGGCGGCGGCCAGGAGCACCAGGATCAGCGGATCGCGCAATTGGGCCGTCACGCGCGTCCACACCGGAGTCCGTCGCGCCTGTCGAACGACGTTGGGGCCGTGTTCGGCGAGCCGCTCGCGCACCTGTTCGCGGGTCAGTCCGCGCACGAGAGCGGGGTGCCTCGCCGACGAGGTCGGGGCCGGGGGCGTGTGGGGCACGGTCGTTCACCGATCTGTGGGATTGTTCTGCGGCGGACGGCCGGCAAGGCCGTCTTTCTTCGCCGGCTCACCCGCCCGAATCTGCTCCCGGCCACCGGCGACGGGCAGGGCCATTCGGCCCGGTGGGCGCGACGAAGGACCCCCGTTGCACGGTCGTCGTACCACCTCCGACGACTTCGCGGGTCGTCGTTTTGCTCCGGCGGGAGGAGGGCCGGGAGCTTCAGAGTGGTGATGCGGGCGAGTTCTCGGCCACATATGCGGCGACGGCCGCCGGAGGATTCAGGGCGCAGGCGCGGGCGGCGTTTTCGACCTCGTCGCCGGGGATCTCGACGACGGCGACGATGGACAGGCGTTGCTCGCCGTGGCCGAAGAGTCCTTCGGCGTCGAGGCGGGCCATGGCCGCGACCATCGCGCGCAGCCGCAGTTCGAACTCGGCCTCCGCCTCGTCGTCGGGGAGTTCGAAGACCTGCGGTCGGGCGTCGAACAGGCTGCGGATCGGGGCGAGGTGGCGCTCCCCGTAGGTGCAGAAGGGCGAGTCCGCGTAGGACCACCGCAACATGTCGGCCTCGGTCGCGGATCCGCCCGACGCGGCGGCCAGGGCCTGGGTCGACCAGGCCGACAGCGACGGCCCGAAGACCTCGCCCGGCGTGACCAACGCGCAGTAGTAGAAGTCGTGTTCCGGGTATTCCCGGAACAGGTCCGAGACGGCGGCACCGGCGGCCCGGTACACGGCTTCGGTGAGGTTCGCCTCGGTCGGTATCACGTCGACTCCCTTGTGCGTGTGCGTGCGGCGCCCCGGCCGATATCGCCGCGAGGGGGCCAACTCTCGCAGACGGATGCCCACACGGCGGAACCACGCCGGCGATGCCGCGTGGACCCGTGCGGAAACCGCATCCGCCTCGGGATGCAAGAACGCCACAAGTCCGTTGCCTTGCAAGCGAGTTCAACCCGGCGATCGAGGTCCGATCCCCGGCGGCCGGCACGACGGCGGTACATCGACGTGCGGGTGTAGAACGACCGCGGTGGGGATGGATACACCCCACGTTTGACGCGCTCGGCCGACCCCGTGGATAGCGTCGTCCTGCCATTGCAAACCAATGACAGACGGGAGAAAAACCATGAAACGACGCATGATCACAGGGCTCGTCGCGGTGGCGGCGTTCGCGGCGTGCTCCGGGACGGCCGTCGCCTCGGCGGCGCCCGCCGCGCCGTCCCAAGAGGTGAGCGTGCTGGGCCGCTGCCCGGAGACGAAGAACGTCTACATCAACGGCGCCGAGGCCCACTGGACCGTTTGGTGTTCGGGCAGCCGGGTCTACGTCGACGGGTACGTGAAGGACACCAAGGCCGACGGAAAGTGCGCCGAGGTCTACGGCAGCGTCGGTTCGGTGGCGGTCAACAGCGCCAACGCCTGCCCCAAGGGCAACAAGAAGACGTTCGCCTGGAACGCGTCCGGCAACAGCGTCTCCCTGTACCTGCGTCTGATCTGATCCGCAGCGACCGTGCGTCCGGCCGTGATCCGTACCGGGATCACCGGTCGTCGCGGCCCTGAACGCGGGGGGACTGCCCGTCCGCTCCGGACCTGCGCGTTCCGACCCCGGCGTCGAGATCGGGGTCGGAACGCGTCCGGCGCAGCCTACGAGTTCAGGTCCACCCAGAGGTGCCGGTTCGTGGCGTGCGCGTGTGGTTCGCCGACGAACCGGTGCCGGGATTCTACGAGTTGTCGGGCTGCTCGATGGGTTGGACCGGCTGGCGCAGGACGGTCTTCATCTTCTCCGGGGCAGTCTTGCGTGGGTCGCTGAGATAGATCTCGTGGTGCAGACCTCCGTGCCGTAGGCCGTTGGCTTCGAAGTAGGTGTGGTGGAGTTCGTGCAGGATGGGCCCCTCGTCGTCGTAGGGGCCGATGTGCAGCACCTGGGCGCTGGGTCCTTCGTGCAGCGTCAGGTGTCGTACCTCGGAGATCGTGGGCAGCTTCTTCTTGGCGAGGGCCGTGTCCTTGGCCTCCTCGATCATCGTCTTCGTGATCCAGGGGGGCATGGCGATGAGCATCGTCCAGTTCCAGCTGTCCTTGGCGCGGGTGGTGAACACTTCCGGCCGGTCCGCCCACCACAGGCCCTCCAGCGGAGCGACGACGAAGTCGCCGGCGTCCGTGCGCTTGGCGGCGAACTTCAGGGTGTAGGCCACCGAGTACAGGGCTGCGACCGCGTCGGCGTAGGCGGATGAGGTGTTCGGATCCCCGGCGCCGTCGACGGCGATGAACTGCTGCTCGGGGACGTCGACGACGGCCCACGTGGTGTTCTTGGGCGCGTACAGCCCCTTGTGCTCGCGCTTCACGTCGTACGGGGTCATCCGTGCCGCACCTTCCTGGTCGTGGGGTGGTGTGTCGAGCGATGCTCGGTAGTCGGACAGCCACTTCGCCTCGGCCGACAGCTGACCGAGGGCGTGGTCGAAGATCGCGCGGACGAAATCCGGGGCATGCCGGTCCGCGGTGGCGGCCCGGCCGACGTGTTCGATGCGTTCCGCGAGTGCGCGGGAACGCCGATCGAGGGCGGCGAGCAGGCGCTCCCGGTCGATGGCCGGGGCATTGGCCAGGCCCACCAGGATGCGCGGGAACACCGGATGCAGCTCCGTGATCGCCTCCTCGGCCGCGGCGGCGCATGCCCGGTGCCCTTCGGGCGTCGCGGTGTAGACCTTGCGCGTCTTGCCGCCCGGGGATCGGGTCGGGTCGGTCTGGGTGATCAGGCCCCGCTCTCGAAGTTTGGTCAGCAGGTAGTAGATCGAGCTGAAGCCGATCTCCGTCCATTCGCGCATGCCGCGCTCGGAGATCACCTCCTCCAACTCGTAGCCGTGCCTGGGTTGCTCCACCAGCAGGCCGAGCAACGTGAGCTCGGCAGCGGTCATGCCTCGGTCCATGGCGCTATTCTAGTACTAGAATAATGCTCCGTGCCGGCGGCGACCGCTCCGGACGGATCGCCGCCGGCCGTGGCCCGGTGTCGCCAGTGGCGGGAACCGGCCACCGACGGGGCGTGTGGGCCCTGTCGCGCAACCTTTCCGTGCGGCGTACCGGGCCGGTTTGGAAGCGGGTGGTGAAGCCGGCGACGGTGTGGAGCCGTTCGAACGACTGGGTCTGAGCCCGGCGCCGCGACGAACGGAGCGTGGGCGCGTCGTTCAGCGCAGACGAGGTCCCGGCGTGATCACGATCTTGCCGTGGACGTGGCGTCCGGCCTGAAGCGTCACCGCGTCGCGGATCCGCTCGATCGGGAAGGTCGCGGCGATCGGTACGGTGATCCTGCCGTCGAGGATCGCGTCGGTGATTTGCTTCATGGCATTCGGGTCCGCGTCGAAACCGCCGGTCGCGCGGACGCCGCCGGGAGGATTGGGCCCTGCGGCGATCGTGGCGATCCGCTCGGGCGGCACACCGAGCGCGAGCGCCGTCTGGGCGGTTTCGACGCCGAACAGATCGGTCGCCGCGATCACGCCCTCCGGCGCCAGGGCCCGTACCCGCTCCGCCAATCCGGGGCCGTAGGCCACGGGCTCGACACCGAACCGGCGCAGGAACTCGAACGTGCTCTCCGCCGCGGTCCCGATCACCCTGGCGCCGGCGAGCTTCGTGAGTTGGATGGCGAACACGCCCACACCCCCCGCGGCGCCGCCGACCAGGACGGTGTCGCCCGAACGCGGTTCCATCACCGCCAACGCGGCGGCGGCGGTCATGCCGGCGACCGGAAGCGTGGCCGCCACCTCGTCGCCGATGCCCTCCGGCGTGTGCCAGAGCGGCCCGGTCGCCTCGGTGGGCGTCGTGACCACCACAAAATCGGCGACGGCCCTGCCCAGCGCGCCGCCGAAGACCCGGTCGCCCACGGCAAAACCCGTGGCGCGAGTGTCGACCTCGTCGACGACCCCGGCGAAGTCGAAACCGAAGCCGGATGGTGTGGTGACGCCGAAGCGGGCCGCGACCTCGGGCTGCGCGGCGATACCCCAGTCCATGGGATTCAGACCGGCCGCCGTGATGCGAACGCGGATCCCGCCCGGCCCGGCATGCGGTTCGGCGACCTCTCGCACCTCCAGCACCTCGGGTCCTCCGAACGTCTCGTAGACAACGGCTCGGCTCATGCGTATCTCCAGCGGAAACGTGACGGGACTTGGTCTCATCACCGTAACACCAGTGACGGGACCAAGTCCCGTACGATGTCCTCATGGCCCGATGGCAACCCGACGCACCCGAGCGACTCGTCCTCGCCGCCCTTGAACTGTTCGAGGAACGGGGCTACGAGAACACGACGGTGATCGAGATCGCGGAGCGCGCCGGGCTCACGAAGAGCACCTTCTTCCGGCACTTCCCGGACAAGCGGGAGGTGCTGTTCGGCGGGGGCGGCATGACCGGATTGCTCGTCGACGGGCTCGACGCGGCGCCGGCCGGGGCCGGTCCGCTCGAAGCGGTGGCGCATGCTCTGGACATGATCGGCGCGCAGGTCTTCACGCCCGATCGTCGCGAGTTCGGCGCCCGGAGGTCGGCGGTGATCGCCGCCAATCCGGAACTGCGCGAACGCGAAGCGTTGAAGGGACTCGGCCTCACCGCGTCGATGATCGACGCGCTCGAGCGCCGCGGCGTGCCCGACCTGACCGCCCGCGTGGCCGCCGAACTGGGCGTACTCGCCTGGAAGATCGCCTACCAGCGCTGGGCGGACACGGCCAACGACGACACCTTCGGCGAACTCGCACGACGAACACTCGCCGAGGTGCGGGCGTCACTCGTTGCCTGCGGCGTAGCGGCTCCGGAATGATCCGGCACGAGCCGTGATGGAATCCCCGAGGCGGGGAAGAGTACGCGGATGATCACTTGCGTCGTCCACTACACGATCGATCCCGGCAAGATCGAGGCGTTCGAACGCTTCGGGCGTTGTTGGATGGAACTGGTGGGTCGTCACGGCGGGACTCACCACGGCTACTTCCTGCCCGCCGAGGGGGCGAGCGACCGGGCCCTGGCCCTGTTCAGCTTCCCCGGCCTGGCCGCCTACGAGCGTTATCGCGAACTGTTCGGCGTGGACCCCGACTTCGTGGCGGCGGACCGCATTCGCGACGACAGCGGGTGCGTCGTGCGCTACGAGCGCACATTCATGCGGCCGCTGCTGCCCGAGGACGTCGCTCCCGAAACGGCGCCGCGGGATTGACCGAATCGGGCGTCGGGCCTGCCTCCGAGGCTCCGCCGAGGTCCTGGTGTGCGGGGACGGCCGCCGGACAGGCTAGTTTGCTCGAATGAGTCTTCTTGATGACGTGGCCGAACGCGACGGCCGGCGATGCTGGGTGTGCGACGAACAGGTCGACCTCGACAAGTCGGTGAACGACCCGCAAGGGCCCAGCGTCGACAGTCGGACCGCCGACCGGAAGGCCAAGGTCGCCGAGCGGCTCGCGCACCGCGGGTGCAACAGCCGCAAGGGCGCGGTCAAGGTGGCCATCGCCTGGCCGGAGCGCCTGTACGTGGTCGAACCCGCGCCGTTGATCGCCGTTGCCGCGAGGTTGGAGCGCAAGGGGGGCCGTGAGATCGTGGGCCGCTGTCCGACCGAGGGCGACGCCCGGGAGGCGGCGGACTGGCTCGTGGACCGGTTCTCCCGACTGGTACCGGGCCTGCCGGTGACCGCCGACGTCGAGGCGGGAGGCGGCCAGTTCCTGGTCGTCCTGACCACCGGCCGCCGCTGACGGTGCGCCGCCCCGCCGCCCCGGTGATGCCCGGGCGGCGGTCCTCGCCCCGACACGAGGTTCCGGTAAGGACGCTGTCAAGGAAGCGCCGGGCAACGTGAGCGTGGGCGATCGGGTTGCGCCGGATCTGTTCATCGACGTCGCGCCGAAGGTGGTGGCCGGCCGGCGGGCGCGGGCCGCGGTGGAGTCGCCCTCCCACAGAACATCCTCTTCAAGCTCGCCGAGGGCCGGGATGACACCCCGCCACAACGGCGCTCCGGTAACGGCGACGCTCCTGCCGATCGTTGCCGGGAATCAAGGAGCCCCCGCCGAGTGCCGCCTGCTATGCGAGCTCCACGCTGAGCTGGGCGCCCAATTTGTGCCATCAACGTTCACCACGCCCAGCTCACTCGATGGCGGAATCCAACAGGTGCGCCGCTCTCAGCTTGGCAAGAAGTGCGTTGAAATCCTCCCTCAGCTTGCCAATTTCCGTCGCGTTCGAGTTTTTCTGATCCGGCACGCTCTGTGGAATCTGTTCAAGGCACCTTCTGTTTGCGGGAACATCCAAGTCATAGAGTGTCACCCACTCTAGGTAATTGTCCTCAGTCACCGCTCCAACCTGCTGGGGCTGGTTCGGGTTCCAGGACGACGGCTGACTTGGACCGGAGACCTTGAGGTGCGGGTCCAACGGGTCACCGGGTTTGTATGTCGTCAACAGATACACGAAGTCATTGGCAGGCGTCGACTTGACGGTTTGCCCTATTTGGTAGTGCGTCCCGGGAGTCCAGGTACGAGCCAGTTTCCCCCTTCCACAGGGAGCCTGCACCGCCCACCCGATCGGGCCTTGGCGCGTTGAATCATTGTAGGCATTGAGGATCAGATCACCCGGGCGGTAGAAGTAGCAGCTACCCACCGAGGTATCGAAGGGAGTTCCGCTATAAACTACACCGATTCGCCGCTCACCGTTATTGTCAGGTCTTCCAATCCACGCTTCCGGAAGCATCAGCGCGCCGGGAACCGGACCGTTCTCGTACGCGGTTTGATAGTACGTATGGAAAGGCGCTCCGCTCAGCATGGACGTTTCAATCCTGCCCTTGCGAGTGTCAGGAGGACGATCTGTCCGGACTTGGGTACGGAAGAGGGAAGACCCATTGCCGACGGGATTCAAATGACTGTCCAGCGGGACAGAATCAAAATCCTGAATGATCGTGGAATCCGATTTGCTTCCGAGGGTGTTGGACGTTATGACCATTGGTCCGGCGTCGACGCCCGGCTCCACTTTGCCCAAGCATTCCCATGTCACACCGCCATCTTCTGTCAGGCTCCCGGTCGTTGTCTTCCAACCAGGCTCACCACTCGGATGGTCGGGAAGAACAACCCCGCGAGTACGCCCGGAATTTTGCGCTCGATACAGGTATCCTTGCGCTATGGATCCTTCCCCGCCCGTCTTCAGCTCACCCTGGTCGATGTAAATACCCCCCAGGACGATCCGATAAAATTCCACCTTGGAAAAGTTATTGTTTACTTTCAGGGCCGAGGGTCCAGGTCCTCCTCTGACGGCGCCATAGCCCCAGTACGTCGAGTCTGGGGTGATATCCATGTCCCCTCCGACTACAGCGATATTCCCTCCCTTGAATACCGCTGGCGCATCCACTTCGGCGTAGCAGCCGAGGTACACGGAGTACGTGATTGAACTGTGCTCGGAGCTGATGTTTCGGTGCTTGTTTGCTGCGGTGTGACACGCAATGAAGGTGCAGCCCAAAAACGAATTATCATGAATTCCATCACGCCCATTACCGGAGGCGTCAACACTCATGATCAGCATGGCGTTGGTCTCGTTGTTGCCCTGACTCTCGCCGCCGATATCGAGCCCATGTTGGCCATTATTATCGAGAACGCAATCGCGTATCTGCGTTTCGTTGGCATCAGCGTGCGGCGTAAAAGGCGGATCGCTTGCGTATATCGTTATTCCGTTACGCCTGAAGCCAGAGACCCCAATCGACGCGATCAATGAGCCGGTTGCCAGAACCCGTACGGCGTCCATTTGCCGGGCTTGATGAAAGGTTTTAGCAGATATCCCTTGGTCGGGGCACGACTCGAGGGTGAACTGACGAATCTCAGCATAGTCCGCACGAGCACGAGAGGGCACTTCAGCCGATTCGGAGGTGGTGGTCCAGGCGCCCGTCAGGGCAATTGCGCAATAGACGGTTTCCCCTCCGACCGGACCGATACCGGTCGCCCTGGAGAGGTTGAAATCTGCCGGCTTCGGATCGTCGGGTCTGCCTACTACATCTGCAAGTATGCGAGTATTTTTAGTACCACTGAGGACACGCCCCCCAGCTCCCTCCAGAATGCAATGCTGTCTGACGACAAGAGGGCTGGTAATCCGATAGTCTCCTGGAGGAAGGTAGACGACTTTGCCGTCGGACACCTGCTCCGTATCGAATCCCGTTTTGCAATCCAGCGCTTTGAATCGCGTTGCGCAGTCCAGGGCTGCTTGAAGTGGGCCCGTGTCGTTGGCCTTTCCGTCCCCTATCGCTCCAAAGTCGAGCACGTTCAGCCGCGTGTCGCGGTGGGGCCGGATGGTCACCATTCCCGAATTATCACAGTCGCCGATCCAGTTCGGAGCGCTCATGCATTTTGCATTCGAAGCGCGCACGATTCGTCCCGAGCTGTCGACGCCAACCGCGCCGGCCCGACCGGGGTCCAGCGGGACATTGAAAATACCGCCTATTTGAACTGTGACGTCATGTCCGATGTCGGCCCTTTCCAGAGCAACCCCAAAGAACGGAGTGGTATGCAACTTTTCCTTCTCGACAGCAGGGGTTACGGTGGTCGGTGATCCAGTGGTGCGGACCGCTTGGCCGGCTTTGACGTCCTGTGCGGCTTTCATGGTGAAGGTGACAGTGTCCATCGGAACTCCTAATTCCGTTGGGACTCCGTTGGCAAACGCAGGTCCAGGGAACACGTCAGTTCCGGGAGGGTCTCAGCGGTGGCCGGGCAGTGGTCCGCGCTAATCGGCGCCGGAGGTACTACTTAATCCTCTACGGACGTCTCCTATAAGGATAGACGCGGCAGGGCGTCTCGGCGATTTCAAGTGGCCACCGCCGGTGCCGTGGTCCGGGCCACCGTGAAGGACGACGCCAACGCGCCCGTACGCGACGCCCTCGCATCCATGAACTCAGGCCCTTCTTCCACGCCCCGGCTCGGCGCAGCCGACCAGTTCGACTCGAAGACGGCGCAGCCTCTCGCGGCACGGCTTCGCCGCAGTTCATGTGGGTCCGAGCAGGGTGAGCGGTCAGCGGCGTCGCGGGCGTGGGCATTGTGCCGAAGGGCGGGAGCAGTGCCGGTCTTGCCGGTCAGGCGGCGGTCACCGATGGCAGGTTGCGCCAGGTCGCCATCCCGGCGTGGGAGTTGAGATCCAGGTCGTCTGCTTCGAGAGGCATCTTCGTCTGACCCTGCCTGGGCTCCGCCGTCTGGCACTGCGCACCACTGCCGGCTTCGACGACATGATGCGGGCGGCGATCGACCTCGGCGGTGACACGGACACCGTCGCCGCTGAGCAAAGACCTCGCGGGGGCGTACTACGGGCTGGATGCAACCCCGCCCACTGGACGCAGCCGTTCCTACACGCACCCCGACACGGGCGGCCCGATTCGCTCAATCGCATCCGCATCCGCCGCATCCGCATCCGCCGCATCCGTCGTGACCGCCGCATCCATCGGTGGCACAGCCGGTTGGGGAATTCCACACGTCGGAGGCGAACTCGGCATCGTGAGTGCCCGACCCTCGAATCGACTTCAGCAGCGCCGTACGTGCCGCGGAGGGCTCCAGCGCGGTGAGGCCGAGACAGGCGACCGCCATGAGCGTCGCGGTCTTCGGGGCCTTTCCGCCGCCGGCCGGGCGTACGGCCCGAAGTGCGTTCACATCGGTGCGCATCGCCTTCACGACCCGGCGTCCGGTGGCACTCGCCCGAACCGGTGTGTCCCCCAGCGTGACCGCGATGGAGAACGCGCCGACGCAGGACAGACCGAGCACGGACGCGGGCGCGAATTCGAGGCCGCCCCCGAACGCCGAAAGCAGCACGAACAGAGGGATCCCGCCGGCCGCGACGGCAAGCATCACGTAGGTCGGGATTCGAGCCCGGCGCCGGCGCTCGGGCGCGACGACCAGACCACGCTCGACCAGACTCCCCTCCATCGCGACGAGCGGTGCGTCGGGCCGGCGCAGTGCCTCGACGGCACTGCTCCGCGAATGGCCGCGGCGCAGCCCGTCGAGTACGCAGTCCACGACGGGATCGTCGTCGCGGACATCCTTCCCGTCGACATCGGGAGGGGAGGAGACCCAGACGCGCCCGTCGGACCCGACCTCGATCCGGCCCTGTTCGAGCAGCGCCGCGAGCACCGTGTCCGCCACCCGGGCCGCGCCGCCCGCCAGGAACGCCATGTCGTGGTCGCGGATCGAGTGCCGGTCGATGTCGCGGTCGACCCGACCGCGCGCCAGACGACGCCACACGAGCGCGAAGACCGATGCGATGCCGGTGATGGCGAGGTACAGGACCGGATATTGCAGATCCCACCGACTCAACGTCGCGAAAGACATGCCGACCCCCTGGTGTACGGCTGTCACGCACCCTGCGATCGCACCATAGCCACACCCGCCCGCCGCCCGTCAGAGGCAGTTCCCTCTCGGCCGCGAACAGGGCCGCCATCCAACCCGGTTCGGCGCGTGACCCGACATCCTCACCGGCGTCGGCGGCCGACACGGTCGACCTCGCCCGGCCGTAACCTCCCTGTTCAGCGCAGGTGCTCGGCCAGGCCGACGATGATGCCGTCCGGGCCGCGGAGGTAGCAGAGCAGGTAGGTGTCCTCGAACCGGGCGATCTCGCCGACGAGTTCGGCGCCGTGGGGGCGCAGGCGGGCAATGGTGTCCTCGAGGTCGTCGACGGCGAACATGACGCGGTGCGTGCCCAGGATGTTGTGCGGCCGGTTGCGCGGCCCGGCGGTGATCGGTGCGGGGTTGCGGTACTTCGCCAGTTCGAGCCGGCTGTGCCCGTCCGGGGTCCGGAGCATTGCGATGTCACAGTGCACGCCCTCGAGTCCGGTACAGCGGTCGGCGAACCCGCCCTCGACCTCGCCCCTGCCCTCCGGTTCCATACCGAGTTCCACGAAGAACGCGATGGCGGCGTCCATGTCCTCGACGACGATCCCGACGTTGTCCATCCGCTGAATCGCCATGCCGATGTCTCCCTGTTTCTCGTGCGGCCGGTGCCGGCTGCGCTGCTGATGTTCCCGGGACGTAGCCGGTGACACGTTCTCGACATCCGCGGACCCCCGAACTCCACAAGATTCGGACCGCGCGTCGGCACGGACAGGGCAGAGCCGAATCGGTGAGTCGTTCGAACGCCACCCGACCGGCCCATGCCCGAGGTTGTCGTTGTGCCGGTGTTCCGCGTCCACGTCCGGCAGACTGGCCGGTGCCGTTGACGGTCCAGGCCACGAAGGAGCCGCCATGTCCGAGACCCTCCGCCTCGATCCGGCGAAGACCGCGCTCGTCCTGATCGAATACCAGAACGACTTCACCAGCGAGGGCGGCGCCCTCAACGGCGCCGTCGCCGCGGTGATGGCGAAGACCGGCATGCTCGCGAACACCGTGGCCCTGGTCGAGGCCGCCCGCGCCGCGGGCGTCACCATCATGCACGCGCCCATCACGTTCGCCGCCGGATACGGCGAACTGTCCCGTCACCCGTACGGCATCCTCAAGGGAGTCGTGGACGGCTCGGCCTTCGTCAAGAACACCTGGGGGGCCGCGATCGTGGACGAACTCGCGCCGGCCGAAGGGGACATCGTGATCGAGGGCAAACGCGGCCTCGACACCTTCGCGAGCACGAACCTCGACTTCATCCTGCGGAGCAAGGGGATCGAGACGATCATTCTCGGCGGCTTCCTCACCAACTGCTGTGTCGAGTCGACGATGCGCACCGGGTACGAGAACGGCTTCCGCGTCATCACCCTGTCGGACTGCGTCGCCGCCACATCCCAGGAGGAGCACGAGAACGCCATCACCTACGACTACCCCATGTTCTCGCTGCCCCTGACGTCGGCCGAGGTCATCGCCCGCCTCTGACGACACACCACACCCGCGACAGAGCGCGGCGGGCCCGAACCCGCCACTCGTGCGACGCTCCCGGCGGTCGACGAGCATCCTTTCGGGTGATCGTGGGCTCGGCCGCGCTCGCAAGTGCACGCGGATGCGTACGATCCTCACGTCGGCCGCCCCGGCCACCGACGTCGCGGGTGGGCGATCGGGAGCGAAGGGGATTTCGTCGGCACCTTCGGGGGACTCCCGTCCGCGTGAAAGGAAGTGCCACCATGACCTCCAGGACGCGCGCCGTCGCAACGGCCGCCGCATTGCTGGTCGGAGCCGTCGCGATCACTGCCTCCCCGGCGACGGCGAGCACGGCTTGGCCGTGTGGTGACGGGAAATTCTGCATCTACTACGGCGCGAACGGAACCGGCGCGCACTACGAACTCGAGGACGGCGCCTCCGACCTGAGTGTCCTGTCCGGTCGGCTCAACGACCACGTTTGGTCGGTCCGGAACAACACCAAGGACGACTGGTGCCTGTTCCGCGACGCCGGCTACAGGAACAAGATCCTCAACATTCTCGACGGCCAGACCATCAACCTCCAGTCGCCGCAGCGGGACCAGGTGAGCTCCACCCGCCGCTGCTGACCCCACCACCCGGAGGCGGCGCGGCCCCGGCACGACCCGGCCGAGGCAGCACGGTGCCCGGTCGGCTCGACGTCCGCTGCAACCCTTCGCTTCCCATTCACGTATGCCTTTGAGATCGCCGGAGTCGTCGAGACGCCCGGTGCGCGAAGACATGGAGGCATACATGGGGATTCGGGACTTCCGGCGAGCAACGATCGGAACTGGTTGGGCCCGAACGTGCCTGGCCGCAGCGGCCGTTGCGGCGCTGCTCGTGGTGCCGGCGCCGGCCGAGGCGGCGAAGGTGGCGGGCGGGGTCCAAGCCGGCTCGCACCGGGTCGCGTCGGTGCAATACAACCTCGGCGACCGGGCCTTCGTGCCGCCGCCGGTCGAGGCGGGCCAGTACGAGGGGGCGAACGAGCTTGCCGGGGTGGTCCATTACCCGACCGACCTGGCACGCGGGCGCTTCCCGTTGGTGGTGATCCAGCACGGTCTGTGGGACACCTGCGCCGACCGCCCGGCCTCCGTCGACCTCGCGGCGGCGCTCAAGGCCAGGGACGCGGCCATGGCGGCCGGCGACACCGCCGAAGCCGAGCGACAGCAGAAGTTGGCGGACATCGCCGGCGGCAAGCTGCGCGGTTGGCCGTGTGCGCCGGGGACCGAACAAATCTCCAGCAAGAACGGATACGACTACCTCGCCCGGGACTTGGCCGCCCAAGGCTTCGTGGTGGTGTCGATCGGTACCAACGGCATCAACGCGACGTCGTTCGGGCAGGCGCCCACGGTGTACCACGCCCGAGCCGCCCTGCTCAATCGGCATCTGGCCATGTGGCAGCGGCTGTCCGCGACCGGCGGCGGCGAACTCGCGCACCGCTTCACCGATCCGCGCGACGGCAGGCCCCGCCGGGTCGACTTCCGCGGACGCGTGGACATGGCGAACGTCGGCACGGTGGGCCACTCGATGGGCGGCGGCGGGGTCATGCAGCAGGCCGCCGACCTCCGCCGGGGCGACTGGCCGGCGGGTGTGACGGTGAAGGGCGTGTTCGCCCTGGCGCCGACCGGCAACTGGGACAACGAGCCGGTCACCCGCGTCCCGTTCGCGGTGATGTGGGGTACGTGCGACGCGGTGCGCGGTGGCAACTACTTCGAGTGGAACGCCGGACGGAACACCGTCCCGATCCACAAATTCACCGTACACGGAGCCAATCACGCCTTCTTCAACACCCAGTGGTCACCGAGCAGTGGCCAGGTCGGCGCGCAGGACGACGCGGTACCGGGCAGCAAGCCCGGTACCTGCCTCTCCCAGGACGATCGCAAACTGGACGAGGTTTCGCTGACCGAGCCCACGCAACGCACCCTCACGAGCGCGTACGCCTCGGCGTTCTTCCGCCGCTACCTCCACGGCGAGACCGGGTTCGACCCGATCCTGTCCGGCACGCGGCGCCCGCCGGGCGTACCGGCCGACGTCGTCGACACCCAGGCCGACCACCCGCTCCCGACCGGCTGAGCACACGCACCTGACGGGCCGCCCGAACCGGCCCGTCAGGTCCCGGCCGAAGAGGGGAACGCCGGCAACAGGACGGCGCCGCACGTCCGTCAGTCCGGTTCGGGGAGAGTTCGGGGAAGTCCGAAGCGCGTCAGGACGTTGGCGGTGAAGCCGGTGATGGCGGCGATGTGATCGCCGGCGGTGGTGACGACCAGGAGTGCGTAGGCGCGGTGGACGCCGGCGTGGGGGTCGGCCACGTACAAGCCGAAGGCCGGCTGCCCGTTGGCGCGGGTGGGTACCACGCGGTAGCCGCGGCCGGGGCGGAAGGTGACTGCGGCG
This sequence comes from Embleya sp. NPDC055664, assembly GCF_053618075.1. Taxonomy (NCBI): domain Bacteria; kingdom Bacillati; phylum Actinomycetota; class Actinomycetes; order Kitasatosporales; family Streptomycetaceae; genus Embleya; species Embleya sp. NPDC055664. The sequence continues at coordinate 150,481 of NZ_JBSHGZ010000025.1, forward strand.
AAGAAGCGTTGGGCCGATTCGATGCCGCGGTATTCCAGCATGGCCGGGGGCATGGAGATTCTCACGTCGGTGACGAGCAGGTCGATCAGGGCGTCCAGATCGGCGCGTTCCAGGGCGTCGGTGAGCCGGGTCACGAGCCGGTGTTCGGCGGCGGTGTCGGGTCGGCGGGCGGGTATGCGGCTGCCTGTGCGGCCTGCTCCGTCGGCGTTGGCGTCGGCGTTGGCGTCGACATTGACGTCGGCGTCGGCGAGGCGGTTGTCGACGGTGGCGCGGGCGCGTTTGAGGGCGCTTTGTACCGACTCCCGAGTGGTATCGAGCATCTCGGCCACCTCGCTCGCGCGGTAGCCGAGCACGTCGCGCAGCACGAGTACGGCGCGTTGCCGCGGCGGCAGCAGTTGCAGGGCCGTGATGAACGCGAGCGAGATCGCCTCGGTGGTCTCGTAGCGGGCCTCCGGTCCGGGGCGCTGGTCGACGAGGCGGTCCAGCAGTACGTCGGGGTAAGGCTCCAACCAGGACGGGGCGTCCCCGGCGCCGCTGGGTTCGGGCAGGGTGGCCTCGGGCAGCGGGAGGGCGATACGGGGGCGGCGGCCGTCGGCGCGCAACATGCTCAGGCACCGGTTGGTCGCGATCCGATACAACCAGGTCCGCAGCGACGACCGTTGGCCGAAGTCGCCCAGGCCGCGCCAGGCGGACACGAGGGTTTCCTGGAGCGCGTCCTCGGCGTCCTGCAGTGACCCGAGGATGCGGTAGCAGTGCACCTGCAACTCGTGGGAATGGCCCTGGACCAGGTCGTGGAACGCGTGCTGGTCGCCGGCCCGGGCCCGAGCGATCAGGTCGGTCGTGTCCATCTCCGTCTCCATCCCCATCTCCACCGGCATGCATCATCCTCGCTTTTCTTCTTTCCGCAGGGGCGTTCGGCGCGCCTACCGATACAGACGCCGCCGAGCCCGCGCATTGGGCGGTGTCCGTGCGCCCGATTCATGGCCGGGCCGGTGTCCACCCGGTTGGAGGCGGCCCCGGTCCGGGGCCGCCCCGCCTACGGAACAGGACCACAGACCATGACCGAGTACGTTTTCCCCTTCCGCGCGCCCTCCGACCACGCGCCCCACGCCGGGACGGCGGCCGAGTGGCGGGCCTGGTTCGGCGGGGTCGAGGTCGGCCCCATGCCGGAAGCCGCCGCGTCATGAGCGACACCACGACCGCGTCGACGCCGCAGGGGTCGTTCCTGGCGACCGGACGCGGCAAGATCACGCTGGCGCTGCTGTGCGCCGTGACGTTCCTGGACGTCATGGACGGCTCGATCGTGAACGTCGCGCTGCCGACCATCCGCACGGATCTGGGGTTCTCGGTGCAGAACCTGCAGTGGGTGGTCAGCGGCTATCTGATCACCTATGGCGGATTCCTGCTGCTGGGTGGCCGGGCCGGGGACCTGCTGGGCCGGCGGCGGCTGCTGATCGCCGGGACGGTGCTGTTCGCGGCCTCCTCGCTGGCCTGCGGGTTGGCCGCCGGTCAGGGGATGCTGGTCGGCGGCCGACTCACCCAGGGCTTCGGGGCGGCGATGATGTCGCCGGCCGCGCTGGCCATCCTGACCACCACGTTCCAGGGCGCCGACCGGCACAAGGCGTTGGGCATGTGGGCCGGGATCAGCGGGGCGGCGTCGGCGGTCGGGTTGCTTTTCGGCGGGCTGCTCACCCAGGAGTTCGGCTGGCGGTGGGTGTTCTTCGTGAACCTCCCGATGTGCGCGCTGGTGCTGTTCGGGGCGCTGCGGATCCTGAAGACCGACCACCGCCGGTCCGTGCCGGGCGACTTCGACGCACTCGGCGCGATCCTGGTCACCGCCGGCATGCTGCTGCTGATCTTCACGCTGGTCAAGGCGCCGGACGCGGGCTGGGGTGCGGGACGCACCATCGGCGGACTGGTCGCCTCGGCGGCGCTGATGGCCGCGTTCGGGGTCAACGAGCAGCGGCGCGCCCATCCGCTGGTCCCGTTGTCGATCTTCCGGATCAAGGGGCTGGCGGCGGCCGATGCCACCCAGGTGATCGCCTGGGCCGGGTTCTACTCGATGTTCTTCTTCGTCACCCTGTACATGCAGAACGTCCTGGGCTATTCGCAGCTGCGTTCCGGGCTCGCGTATGTGCCGGTGAGCGTCGGCATCGGGTTCGGCTCGACCGTGGCGACGAAGATGTTCGTGCGCACCGGTACCCGTCCGATCATCGTCTCCGGTGCGCTGCTCGCCGCCGGCGGCATCCTGTGGCTCTCCCGCATCCCGGTGGACGGCACCTATCTCGGCAACCTGCTCGTTCCGTTGGTGATCATGGGGACCGGGCTGGGGCTGCTGTACGCGGGTGTACAAACGGCCGCCAACGCGGGCGTGCCGGAGGATCAGGCCGGATTGGCCGCAGCCCTGATCACGACCTCCTTCCAACTCGGATCGGCGCTCGGCCTGGCCGTGTTCAGCGGGATCGCGACCAGCCGTACCAACCACGTGCTCGCCGCCCACGCCTCGCCCGCGCAGGCACTCACCGCCGGATTCCAGCGGGCCCTGCTCATCGGCGCCCTCTGCCTCGTGGCAGCCGGAGCCATCGCGCTACGCGCCTCCAACACCCGCGGCGAACCCGCCGGGACACCGGAGACCCGACACAACCCGAAACCCTCCTACGACCCCGCGTGACACAACACAGCGACCCCGGGACGGCGGGCGTGCAACGCCGTCCCGGGATCGTCTTCACGGTGTGGGGCGCGCCACGATGCCCACCCTGCCGGTCATGCGGCCCGAACCACGGCAACCGATGGACTGCTGCTCCGGAATCCCCTCGTCGGCGGGGCGATGAGTTCGCCCGCCGCCCGCAGTCTTCCACTGTGACACCCACCCGTGTCCGTGTTTGTTCGTGTTCGTGGAGGAGAGATGAAGGCCGGAATGAGCAACCCGATTCGGCTGTCGCCACCGGGTGCGCCGACCCGAGGAGGCCGCGTGAAGACGCTCTTCGTTTCCTACCGTGTCACCGACCTGGACCACTCGCTCGGGTTCTACACCGCGCTGGGCTACGTCGAACTGGGCAGGGTCCAGGCAGGCGACGCGGGTCACCTCGCGATTCTCGCCTTCCCCGGCGAACCGGCGGCCTCGCTCGAACTGGTCCACCGCTCCGACGGCGGACCCGTCGACGTGGGTACCGGTTTCGACCACCTCGCGATCCAGGTCGACACACTGGCCGCCACCGTCGAGCGGCTGACCGCCGCCGGCCTGGAGCCGGGACCGGTCCGGTACCCGGGCGGCCCTCGCGGCCCGAAGACATCGTGGCTCACCGACCCGGACGGCTACCGAATCGAACTGGTGGAGTGGCCCCCCGACCACCCCGACGGCATCACCGCCGCGGACTTCTCCTGAGCACACCACCGAACACCCGGCGCGGCCTGCGCTCAGCGCTTCCGCCGGCGCTTTCGCTCAGCTCTGCCGCTCGCTCAGGACGCAGAACTCGTTGCCCTCCGGGTCGAGGAGGGTCACCCAGTGCTGCTCGCCCTGCACGGTGTCGGCGCGCCGGGCACCGAGGGAGAGCAGCCGGGCGACCTCGGCCTCCTGGTCGTCGGGGCGGAAGTCGGGGTGGAGCCGGTTCTTCGACGTCTTGCCCTCGGGGACAGGCACGAAGAGCAGCCCCGGCATCCGGTCCGGCTCGGGTCGGATCTCGATGATCTCCTCGGATTCGTCGACCACCACCCAGCCGAGAGCCTCGGCCCACCAGCGCCCGAGAGCGACAGGGTCGGCGGAGTCGACGATGATCTGTTCCCATTCCAGTGCCATGGGCCCGAGCATAGACAGGACCGGCGGCCCTGGCTCATGGCCCCCTGGCAGCGACAGGAGAGGGAGTCCCCCGCCTGGAGGCAGCCCCGTTTCCCCCTCCACCGGATACCGGCTTCGAGGCCCATGATCGGCGGTGTCTCCTCGCGCTTCGGCTCAGGTCCGGGCGTTCATCAGCGCGGTGACATAGGCATCCAGTCGCTCCTCAACGGTTCGCGTGGTCAGGTCTGGTCTTCCTGCCTCTCGCCATGTCCGCGCCACCAACCGCACTTCCTCCGAGGCTGCCAGGCCGTCCCGGACCAGCCAGTACCGGCGTTCGTTCGCGTCCGCGGCCGGCGCCCCGCCGGCCTGCTCGTACGCCTCGGGAAACCGTAGACCCCACGCCGGGCCGTGCAGTAGCGCGAGATTGACGGAGCAGTGCGCCACGTCGAGATCCGCGGGGCCCCAGGAGGTTGCCGCCCAGTCGACGACCCCCGTGATGCGGGCGGCTGCGGGCCTTGAAGGCGGCGTGTCGAACAGTACGTTGCCCGGCTGGAAGTCCCGGTGCAGAAACCGCCCTTCGTAGGACGGCGGTGGCTTGCGGATGACGTCGACGGCGGCGCGCCAGGCCGCCGTGTCGGCGCCCTTCGGAATCACGACAGTGTCTGCGGTCGTCAACGCCACATACTCTCGGGGCCGCCGGGCGGGCCGCAACGCGTGAATCGCCACGAGTTGACGGGCCAACAGGGGGATGCGCCCCTCCAAGCCCTCGTCGTCGAGGACCGTCCGGCCCGCCAGGTGTGTCATGAGCAGCGACGGATGCTCGCAGTGTGCGGCGGTCGGATCGACCGCGACCAGCCCGGGAGCCGGCACGCCGGTTCCCGGGAGCAGGGACAGGGCATCGGCCTCGCGGTGCAACCAGTTCTCGGCGTGTTCCACGTCGACGAAGGTCCGCAGCACCAGGTGGCGGGTGTTTCCGCCTCGCGTGCGGATGGTCAGCTTTCGCATCTCGGCGGTCAGGCCGCCGTACAGCACCTCGGTTCCGACAATGTGTTCACCGGCCTCCACATGCCGGCTCACCCAGGCCAGGGTCGACGGTCGGACAGTCGCCGCCTCATCGTGTTTGGTCACCGGCCCACCTCATCATCCGGCGGGCTACCCGCACGAACCCTTTGCAGGAAGCGATAGCCGTGCGACTCGCCCCGGCAAGCCGGATCTGCCTCATCACCTCGCTCGACGCTGTCGCGTAGCCCACCACGGGGACCACCGCCGCAACCCGTGGGCCGCGCGGCTCCCTCGTCAGGTGATGACCAGTCGCTGTCGGCCGTCGACGAGTTCGCGAACGGCGTCCAGGTGGCCGGCGTGGGTGGCGGTCTCGGTGATCACGTGCAGGACGACCTCGCGGAGGTTGTCGTACCGCCGGTCGGCGAAGAAGTCCGGCCACCACCTCGGGGCCGCGTCCGGGTCGGCGCCGGCCAGGAAGGTGTCCGCGAGTTCGCCTTCCCGGCGGTAGAGGGCGAAGATCTCCTCGGCCGTCTTCCGGGGGGCGGGCCGCCACGCGTCCTCGGACCCGAGGATCTCCTCGATCGCCGTTTGTTCTCCCGCGGCGACCGCGCGGAACCAGAACTTCTCGTCGTCCAGGGCGAGATGGTGCACCAGTCCCAGACACGTCCAGCCGGACGGGAGTACGGGGCGCCGCAGTGCCTCCTCGTCCAAGCCCTCCAGGATGCCCAGGACGTGCCGGCGCTTACCGTTCGCCTGACCGACCTCGGCGCCCTGAACGCGACCTTCGCCATGCCCGGGGCGGTCGACCTCGTCAAGCGCTGGCAGGGCCGCCACCCGTACAAGGTGGTCTGGGTCAACCACGAGCCGCTGCCGTAGCGTCCCCGAGGCCCTACCGACCGGGCGGCGCCGGCCGATCGGCCGGTTCCGGGATCGGGAAGCGGACGCCGGTCAGGTCTTCCGACAGCTGCCACAGGCGGCGTCCGGTGTCGGCGTCGGACGCCGCGCGGGCCAGGGGCACGCGGGTCGGTGCGCCGCGGAGTTCGGCGAAGCCGTCGGGGCCGATGAAGTCCCCGCCGCGGACATCGGGCGAGGTGGCCGCGTACAGCAGCGGGAGCGCGCCGCGGTCGGGGGTTTGGGCGAGCGGGGCCAGGATCCGGCCGTACAGCAGCCTGACCACGCCCGACGGCGCCGCCGTCTGGAGGTTGGTGGCGGTGTAGCCGGGATGGGCGAGCACGCTGCGGACCGGGCCGGCCGCGGCGCTCAGGCGCAGGTGGAGTTGCCGGCCGAAGACGGCGTTGGCGAACTTGGCCTGGTTGTAGAAGCGCATGGGGGAGTAGGAGCGTTCGCCGGTCGGGTCGTCGAAGTGGAGGCGGCCTCGACGGTGGTTGGTGGAACTGACCGTGACCACCCGCGGGTCGTGTCCGCGCGCGAGTGCGCCGAGCAGCAGGCCGGTGATCGCGAAGTGGCCCAAGTGGTGTACGGCGAACTGGAGTTCGTGGCCCTGGCGGGTGAGCGTCCGGGGCGGCGCCATTACCCCGGCGTTGTTCACCAGGAGATCGATGCGCGAGTGGTCGACGCGCAGTGCCGTGGCGAACGCGCGGACGGAGTCCAGGTCGGCCAGGTCGACGGTGCGGACCTCGACGGAGGCGGCCGGGTGCTCGGCGGTGATCGTGTCCGCGGCGCGGCGGCCCCTGTCCGGGTCGCGTACCGCGAGGACGACGTGTGCGCCGTGGCGGGCGAGCGCCCGGGCCGTGGCCAGTCCGAGGCCGCTGTTGGCGCCGGTGACGACGGCGACACGGCCGGTCTGGTCGGGGATGAGGTCGGCGGTCCACCGCCGGCGTGGTGCTTCCGAAGACATGCGGCACACACTGCCTTCCATGTCACTCGGTGTCAACCATGACTTGATGCGTCATGCATGGCATCGCGATACGATCGGCGGGTGACCCCGCGAACCGAGACCACCCTGGCCGAGCGGAAACGCCTGCTCGTCGCCGACGAGCTGAGCCGATCCGCCCTCACCCTGCTCGCCGAACGCGGATACGACGCGGTCACCGTCGACGAGATCGCCGCCGCCGCAGGCGTCTCGAAGCGCACCTTCTTCCGGTACTTCGCCTCCAAAGAGGACGTCATCGTCCGGTTCTTCGCCGACATGGGCGCCGCGATGCACGCCCGGCTCGCCGAAGCCCCGCCCGACGAACCCCCTTCCGTGTCGCTGCACGCCGCCGTCGCGGCGGCCCTCGCCCCGTGCGCCGGGCACGACGACTACGCCGAACGTGCGCTGCGCGTCGTGCGCCTGATCCTGGACACCCCCGCGCTGCGGGCTCGCTTCCTCGAACAGCAGGCCGCTTGGCGCGACGACCTGGCCGCCGAACTCGCCCGCAGGCAGGGCCTGGACGCCGACGCCACGCTGTACCCCCGGCTTGCCGCGGGCACGGCGCTCACCGCGTTCGACACCGTGCTGTACCGCTGGAGCAGCGGCGACGGCACCGCTGATCCCGGCGAACTGACCGCCCGGGCCTTCGCGGTCATCGCCCCCGCGCTGGACGCGGTCGAGGTCTGAGACTCCGGGCGCCGCGCATGCCCTCGCCCGTCTGCTCAGTCGCGGCGGCCCGCGGCGGCGTCGAACCGGGTCAGCAGACGGGCCCTGCCGAAGCGGTCGAGCCAGGTACGGAAGTCCATGACGCCCGGGTGGGCTTGACGCAGCGGGGCGAGGTCGGTGTCGTAGAAGGTGGCGTTCGCCCAGGTGAAGACCTTCGCGGCCTCGGGAGCGTGTTCCCACAGGACGTCGATCGGGATCCGGGTGTGCGGGACGGGACGTCCGACCGCCGCGCCGAGCTCCGCGGCGATCCGCGGGGCGGTGAGCCGGTCGCCGGTCAGGTCGACGGCCCGGCCCAGGTAGGTGTCCGGGTCGGCGAAGGCCAAGGCGGCGAAGGCGCCGATGTCGTCGATGGCGATGAGCTGCATGACCAGGTCGTCGTGCCACGGGACGTTCAGTGAGCCGTTTTGGAAGAACCGCGCGGGGCTGGTGAAGTCCTCCATGAACCCGGCGGGGCGAAGGATCGTCGCGGGTATGCCCAGTGCGCGGATGTGCTCCTCGATCCGCCACTTCTCGATCTGCCCCCAACCCCGTTCCAGATAGAAGCGGTTCTGGCTCTCCGCGCCGCCGACCGACGAGAACACCAGGTGCCGCACGCCCGCGGCCTTCGAGGCGTTCGCGACGTTGATGCCCTGGTCGAGTTCGTTGTCGTTCGCGGCCTGGACGCTGTAGAGCCCGTACGCACCGCGTGCCGCCTCCTCGATGGAGGCGCGGTCGTCCAGGTCGCCGCAGACCAACTCGGCTCCGGCGGCGGCGAGTGCGCGAGCCGCCGGCGTGGTGTCGTCCCGGACGAGGGCGCGGACGTGCCAGCCGCCCGCGAGCAGGTGGCGGGAGGTGGCGCCGCCCTGGTTCCCGGTCGCGCCGGTGACCAGGACCGTCTTGCCGCGGGAGGGCTTGGAAGGGGTGTTCATGTCTCGGCTCCTGTTGTCGCGGTGGTGCCGCTCGGTCGCGGTGACGCCACCGGGCTGTGACGGTATGACTAAAATCGAAAGTTAGTCAATCACAAGTGTCGTTTGACGATTTCTCGAATCCAGTCATAGGCTCGGGAGTGTGAGTGCCCATCCCGAACGACTCCGCGACCCGCATCAGCGCACCGAACGGGCCGCGCGCATCCTCGACGTCGCGGCGGATCTGCTGGCACGCCACGGCTACCGGCGGGTGACCATGGACGACGTGGCTGCCGAGGCGGGCATCGGCAAGGGCACCGTCTACCTGCACTGGAAGACCCGCGAGCAGTTGTTCGGCGCGGTCTTCGCGCGAGAGGTACTCCGCGCGGTGGAGAGCCTGCGGCGGGCGCTTCAGCGGGACCCGCACACCTGCCTGCTGCACAACTTCGCCCGTGTGTACTTCCTGGCGATCGTGGACCGTCCGCTGCTGCGCGGACTGCTCCTGGGCGACCCCCACCTGCTCGGCAAGTTGGCCGGCTCGCCCGACACGGCCCGCGACGACCGGCACGCCGCGGCGGCGCGCGGCTACCTCACGCTGCTCGCAGAGCACGGCCTGCTCCGCGACGACCTGAGCGTGGACGAGATCGGCTACGCCTACCAGGCGACCTTCGAAGGCTTCCTGCGTGCCGAGGGCTCGACCGCGACGGGCGGCCCGGAGCAGCACGCCGAACTGCTCGCGCGGACCATCCGACACGCCTTCGAGAACGAGCCGCCCCCGAACCTCCCGTTCCAAGATCTCGCCGCCACCACCAGCGCACTGCTCGGCGACCTGATCACCGCCGACCGCACCGCTTTCGACCTGCCCGAGACCTGAGCACACCCGACCGCTTCATGGATGACGGGGACGCTGGTCTATGCGGAGCCGTTCCGGCGGCATGACGCAGTCGGCCTGCGCGACCCCGACGCACAGCGACGCCGACAGGCCTCGTGGGGTGGCTGTTCACCCCGCCCCGACCTCGACCTCGGCTCGGCCGGGCAGTCGAGATCTCGTGCCCGCCGACTCCCGACTCTGTGGTCGCGCGGTGCTCGGCAACGTTCGGGTTTGGGTGCCGGGGAGGTGTTCGTTTCCTTACGATCTCCGGCATGCAGACGTGGTTATTGCGCGCGAGGATGTCGTTCGTCGTGGCCGTGTTGGGTGCGGCGGTGTCGGTCGGAGGCTGCAGCGGCGACTCGGACTCGCGCGGGAAGCCGGCGATCCCCGCGGAACGGACGGGCCCCTCGCCCGGCGGAACGGCCAAGGACGGCGGCGTGGACGGCGCGAAACTGGCCGCCGCCGATGCGTTGATCGTGTTCGAGTGCGGTCTCGGCGAGCCGGGTTCGGAAACCGGATTCAAACTGTCGGCGTGGTCCGCGCGAGACGGTCGCCGATTGGCCGCTGTCCAGGTGCCCCTGCCCGACAAGGCGGATCTGGCGTGGGGGTGCGGGTCGGGCGGAAACGCCTCGTCGGTGCGGCAGATGTTCGATCGCGATCTGACCACCGTCGCCGTCGCGCTGCCCGTGGGCAACGGCACCGGCGCGCGGGCCGGCGCAGTGAACCTGATCACCGGGGCGGTGGTCGGCCCGACACCCGCCGATGAAGGCTTCGGCCGCACGCCCAGGGAGAGCGATGCGGTCATCCATCCCCGGACCGGGGACCTCTGGTACATCGACGCGGTTGCCCACAAGGTGATGTCGCGACCGCTGACGGCAGCGGCACCCACGACCGACCACGGGCCGGATCAGGGCTCCGGTCTGGTCCTGACCGGGAACACCCACTGGATGCCGTCCTTCGTCGGCTCGTCCGGCTTCGCGGCCAACCCCTCGGGCACGTACGGTGCGTTCACGACGTTCAACGAGACCCTTCTGCAACCCCGGCAGGCACCCGAGTCGTCCGCGCGCGCCTTCGACCGGAGCAACGTTCCGGGGACGACGTATCTGCCCGGCGACAAGCCCGCCCCGATGTGCGGGCCGCAACTGTGGCTCGACGACCATCGGTTGATCTGTCGCACCGCCGACAACCTGGCCCTGGTGACCTTCGCCGACGACTACTCCGCCGTCGCGTCCACGCGTGATCTACTCCCGGCGAACGACCGCCAACCCGATCACCCGGCGGTCTCGCGCGACGGCGCCTCCATCGCGTTCCTCGCGACCCAGGGCGACCGGCAATCGTTGTACACACAAGACCTCGCCCCGGGAGCGACCCCACGCAAGGTTGTCGACCTGCCGCCCGGAACACGCAACCGCTACCTGATCGAATGGCGTTGAGAGCCACCACGCCCGCCGACGGCCGGTGACTCCCGATTCCGCGACTCGCGCCGAGGCCGCCGAGATCGTCGGCCGCTGCTCCGCGATCGACGCCGAACGGGCCCTGCCGACACGGGCCGAGGACGCCGGCTGACGATGCGCCGGCCCGGCGCGGCGAGCCGCATCCAGTCGGTCGCGGACGGGCGCCGGTGTCGTGCCGACC
>NZ_JBSHGZ010000026.1:0-153196 GCF_053618075.1 Embleya sp. NPDC055664
GCGGCCGCGGGGGCGCACGGGTGTGTGCGCGACGGCGGCAGCCTCACTGAGGGTTCGTCGAAATGCCGGTGCCCACCGTCGAGTCGGGCGTCGAGTCGACGGCGTGTGTTACAGCTTGGTCCAGGCCTCGGTCAGCACTCCGCGCAGGATCTGCTCGATCTCGTCGAACACACCCTGGTCCGCGACCAGCGGCGGGGAGAGCTGGATGACCGGGTCGCCGCGGTCGTCGGCGCGGCAGTACAGGCCGTTGTCGTAGAGCGCGGTGGACAGGAAGCCGCGGAGCAGGCGCTCGGCCTCGTCCTCGTTGAACGTCTCCTTGGTGCCCTTGTCCTTGACCATCTCGATGCCGTAGAAGTACCCGTTGCCGCGCACGTCGCCGACGATCGGCAGGTCCTGGAGCTTTTGCAGGGTGGCCAGGAACTTGGCTTCGTTGTCCAGCACGTGCTGGTTCAGGCCCTCGCGCTCGAAGATGTCGAGGTTGGCCAGCGCCACGGCGGAGGACACCGGGTGCCCGCCGAAGGTGTAGCCGTGCATGAAGACGTTGTCGCTGCCGTTGTAGAACGGCTCGGCGATGCGGTCCGAGACGATCATCGCGCCGATCGGGGAGTAGCCCGAGGTCATGCCCTTGGCGCAGGTGATGATGTCCGGCACGTAGTCGAACTTGTCGCACGCGAACATGGTGCCGAGCCGACCGAACGCGCAGATGACCTCGTCCGAGACGAGCAGCACGTCGTACTGGTCGCAGATCTCGCGCACACGCTGGAAGTAGCCGGGCGGCGGCGGGAAGCAGCCACCGGCGTTTTGCACCGGCTCCAGGAAGACCGCGGCGACGGTGTCGGGGCCCTCGTTGAGGATCGCCACCTCGATCTGGTCGGCGGCCCAGCGGCCGAACGCCTCGGGGGAGTTGTCGGCGAGGAACTCCGGCTTGCGGTACTGGTTGGTGTTGGGCACCCGGAAGGTGCTCGGCACCAGCGGCTCGTACGGCGCCTTGTAGTCCGGCAGGCCGGTGATCGACAGCGCGCCCTGCGGGGTGCCGTGGTAGGCGATGGCCCGCGAGATGACCTTGTGCTTGGTCGGCTTGCCGGTCAGCTTGAAGTAGTGCTTGGCCAGCTTCCACGCGGACTCGACGGCCTCGCCGCCACCGGTGGTGAAGAAGACCTTGTTCAGGTCGCCCGGGGCGTAGTTCGCCAGGCGCTCGGCCAGCTCGATGGCCTTGGGGTGGGCGTAGCTCCACACCGGGAAGAAGGCCAGCTGCTCGGCCTGCTTGCGGGCGACCTCGGCCAGCTCGGTGCGGCCGTGTCCGGCCTGTACCACGAACAGGCCGGCGAGGCCGTCGATGTACTTGCGACCGTTGGTGTCCCAGATGTAGCTGCCTTCACCGCGCACGATGGTCGGCACGGGAGCGTTCTCGTACGACGACATGCGGGTGAAGTGCATCCACAGGTGGTCGTAGGCGCTCTTGGAGAGGGCCGCGTTGTCGTACTGCTGTGTCATCGAGTACCCCACTGGTAGGTCTGCTTCCGGAGCTTCAGGTAGACGAAGCTCTCGGTGCTCCGTACGCCCGGAATCGCTCGGATCCTCTTGTTGATGATGTCGAGCAGGTGGTCGTCGTTCTCGCATACGAGTTCCACGATGAGGTCGAACGAACCCGCCGTGATGACGACGTAGTCCACTTCCTTCATCGTGGCCAGTATGTCCGCAACGGGTTCGATGTCGCCTTCGACCCGAACCCCGACCATGGCCTGGCGATGGAAGCCGACGGTCAGCGGATCGGTCACCGCGACGATCTGCATCACGCCCTGGTCGAGCAGGCGCTGTACGCGCTGGCGCACGGCGGCCTCCGAGAGACCGACGGCCTTGCCGATTGCGGCGTACGAGCGGCGTCCGTCCTCCTGGAGCTGCTCGATGATCGCCTTCGACACGGCGTCGGCCGGCGCGCTCGGGTTTCTGTCTCGACCGGCCATGTGGTCACTCTGCCTCATCAGATGGGCCTTTCGCAAGGGAATCCGTTGACATTGCTCAGTCAGACAACTGATTCAGTTGTTGGTGCGTGATGGGGATGCGGATACCGACAGCAATCCGGTTAGGCTGGGATCGCGGCCCAGGTCGGGAATCGACCCCCTCGCCGTCCTGCCGGCGCCGCCCCGTTTTCGAAGGAGACTTGGGACATGAGCGACCTGCGTACTCTGCGCAACTACATCGACGGCACGTTCACCGACGCCGCGGACGGCGGCACGCTCGACATCGTCGATCCCGCCACCGGCGAGGTCTACGCGACGTCCCCGCTCTCTCGCGAGCGGGACGTCGACGCGGCGATGCGCGCGGCGGCCACGGCGTTCGAGAGCTGGAGCGAGACCACGCCCGCGGAGCGCCAGCTCGCTCTGCTCAAGATCGCCGACGCGGTCGAGAAGCGCGCCGACGAGTTGATCGACGCCGAGTGTCGCAACACCGGCAAGCCCCGGGCGCTGACCGCGTCCGAGGAGATCCCGCCGATGGTGGACCAGATCCGCTTCTTCGCGGGTGCCGCGCGCATGCTGGAGGGCAAGTCGGCCGGCGAGTACATGGCGGGGCACACCTCCATGGTGCGGCGGGAGCCGGTCGGGGTCTGCGCCCAGGTGGCGCCGTGGAACTACCCGATGATGATGGCGGTGTGGAAGTTCGCGCCGGCCCTCGCCGCGGGCAACACCGTGGTGCTCAAGCCGTCCGACACCACTCCGGCGTCCACCGTGCTGCTCGCCGAGATCATCGGCGAGATCCTGCCGGCCGGCGTGTTCAACGTGATCTGCGGCGACCGCGACACCGGTCGGCTGATGGTCGAGCACAAGACCCCGGCGATGGCCTCGATCACCGGTTCGGTACGGGCCGGCATGTCGGTCGCGGAGAGCGCGTCCAAGGACCTCAAGCGGGTGCACCTCGAACTCGGCGGCAAGGCGCCGGTCGTGGTCTTCGAGGACGCCGACATCGCCGCCGCGGCCGAGGGCATCGCGGGGGCCGGTTTCTTCAACGCGGGCCAGGACTGCACCGCCGCCACCCGGGTGCTCGTGCACTCCTCGATCCGCGAGGAGTTCGTCGCCGCGCTGGCCGCCGCCGCGAAGGCCACCTCCACCGGCCCGCAGGACGACGCCGACTACGGCCCGGTCAACAACGTCAACCAGCTCACCCAGGTCTCCGGCTTCATCGACCGCCTGCCCGGACACGCCAAGGTCGAGGCCGGCGGGCACCGGGTCGGCGACAAGGGCTTCTTCTACGCGCCGACCGTGGTCTCCGGACTGAAGCAGGACGACGAGATCATCCAGAACGAGGTCTTCGGCCCGGTGATCACCGTCCAGGCGTTCGAGGACGAGGCCGAGGCGTTGGCCAACGCCAACGGCGTGCAGTACGCGCTCGCCTCCTCGGTGTGGACCAAGGACCACGGCCGGGCGATGCGGATGGCCAAGCGGCTCGACTTCGGCTGCGTGTGGATCAACACGCACATCCCGCTGGTCGCCGAGATGCCGCACGGCGGCTTCAAGCACTCCGGCTACGGCAAGGACCTCTCCGGCTACGGCTTCGAGGACTACACCCGGATCAAGCACGTGATGACCAACTACGACGCCTGATCCGCCCCGCCGCGCGAGCGGCACCCCGGCGCCACCCGCACGCACCCTGTCAACTCCGCTTCGCGAGGGTTGACAGGGTGCGTGTTGCCGTCCGGGGCGGGACCCGGCCACGATGCGGTGGGCCGTCCGTACGCCCGGCGCGTCCCCGCGCCCAGGGAGCAGGCCCCGTTCCGTACCGCCAAGGAGTCGCCGATGATCCGCGCCCGCACGCGCGCCCAGTCCCCGCCGCGGATCGCCGGACACCGGGTGGACCGGCGGATGTTCCTGCGCGGCACCGGCGCGGCCGCGGCTGTGGGCGCGCTGGCCGCGTGCGGTGTGCCCTCGGCGTATGTCGAGGAGTCCAAGCGCGGCGGAACGGACCGGTCGGAGCGCGAGAAGGTGGTCCGCTTCTCCAACTGGGCGCTGTACATCGACGTCGACGACGAGGACGAACAGCGCCACCCCACGCTCGACGCGTTCATCGACAGGACCGGGATCAAGGTCCGGTACTCGGAGGAGATCAACGACAACGACGAGTTCTTCGGCAAGATCCACCCGGCCATCCAGGCGGGCAAGGAGCCGGGGCGCGACGCCATCGTCATCTCCGACTGGATGTGCACCCGCTTCGTCCGGCTCGGCTGGGTGCAGAAGCTGAACAAGGCCAACCTGCCGCGCGTGGGCGCCAACCTCGCCGAATCGTTGCGCAGCCCCGGCTACGACCCGGGGCGCGAATACACCGTGCCGTGGCAGAGCGGGATGACCGGCATCGCGTACAACAAGAAGCTGGTGGACCGCGAGATCCGGTCGGTGAACGACCTGTGGCGGCCCGAACTCAAGGGCCGGGTCACCGTGTTCGCCGGCTTCATGGAGGCGGTCGCGCTGCTGATGCTCGGCGAGGGCTCGGACATCCGTACCTTCACCGACGCGGACGTGGACAAGGTGATGGAGCGGATGCAGAAGCTGGTGGACAAGGACCACATCCGCAGCTTCACCGGCAACGACTACACCTCGGGCCTGGCCAGTGGCGACATCCTGGCCTGCCAGGCGTATTCCGGCGACGTGGGTCAGCTCAAGCTGGACAACCCCGACATCGAGTTCGTGGTGCCCGAGGAGGGTGCCGAGCTGTGGTCGGAGAACCTGATGGTGCCGAACAAGGCCGCGCACAAGACCAACGCCGAGAAGCTGATGGACTTCTACTACGACCCCGAGATCGCCGCGGAGCTGGCGCACTACGTGGCGTACGTGTGTCCGGTGCCGGCCGCGCAGCAGGTGCTGGCCGAGTCGCCGGACCAGGAGATGCGCGCGTCGGCGACCAACCCGCTGATCTTCCCGGACGCGGAGATGACCGCGAAGCTGCACGGGATGCGGGAGACCACCGAGGACGAGGAACGGCGCTGGGAGAAGGCGTGGGGGAAGATCATCGGCCTGTGAGCCGGCGGCCGGGGCCGCGCGGGCGGTCGGTGCCTGTCGGGCGGTCCGCGGGCCTCGGTTCGCGGTGCCGCGCTCAGCGCTCCGCCATGGCCGGGTCGGCGGTCCGGGCCCTGCGGTAGGCGCGCAGACCGAGCAGCGGGAACACCAGCACCGAGACCATGCCGGCGCCGACCATCGCGGCCGCGGTGCCCGCCCGCAACTCGCCCTCCTCCACGCCGATCCCGGTGATCACCACGATCAGCGGCAGGCCGGCCGAGGCGAACAGGGCCAGGCCCAGGCGTACCGCGACCGGGGAACCGCGCTCCACCAGGTAGGTCGGCACGCCGCGGACCAGCAGGAACAGCGCGAGGAACAGCGGGAGCAGGGCCACCGTGCCCAGGTCCGCGAACAGCGCCCGGCCGTCGAAGCGCACGCCGCTGATCACGAAGAACACCGGGATGAATATCCCGAATCCGATCGCGTCCAGCTTGGCCGCCACCGTCTCGCGGAACTCCGCCGGCATGTCGGACAGCAGCAGCCGGATGATCAGGCCGGCCGCGAACGCGCCGAGCAGCGCGTCGAGGCCGAGTTCGTCCGCCGCCCAGACCAGCGCGGCCAGGACCAACACGGCCAGTCGGATGGCGAGTTGGCCGCTGGAGTGCAGGGTGGCCCGGACCACCCGGTCCAGCGCCGAGGGCAGCGGCCGGCGCGCGAACGCCAGCACCACCAGCGTCACCGCGGCGAAGCAGGCCAGCGCGACCGCCGAGGCGTCCGCGTTGCGCCCGCTCAGCAGCAGCGAGACGGCGACGATCGGACCGAACTCGCCGAGGGTGCCGATCGCCATCACCTGCGCGCCGAACCGGGTGGGCAGCGCCCCCGCGTCGCGCAGGATCGGCAACAGCGTGCCGAGCGCGGTGGTGGTCAGGGCCAGGCCGACCACCAGGCGCGACATGGTCGAACCGGACCACACCAGGAGCAGCCCGACCACCAGGCCGAGCACCAGGGACACCAGCCAGCCCAGCGTGGCCAGGCGCAACGGCCGCCCGTTGAGCCGGGACGGGTCGATCTCGAAGCCGGCCAGGAACATCAGGAAGGCCAGCCCGAAGTTGGCGGTGAAGGAGAGCACGGTCGTTTCGTGTACCCAGTCCAGGACGGACGGTCCGGCCAGTACGCCGAGCAGGAGTTCGAGCACGACGGTGGGTACCGGGATCCGTCGCCCGAGCAGATCGGCCGCCGGCGGCGCGACGAAGGCCAGGGCCAGGACGATCAGGAACGGCGCGCTGTCGTGGGGCACCGGCGGAGCATAAGGCGCATTCGCCGGCGATTCGGGCAGACGCGCGGGCGGGGGTCGCACGTGCGGGCGGGAGCCGCCCGGACGGAGGCACGGCGTCGGGGCACTAGGGTCGATTTCCATGACTAGCAGCTCCTCAGAGGCCACCGCCGTGCCCGCCGTCGCAACGCCCGCCGACCCCGCCGACGATCCCGGTGAGCCCTCGGGTTGGGACGTCGTGGTGATCGGCGCGGGCCCCGCCGGCGCGTCGGCGGCGCTGGCCGCGGCGCGCGCCGGACGCCGCGTGCTGGTCCTCGACCGGGCCGAACTCCCGCGCTACAAGACGTGTGGCGGCGGCATCATCGGCCCGTCCAAGAACGCCCTCCCGCCGGGCTTCGAGCCGCCGGTGGAAGACCTGGTGCGCGAGGTCGAGTTCACCCTGCGCGGACGCCGCCGCCGGGTCCGCTCGGCCCGGACCACGCTGATCGGACTGGTCGACCGGGCCCGCTTCGACGAAGCCCTGACCCGGGCGGCGGTGGCCGCGGGCGCGGTGCTGCGCGAGGGCACGGCGGTCTCCCGGATCGTCGAGCACGACGGCCTGGTGGAGTTGACCCTCGCGGGCGGCGAGACGGTGCGCGCGAACGCGGTGGTCGGCGCGGACGGCAGCGCGGGGCGCAGCTCGGCCTACGTCGGGGTCACCTTCGAGCAGGTCGATCTGGGCCTGGAGGCGGAGATCCCGGTGCCGCCGGAGGTCGCCGCGCACTGGCGGGGGCGGATCCTGCTCGACTGGGGCCCGCTGCCGGGCTCGTACGGGTGGGTGTTCCCCAAGGGCGACACGTTGACCGTCGGGGTGATCTGCGCGCGCGGCGAGGGTGAGGCCACCCGTGCCTACCTGCGCGACTTCATCGGCCGGCTGGGTCTGGCCGGGTTCCGGCCGGCGGTGGAGTCGGGCCATCTGACCCGGTGCCGCAAGGAGAGCGCGCCGCTGTCGCGCGGCCGGGTGCTGGTCGCCGGGGACGCGGCCGGGCTGCTCGAACCGTGGACGCGCGAGGGCATCTCGTACGCGCTGCGCTCGGGCCGGTTGGCGGGGGAGCGGGCCGCGCAGGTGGCCGGGGTCGACACCGTCGCCGAGGTGGACAAGATCGGCGCGGACTACCACGCCGACGTGGACGCGGTGCTCGGGCGCGAGATGCGCGCCGGGCGCATCCTGCTCGACGTCTTCGAGCGGCACCCGGCGATGTTGCACCACGCGGTGACCACGCTGCCGCAGGGCTGGCGGGTGTTCCGCAAGGTGGTCCAGGGGCGCACCACGTTCGCCGACCTGCTCGAACGGCCCGCCGCCCGGCGGGTGTTGGCGCTGACCGGCCACTGATCGAAGGTCCGCCGGTCGTCGATCGGCGGGGTGGGACCGGGCACGGCCCCGGGTCCGCGGTGCGCGGGCCCGGGACCGTGTTCGTGGGGTGTGCCGCCGGCCCGGGTGCTGGAGTGCTGCGGTGTCGCCGTGGGCCGGGTCGGGCTTCGGGTCAGTCCTGCTCCGGCTCCTCGTCCTCGGCGGAGTGGATCCGGCGCAGCCGCGCGCCCTGGAACAGCGCGTTGCCGACGAGGAGCAGGCCGACCGCGCCGCCCGCGAGCGACAGGGTGTCGTCGTCGGGTCCGGTCTTGGGCAGGGTGCTCGGCGGCGTTTGGTCGGCGCCACCGGTGGAGGTGCCGCCCGTGGCCCCGCCGGTGCTTCCACCACCCGTGCTGCCGGCGCCGGTGCTCCCGCCGCCGGTGGATCCGCCGCCGCTCGTGCCGCCACCGGATGTCCCGCCGCCCGACGTGCCTCCGTCGGAGGTCCCGCCCGGGAAGCTCGGCAGGGGTGTGTCGACGGTGTAGCCGATGAACGACGGGTCGTTGTTGTCGGCCCGGCCGACCAGGGTCAGCGGTCCGGCCCGACCCAGGATCACCGAGGTGTCCGTGGCGCCCTCGGGTACCACCAGGGCGCAGAACGTGGAGATGTCGGTCTCCGGCGCGAGCGGGAGCCGTACCTCCGCGCGGGCCGCGCGCGGCGACCCGGCCACGGCGGGCGGGTATTCCACCGACGCCGTCCAGCGCTTGGTCTCGTGCGGCCGGAGCGAGCCCGGTGAGCACTTGAACGTGGTCACCCACGCCGGGCCCGGATCCCGCAGCGCGGGTGCGGCGGAGCAGCCGCCCACCGAGGTGATTCGCAACTGCCCCGTGCTGTAGGCGTACACGTCCCGGGCGGGCTGGGCCTTGTCGGTGTCGTTGGTGACGGTGAACCAGATCGTGCCCCGACCCCGGGCGTCGAAGGTGATCTGGAGGGCGGTCGCCACCCCGAACCGCGTGGCCGGCGGTGGCGTGGTCGACGGCCGGGTGGACGACGACGTGGTGCTGGGCCGCCCGGTGGTCGGTGGTGTCGTGGTCGGCGGCCCGGTGCTGCTCGGCGGCCGGGTGGTGGGCGGCTCGGTGGTCGGCCGGTGGGTGCCCGGTGGCGACGTCGTGGCCGGCTTCGTGCTCACCGGCGGCTTGGTGGTGACCGGCGGCCTGGTGCTCTCGCCGGTCGGGGGTCGGGTATGCGTGTGCCCCTCGCCGCCGCCTCGCGGTACCGACCCGCTCGCGTCGGTATCCGCGACGGCCAGGCCCGCGTTCAGAATCATTCCTATTCCGATCGGAACAGAAATGATCAACGCGGCTCGCTTGACATTTTCTGATCGAAGTTTTCTCCGTAGGAACATGCGGTATCCCCCTCCCGCTATGCGTGACGATTCGTTCTACCATGTCCGTCCTAAGCTTTAGGACGGCTTTTGGGGGATAACCCTGGTAAAGCTGAAATAGTCTGATCTTGAAAAGCGGCGAACCTGGGGGAAAGCCGATGTCGGGCGCGCCTGGTGACGGTGGGACGGGCTTCGTGGTCGGAGCCCGCTACGAGCTGGTGAGCGTGCTCGGCAGCGGCGGAATGGGCACCGTGTGGCGGGCCCGCGACCGCCTGCTCGACCGACCCGTGGCGGCGAAGGTGATCAGCACGGGCTGGGGGCGCAGCGCGTCGCAGTCCTTCCGCGAGCGAAGTCTGCGCGAGGCCCAGGCGACCGCCCGGATCAACCACCCCAACGTGGTGCGGGTCTACGACTACGTCGAGGACGACGACCGGTTGTGGATCGTCATGGAACTGCTCGACGCCCGCTCGCTGGATACGATCCTCGCCGAGGACGGGCCGCTCACCCCGCACGCCGCCGCGGCGATGGCGGTACAGATCGCGCGCGCGCTCGGCGTCGTACACGCACACGGGGTGATCCACCGCGACGTCAAGCCGGGCAACGTCCTGATCGAGCGGGACGGGCACGCGGTGCTCACCGACTTCGGCATCGCCGCCCTGGAGGGCGTGAGCGGACTGACCGGGACCGGCGCGATCCTGGGCTCGCCCGAGTTCATGGCGCCGGAGCGGATCGAGAGCGAACACCCGGGACCGGCCTCGGACCTGTGGTCGCTGGGCGTCACGCTGTGCGCGGCGGTCACCGGCGCCTCGCCGTTCCGACGGGCCACCCCGGTGGCCACGATGCACGCGATCGTGATCGCCGAGCCCGAGGTGCCGGAGGAGATCGGGCCGCTGGAGCCACTGGTCCGCGACCTGTTCCGGCGCGATCCGACGCTGCGCCCGAACAGCGCCGAGGTGGAGGCGCGGCTGAGCGCGGTGGTCGCCGCCGAGGGCCGCCGGCGCGCGGGCGATCCGACCCGGCCGATCCGGCCCACCCTGCTCGGGTGGACGTCGGCGCCCGGGGCGGTGGAGGCGGGGGAGCCGGCCGTGACCGTCCCGCACCCGACCGACTCGTCCGCGACGGACCCGCACCGGACGGACCCGCACGGAGGCGACCCCGACACGACCGACCCGGACGTGACGCTGGTGCCCTCCTCGCACCGGCAACCGCCGCTGCGCGACCTGCTGCCCACCGCGCGGCCCGCCCCGGACGACGCCGGATCGTTCGACCCGCTGCCCCGGGTGCCCGCCGCGCCGCTGCCCGGACGCCGACCCGGCGGTTTGCCGGGGGGCGGGGATCCGCCGACCTTCCCGCTGCCCTCCCGCGGCCGGCGGCCAGGCCGTTCGCGTCGTCGGTTGTTGGCGGTCCTGCTCCCGATCGTCACCTTCCTCGTCGCGGGCGCGATCGTGGCGGCGGTGCTGCTCGCCCGCGCCGGCGGCCGGGGCGGCGACGCGGGCGGGGCGTCGTCCCGGCCGAACCCGCCGACGGTCACCGGGTCCGGCTCGCGACCGGCCGCCGATCCGCTCGCCGGCCTGGCCGCGTACCCCACCGCGCCGCCGGGAGGCGCGCCGATCCCGGTGCGCCGGGTCGACGAGAGCACCTTCGCCTGGCAGGTCCCGCAGGGCTGGACCCGCAAGGAGCAGAACCAGAGCGTGATCTACACCGACCCGGCCGGCCCGACCGTGTTGACCGGGCGGACCGCCTTCCAGCAGACCAGCGACCTGCTGGAACAGTGGCGCGACGACGAACAGAACGCGGCCCGGGTATTTCGCGACTATCGGAAAGTGACCTTCGAGTCGCGTGCCATTCACGGCCGGAAAGGCGTGGTCTGGGAATACACCTGGACCGAGTCCGGTATTGCCCGGCACGCGATGTTGGCGTCGGTGATCATCGACGGGATCTACGTCGAGGTCGACGTGTTCGGCACCGAGCAGCTGTGGCCGCGCGACTCGATCCTGCACGCGCTCGCGATGAACGACTTCACCCTCGCCGGCACCCGGCCGGCCGCCTGAGCCGCGGTCAGCGCCGGAGCGCCTCCAGACCGAGCAGCGCCACGTGCAACGACAGGCAACTCTCCACTTGGTCCAGGTCCACGCCGAGCACCCGCTCGATCCGGTGCAGGCGCTCGTAGAAGGACGGCCGGGACAGGTGCGCGGCATCCGCTGCGGCGGACTTGTTGCGCCCGTGCTCCAGATAGATCCGGAGCATCGGGACCAACTGGGTGCCCTGCTGCGCGTCGTAGGCCAGCAGCGGCCCGAGTTCACGCTCGACGTAGGTCTGCAGCCGCGCGTCGTCGCGCAGTAGGTGCAGCAGACCGCGAAGCCGCACGTCGGGCAGCCGGTAGAACGCGGCCTTGCCGCCCTGGTGCAGCGCGGCGTCGGCGACCTGGGTCGCCTCCAGGAGCGAGCGCCGCGCGTCGCGCGCCGCGCCCACCGAGGAGCCCACCGCGACCACGATGTCGTCCGCGAGGTCCGGCGCGAGCCGGCGGATCGCGGCGGAGAAGCCCTCCAGCGCGCCGTCCTCGGTGTCCTGCGAGGCGAGCGCGACGAGCAGCCCGACGTTGTCGTCGTCGAGCCCGCCGACCAGCGCGGCCAACCGGCGCTCGCGCACCGCGGCGGCGGCGATCTCGGTGAAGTCGCGCAGCCGCGCCTGGGATTCCAGCGCGGCGGGGGTGCTGTTGCGCCGCAGTCGCAGCACCACCCCGACCAGACGCCGGCCCTCCAGCGGGATGCCCAGGGCACGGGCGCGCAGGGTCACCTCGGCCACCGTGTACGAGTGGGTCAGGATCCCGGACAGCAGCGTGCGGTGGGTCTGCCGCTCCAGGCTCTCCCGGTCGCGCACCACCAGCCGGTTCAGCGCCAGCGTGGAGGCGGCCCGCTCCAGGAGCATGGTCTGCTGCGCCGGCGGCGGGGCGCCGTCGCCCACCAGTACCAGCCGGCCCCAGTCGTGCCCCCGGGCGCCCACCGTGGTCACCAGCCACCCGGTGCGCTCGTCGAAGGCGGTGCGGGTGGACAGCCGCAGCTGCCGGGAGCGGTCCTCCCAGTTCTCCAGCAGCGTCTCGGCCGCCATCCCCGCCGCGTCGTAGGCGAGCACCTGGTGCGCCAGGTTCTCCAGGATCACCGGCCGCCCGGCCATCCGGGACGCCTGGCGGACCACCTCGGCGGGCTCGGCGCCCTCCACGGCCAGCTCGTTGAACGCCTGGTGTACCGCCTCGGACGCCTGCAACTCGGCCAACTGGGCGTCGATGATCAGCGCGTGCACGGCCTCGGTGATGCCGATGAACCGGGTCTCGTTGCGCAGCGTGATCACCGGCAGGCCGGCCTGCTCGGCCGCGGCGACCAGTGCGCGCGGCAGTTGTTCGGTGTAGCGCCGGCCCAGTTCGAGCACGAGCCCGGCGGCGTCCACCTCGGCCAGATCGCGGATGTAGCGCTGCAACCCCTCACGCTCCTCCGGGAGCGCGATGCCGGTGGCCATCACCAACTCGCCCCCCTTGAGCAGGCGCGTCACGTCGGGCAATTCGCTGATGTGCACCCAGCGCACCGGACGGGCCAGGCCACGCTCGCCCGCCACCACCTGCGGGCGGCCACGCCGGACGATATCGAGGGCCAGTACGTCGGAAACGGTGGGGAACATTCGACAACCTCCGCGTGCTGACTACGACCCGACCGCGGGGCGGTCGGTTCCCGAGGGGAAGGCGAGGGGAACCCGAGGGATCCTGAGAGAAGGAAACCGCGAGCAAACCGTGAGCAAGCTGTAAACGGCTCGGCAGGCGGTGCTTCCATGGTGACAGGTCGTCGGGGGCTTCGACCTCTCGCCCCGGGGTTCGCCCCGGCGATTCACGACCTGTAAAGGCCATGGCCCCCTACCTGTCGATGTGCCTGTTGCGGCACCCCGTGTCGAAACGGCATCGTCCTACGCTGACGCGGCTCACGCGCATAACCACCACCCGCGACGCCCCGTCGGCTCATCGAAATTCCCTTGGAGGGCTCCCATGCCTATGCAGGACTTCGGCAACGGTCATCAGTACGTCGGGGGACAACTGCGGCAGGGCTCGTCCGGGGAGACGTTCGACGTCGTGAACCCCGCCACCGGCGACACGGTCGAGACGCTGACCCTCGCGGACCCCTCGGACGTGGACGCGGCCGTCGCCGCCGCCAAGGGCGCCTTCCCGCAGTGGTCGGGCGCCACCCCGGGAGAGCGGGCCGGCGCGCTGAACACGTTGGCCGCGCTGCTCGAGGAGCGGGCCGAGGACTTCGCCCGGGTGGAGAGCGCGCAGGCGGGCAAGCCGATCCGACTGACCACCGAGTTCGACGTACCGGGCACGATCGACAACACCGCGTTCTTCGCGGGCGCCGCGCGCAACCTGGAGGGCAAGGCGGCCGGGGAGTACGCGGCCGGCTCCACCTCCATGGTGCGCCGCGAGGCGATCGGCGTGGTCGGCTCGATCGCGCCGTGGAACTACCCGCTGCAGATGGCCGCCTGGAAGATCCTCCCGGCGATCGCCGCGGGCAACACCATCGTGCTCAAGCCGGCCGAGATCACCCCGCTCACCTCGCTGATGTTCGCCCAGGCATGCACCGACGCGGGCATCCCCGACGGCGTGGTCAACGTGGTCACCGGCAAGGGACGGACCGTCGGCGAATACCTGATGGGCCACGCCGACGTGTCGATGGTCTCCTTCACCGGCTCCACCGGGGTGGGCAAGCGGGTCGGCGAGGTGGCCCTGCGCACGGTCAAGCGGCTGCACCTCGAACTGGGCGGCAAGGCCCCGTTCGTGGTCTTCGACGACGCCGACCTCGACGCCGCGATCAACGGCGCGGTCGCCGCGTCCCTGATCAACTCCGGCCAGGACTGCACCGCCGCCACCCGCGCCTACGTCCAGCGCCCACTCTTCGACGCGTTCGTCGCCGGGGTCGCGGAGCTGTACGAGGGGGTGCGCCTGGGCGACACGACGGACCCCGCGACCGACCTCGGCCCGCTCGTCTCGCGCCGCCAGCAGGAGTCGGTGGCCGGCTTCGTCGAGCGGGCCCGCGGCTACGGCGCCACCATCGTCACCGGCGGCGAGATCCCCGGCGGCGACCTGGCCAAGGGCGCCTTCTACCGGCCGACGCTGGTCACCGGGGTCGCCCAGGACAGCGAGATCGTGCAGGACGAGATCTTCGGCCCGGTCCTGGTGGTGCTGCCGTTCGACAGCGACGACGAGGGCATCCGGCTCGCCAACGACACCCCGTACGGCCTGGCCGCCTCCGCGTGGACCCGCGACATCTTCCGCTCGCTGCGCGCCACCCGGGAGATCCAGGCCGGCTGCGTGTGGGTCAACGACCACATCCCGATCATCAGCGACATGCCGCACGGCGGCTACAAGGCCTCCGGCTTCGGCAAGGACATGTCGCAGTACTCCTTCGACGAGTACACCCAGGTCAAGCACGTCATGTACGACGGCACGGGCATCGCCCGCAAGGACTGGCACCGGACCATCTTCGGAGCTCGGTAGACACCCCCCCCACCTTCCGGATCGGCGGCCGAGAGCGAGAGCTCCCGGCCGTCTCGTGTGGCCGGCGGACGGGCCTTCACCCGTCCCGGGCGGCGAGAGGAAACATGACTGAGCAGCAGCGGGCCGGCGCCTCCGGCGATGTCTCCTTGGCGGGTCTGAGCAAGCACTACGGTGACTTCACGGCCGTCCGCCCCATGGACCTGACCATCCCCGCGGGATCGTTCTTCGCCCTCCTCGGCGCCTCGGGCTGCGGCAAGACCACGACGTTGCGGATGATCGCCGGACTGGAGCAGCCCTCGACGGGCACCGTCCACATCGGCGATCGCGACGTCACGGCGCTGCCGCCGTACAAGCGTCCCGTCAACACGGTGTTCCAGAACTACGCGCTGTTCCCGCACCTGAGCGTGGCCGACAACGTCGGCTTCGGGCTGCGCCGTCGCGGCGTCAAGGACACCGCGGGGCAGGTGAAGGACATGCTCGACCTGGTCGAGCTCGGGCACCTGGCCAAGCGCAAGCCGACCCAACTCTCCGGCGGCCAGCAGCAGCGGGTCGCGGTGGCCCGGGCGCTGATCAACACGCCGCAGGTGTTGCTCCTGGACGAGCCGCTGGGCGCGCTGGACCTCAAGCTGCGCCGGCAGATGCAGCTCGAACTCAAGCGCATCCAGACCGACGTGGGCATCACTTTCGTGCACGTCACGCACGACCAGGAAGAGGCCATGACGATGGCCGACACCATCGCCGTGATGAACGGCGGCCGCATCGAACAGCTCGGCTCCCCGGTCGAGTTGTACGAGTCGCCGCGCACCACCTTCGTGGCCAACTTCCTCGGGCAGTCCAACCTCGTCGAGGCCAAGGTGACCGGGCGCGCCGACGGTGATCTGCTGCTCGACGCGCAGGGCAACCGCCTCGTGCTGCCCGCCACGCGCTCCGCCGCCGACGGCGACCGGCTGGTGATGGGCATCCGCCCGGAGAAGATCACCATCGTGCACGCGGCCGACGCGAAGGTCGCGGACGGCCGCAACCGGCTCGACGGCGGGGTGATCGTGGACGCCGCGTTCATCGGCGTCTCCACCCAGTACGTGGTGCGGATGCCGTGGGGCCAGGAATTCACCGTCTTCGAGCAGAACATGGAGCGCGACCGGCGCCTGATACCCGGCGCCGGCGTGCTGCTGCACTGGAACCCGGAGCACGGCTTCGGGCTCGAATCGGGCGACCTCACCGCGGGCATCGCCGAGGCGAGCGAGGACGCCGCGTGAGCGCGCTCGGCACCCTCGGCACGGGCACGACGGGAGGTGCGGACACCACCGACAAGGCGGGCAACGAGCCGGCGCGGCGCGGCAGATGGGTGCCGTACGCACTGCTCGCCCCCGGCCTGTTGTGGCTCGTGGTGTTCTTCGCCATTCCGATGGTGGTCCAGGGCTCCACCTCGCTCCAGACCGGCAACCTGACCAAGGGCTACGACCTCACCTGGCACTGGGCCACCTACTGGGACGCGATCGAGCAGTACTACCCGCAGTTCCTGCGCTCGTTCGGCTACGCCGCCGCGGCGACCGTGATGTGCCTGGTGATCGGCTACCCGCTCGCCTACGCGATCGCGTTCAAGGCGGGCCGGTGGCGCGGCATGTGGCTGGTGCTGGTGATCGCGCCGTTCTTCACCAGTTTCCTGGTGCGCACCCTGGCCTGGAAGACGATCCTCGCGGACAACGGGATCGTCGTGGACGTGCTCAACACGCTGCGCTTCACCGACGTCACGGCGTTCCTCGGACTCACCCAGGACGACCGGGTGTTGGCCACGCCGCTCGCGGTGATCTGCGGGTTGACCTACAACTTCCTGCCGTTCATGGTGCTGCCGCTGTACGCCTGCCTGGAGCGGATCGACCCGAGGCTGCACGAGGCGGCCGGCGACCTGTACGCCTCGCCGCGCACCACGTTCGCCAAGGTCACCTTCCCGCTGTCGCTGCCGGGCGTGGTCTCCGGCACGCTGCTCACCTTCATCCCGGCCTCCGGCGACTACGTCAACGCGCAGTGGCTCGGCTCGCCGGACACCGGCATGGCGGGCAACGTGATCCAGACCCAGTTCCTGCGGGTCCTGGACTACCCGACCGCCGCCGCCCTGTCGTTCATCCTGATGTTGCTGATCGTGCTGATGGTGACCGCGTACATCCGCAAGGCGGGGACGGAGGACCTGGTCTGATGGCCGTCGTCAACTGGTTGCGTCGCAACGTCATCGTTCTGGTCGGCCTGCTCGCGCTGGGCTACATGACGCTGCCCAACATCGTCGTGCTGATGTTCTCGTTCAACGACCCGAACGGGCGCTTCAACTACACCTGGAACGGCTTCACCACCGACGCGTGGGAAAAGCCGTGCGGGGTCGCGGGCATCTGCGACTCGGTCGAGGTCAGCATGAAGATCGCGGTGTTGTCCACGCTGATCGCCACCGCCCTCGGTACCGCGATCGCCTTCGCGCTCGGCCGCTACCGGTTCCGGGCCCGGGGCGCGATCAACACGCTGCTGTTCCTGCCGATGTCGATGCCCGAGGTGGTGATGGGCGCCTCGCTCGGCACGCTGTTCCTGAACATGCGGATCAACACCGGCTTCGTGACCATCCTGATCGCGCACATCATGTTCTGCCTGAGCTTCGTGGTGGTCGCGGTCAAGGCCCGGGTGCTCGGCATGGATCCCAAGCTCGAAGAGGCCGCGCAGGACCTGTACGCGTCACCCACCCAGGTGTTCCTGCGGGTGACCCTGCCGCTCGCGGCACCCGGCATCGGAGCCGGCGCGATGCTCGCTTTCGCGCTCAGCTTCGACGACTTCGTGATCACCAACTTCACGTCGGGCAACACGGTCACGTTCCCGATGTTCGTGTACGGCGCGGCCCAGCGCGGCACCCCGCCGCAGATCAACGTGATCGGCTCGGCGATGTTCGTGATCGCCGTACTGATCGTGATGATCGGGCAGATCCGCGCGTCGCGGCGGGCCAGGCAACGCGCCTAGCCACGCCTGTTGGATGATGAACACTCCCAGATCCGTAGCTATGCGGTGAAACCGCCGGGGTCCGACCAGGGACTCCGGCGGACATCGCGAAAGTGGTGAAACCCCATGGGTCCCCGGAACACGTCGGATCCTGCCCCCTCCGTCGAGGCCGTCCGCTCGCTCGCGGACGCCGCGCCGGTCCCCTTCTGGCTGGACCAGCCGGACCGCCCCGCGCCGCACGCGGCCCTGATCGGCGACGACCACTGCGATCTCGCGGTGGTCGGCGGCGGGTACTCGGGCCTGTGGACCGCGCTGATCGCCAAGGAGCGCAACC
The DNA here is from genome assembly GCF_053618075.1 of Embleya sp. NPDC055664. Lineage (NCBI taxonomy): Bacteria > Bacillati > Actinomycetota > Actinomycetes > Kitasatosporales > Streptomycetaceae > Embleya > Embleya sp. NPDC055664. The sequence continues at coordinate 17,813 of NZ_JBSHGZ010000026.1, forward strand.
CCTCGCGGGACGTGGTCCTGATCGAGGCGCACGAGATCGGCTGGGCGGCCTCGGGCCGCAACGGCGGATTCTGCGCCGCGAGCCTGACCCACGGCTTCTACAACGGTCTCGACCGCTGGGAGGGCGAACTCGCCCGGCTGGAACGGCTCGGCGAGGAGAACCTCGACGAGATCGAGGCGGCGATCGAGCGCTACGGCATCGAGTGCGACTTCCGCCGCACCGGTGAACTCAACGTGGCCACCCAGCCGCACCAGGTCGAGGAACTGCGCGAGGAGATCGACCTCGCGGCGAAGTACGGCACCGAACTGACCTTCCTGGACCGGGACGAGGTGCGGGCCGAGGTGGACTCGCCCACCTACCTCGCGGGCGTCTGGGACAAGACGGGCTGCGCGATCGTCGACCCGGCCCGGCTGGCCTGGGGCCTGAAGGCCGCGTGCGAGTCGCTCGGCGTACGCGTCTTCGAGCGCACCAAGGTGACCGAACTGGCCGAACACGGCTCGGGGATGATGCTGAAGACGCCCTACGGGCGGGTCTTCGCGGGCCATGTGGCGCTGGGCACCAACGTCTTTCCCTCGCTGGTCAAACGGCTGCGGCCGTTCGTGGTCCCGGTCTACGACTACGCGATGATGACCGAGCCGCTGAGCGCCGGGCAGTTGGCGGCGATCGGCTGGAACAACCGCCAGGGCATCGGCGACACGAACAACCAGTTCCACTACTACCGGCTGAGCGCGGACAACCGGATCCTGTGGGGCGGTTACGACGCCGTCTACCACTACGGCTCGCGGATGTCCCCGGAACTGGACCAGCGTCCGGAGACCTTCGCGAAGCTCGCGGGGCACTTCTTCGAGACGTTCCCGCAGCTCGAAGGTCTGCGCTTCACCCACACGTGGGGTGGCGCGATCGACACGTGCAGCCGGTTCTCGGCGTTCTTCGGCACGGCGTACAAGGGCAAGGTGGCCTACGCGATGGGCTACACGGGCCTCGGCGTGGGCGCCACCCGGTTCGGCGCCGAGGTGATGCTCGACAAGCTCGACGGCCGCCCGACCGCGCGCACCGAGCTGGAGATGGTCCGCACCAAGCCCCTTCCGTTCCCTCCGGAACCGATCAAGTGGGCCGGCGTCACGATGACGAAGTGGTCGATGGACCGAGCCGACAAGAACGCCGGCAAGCGCAACCTGTGGCTCAAGACCCTCGACAAACTGGGCATGGGCTTCGATAGCTGAGCAGTGGTCTCCGAAGGGGTGGACGGACCAGGGCCGAGGGGCCCGATCCGTCCACCCCTTCGCGGTAAACCGCGGCCTTGGCCCGAAACCCAACGGGCGGTGCGGGTGGGCACCAAAAAACCCGACCGAGACGGTCTGTAAGCCAAAAGCCGGAACCGCCGACAACCTGAAGGTTGAGCCGCCCGCACCGGACCACGCAGACTGGCGAAACCACATCCCCTCGGAAGGTCGGACCCGTGACGAACCACGTAACCCACTGGATTGCCAACGCGGAGTGGACGGGGACGTCCGAGCGTCGTGGCGACATCCACAACCCCGCCACCGGCAAGGTCACCGGCACGGTCGACTTCGCGTCCGTGGCCGAGGTCGACGAGGCCGTCTCCGTCGCCGTCCGGGCCTTCGCGACGTGGCGCAACGCCTCGCTGGCCAAGCGCTCCCAGGTGCTCTTCAACTTCCGCGAGCTGCTCAACGCCAAGAAGGACGAGCTGGCCGCGATCATCGTGGCCGAGCACGGCAAGGTGCACTCGGACGCGCTCGGCGAGATCGCCCGCGGCCAGGAGGTCGTGGAACTCGCCTGCGGCATCCCGCACCTGCAGAAGGGCGGCCACTCCGAGCAGGCGTCGACCGGCATCGACGTCTACTCGATCCGCCAGCCGCTCGGCCCGGTCGCGATCATCTCGCCGTTCAACTTCCCGGCGATGGTCCCGATGTGGTTCTTCCCGATCGCGATCGCCACCGGCAACACGGTGATCCTCAAGCCGAGCGAGAAGGACCCCTCGACCGCGAACTTCCTCGCCGAGCTGTGGAAGCAGGCCGGCCTGCCCGAGGGTGTGTTCAACGTCGTGCACGGCGACAAGGTCGCGGTGGACCGCATCCTGGAGCACCCCGACATCAAGTCGGTCTCCTTCGTCGGCTCGACCCCGATCGCCAAGTACGTGTACGAGAACGGCACCCGCTACGGCAAGCGTGTGCAGGCCCTGGGTGGCGCCAAGAACCACATGCTGGTGCTCCCGGACGCCGACCTCGACCTGGTCGCCGACGCCGCGGTCAACGCCGGCTTCGGCGCGGCCGGCGAGCGCTGCATGGCGATCTCCGCCCTGGTCGCGGTCGAGCCGATCGCCGACGAGCTGATCGGCAAGATCAGGGAGCGCATGACCAAGCTCCAGGTCGGCGCGGGCAACGACGCCGCGTCCGAGATGGGCCCGCTGGTCACCCGGCAGCACGCCGACAAGGTGCTGTCCTATGTACAGGCCGGCGTGGACCAGGGCGCGACGCTCGTGGTCGACGGCCGCACCCACCCGATCAACGGGGACGACACGGCGGACGGCTACTGGGTCGGCCCGACCCTGTTCGACAACGTCACCCCCGAGATGTCGATCTACACCGACGAGATCTTCGGCCCCGTGCTCTCCGTGCTCCGGGTCGACTCGTACGACCAGGGCCTGGCCCTGATCAACGCCAACCCGTACGGCAACGGCACCGCGATCTTCACCAACGACGGTGGCGCGGCCCGCAAGTTCCAGAACGAGGTCGAGGTCGGCATGATCGGGATCAACGTGCCGATCCCGGTCCCGGTCGCCTACTACTCGTTCGGCGGCTGGAAGAACTCGCTGTTCGGCGATCTGCACGCGTACGGCGCCGACGGCGTGCAGTTCTTCACCCGGGGCAAGGTCGTCACCCAGCGCTGGCTCGACCCGAGCCACGGCGGGATCAACCTGGGCTTCCCCACCAACGACTGATCACCTCCTCGCCTCGGCGAGACCTCACGGCGAGCCCGCCGGACCCCGACGACGTGGTCCGGCGGGCTTCGCCATTTCCTCCACGCGCCTTCCCTGGCAGCATGCGTGACGGGTCGTCAGATGATCAGTCGACGGCCGTTACGGACGTGACAGGGGAACGGCGCATGCCCATCCAAGACAGTCCGGCCGGCGACACCGCCGTCCGGTTGATCCAGATCTCCGACGTGCACTACCGGGACGCCCCGGGCACCCACGGATTCGTACGGCACGACCCGGACGCGGGATTGGCGGCCACCCTGGAGGGCGCCGCCGACGCGCTCGCCGCGGCGGACGTACTGGTCGCCTCCGGCGACCTGGCCGACACCGGCGAGCCGGGCGCCTACCGGCGGCTCGGGGACGTGCTCCAGGCGCTGCCGGTGCCGGTGTACTGCCTCCCGGGCAACCACGACAGCCACGACGCCTACACCGCCGGCCTGCCCCGCACCGGCGTGCACCTGGAACCCGCGGTACGGATCGGGTCCTGGCTGCTGCTGATGGTGGACACCAACGCGCTGGGTCGCGAACACGTCGGGGACGGGGTGTACCGCGACCTCGACGACCGCATGACACGTGCCGACGGGCCGGAGCTGAGCGCGCCGGAGGCTGCCCGGATCCGGGAGATCCTGGCCGGCTCGGACGCCGAGCACGCGCTGCTGTTCCTGCACCAGCCGCCGCTCGCGGAGATCTGTCCGAACCTGGACCCCTCCGGCCGACTCGGCGCGCTGCTGCGCGACTTCCCGCGGATCCGGGCGATCTCCGGCGGACACCTGCACGGCTCCCTGGAGGGCGAGTTCGCGGGTGTACCGGTGTTCGTGGCGCCCTCGACCACGTACAGCATCGACTACGAGGGCAGGCACTTCGACGGCCCCGGCTACCGGACCTTCACCCTGCACCCGGACGGCCGGGTGGAATCCGCCGCGCACACCGTGCCCGGGCCGATCACCGACGCGATGCGGGCCAGGCCCGCGCCGCGCTTCCTCACCGAGCTGATGATGGGCCTGGTGACGGTCGAGGAGATGCGCGCGCTGAGCGACGAGCAGTTCGAGGAGCGGTTCGGCGAACCCCGGCCGGTACGGGGCGCCTGAGCCCGACGCACAGCCCGCGCGGCGGCCCGATCGACCCCGACCGATCGACCCCGGCCCCGGATATCGCGGTTGTTCCCATCCCGGCCCGACCAGCACGAGGAGACACGTGACACAACATCAGGCGCACGCCGGAGTCGCTCTCGAAGGCGTCCGCAACTTCCGCGACATCGGCGGTCTGCCCACCGTCGACGGCCGACACATCCGGGCCGGTCGCTACTTCCGCAGCGGCCACCTGGCCACGCCCACCGACGCCGACCGGACGAGCCTGGCCCGACTGGGCATCCGGCTCGTGGTCGACCTGCGCAGCCCGGCCGACATCGAGCTGGACGGCGCGGACGTGCTGCCCGAGGGCGCGCGGTGGCTCAACCTGTCGATGTCCGACCCGGCCCGGGGCGCGGAGTTCTGGCGCGACATGCGCTCGGCGGACCTCGACGTGCTGCGCGAGCGGCTGGGCGACGGGCGGGCGGAGAAGTCGATCGCCGCGGACTACCGCGACCAGGTGGTGAGCCGGGTCGACAAACACGCGGCACTGGTGCACGCGCTGATCGGGGCCGACGGCCTGCCGGTGGTGGTGCACTGCTCGGCCGGCAAGGACCGCGCGGGCATCGCGGCGGCCCTGGTCCAGCGCCTGCTCGGCGTCGGCGTCGACGACGTGGTGGCGAACTACCTGATCAGCAACGACCCGGCGCACCGCTACACGCCCAACAGCGACCGGCTCGCGATGCGCCCGGGCCTGCTGGAGCTGTTCCGGCCGTTCCTGGAGGTGCGCGAGGAGTACCTGCGCGGCGCGCTGGAGGTGATGGACACCCACTGGGGCGGCTTCGACGCCTACCTGGAACGCGGCCTGGGCCTGGACGCGGACCGGCTGGAGCGGCTGCGCGCGGCGCTGCTGACCGACTGACCGAGGGCCGAGCCGTACCGGCCCGGAACACACCCGAGGGCGGTGCCCACAGGAGGAGGCACCGCCCTCGGGCGGGTGGTCACGGGAGACGGGAGGGGTTCAGGAGTCGTCGGCCATCAGCTTGATGTTCCAGCGGGTCTCCTGGCGCGGACGCAGGTAGAGCACCCAGTACAGCGCGGCCACCACGACGATGCCGCCGGTGATCTCCAGCGCGCGCATCGGCTGTTCGGTCAGCACGTAGATCATCGCCGCGATCAGCAGCACCGGGATCACCGGCCACAGCGGCATCCGCCACGCCTGACCGCTCTTGTGCACACCCCGGCGGGCGACCAGTACGGCCAGCGCCACGGTCAGGTAGAGCGCGGCGACCGCGACGCCGGTGACCTCGCCGAGGATGTCGAGGTTGACGAAGCACAGCAGTGCGCCCGGCACGCCGACCACCAGCGTGGACACCCACGGCGAACCGAACCGGTTCACCTTGCCGAAGGCCCGGTTGATCGGTTCGGGCCAGGCCTTGTCCCGCGCCGAGGCGTAGACCACACGCGAGTTCTGGATCACCATGACCACGCCCGCGTTGATGATCGCCAGTGCGATGCACAGCCCGATGAACGTCGCCATGCCGTGGTTGGACCAGCCCTCGACCAGGCCGAGGATGTCGCCCTCGGCCAGTGCCGCCTGGGACGGCGCGCCCAGCGAGATGGCGATGGTCGGCACGATCAGGATCACGCCGCCCAGACCCAGGGTCCACAACACCGTGCGCGAGACGGTGCGCCGCGGGTTCTCCATCTCCTCGGCCAGGTAGACCGCGGTGGAGAAGCCCTGCAACGCGAACAGCGCGCCGGCCATGCCCGCGATCAGCAGGCCCATCTTCAGCGGGTCGGTGGTGCCGGCCGCGGCGTCCGCGACCACCTCGGGCTTGACCAGCGTCGAGGCGGACTGGTGCACGTTGCCGAACCCGAGGAAGGCCACGATCGCCGCGGCGACCACCTCCAGGGCCAGGAACACACCGGTCACCCACGCGTTGGCGCGCAGGTCGAGCAGGCCCATGATCGTCGCCAGGATCATCACCGCGGCGCCGGCCCACATCGTGTCGACCGTGGCGATCGAGGTCAGGTAGTCGGCGGTGCCGAGCGCGATGATCGGCGGCACGATCATCACCACGATGGTGGCGATGATGAAGACCAGCCAGCCCATGAAGCGCCCCATCAGGGTGCCGACCATGGCGTACTCGCCGCCGGCGCTGGGGATCAGCGTGCCCAACTCGGAGTAGCAGAACGCCACCCCGATACACAGCACGGCGGCCACGACCAGGGCCAGCGAGGTCCCGGACCCCAGATCCGCGAACATGCCCGGCACGATCACGAACAGGGACGACGCGGGGGTCAGACAGGACAGGGTGAGCAGTGTGCCGCCGACGACACCGATGGATCGTTTGAGCGGGGCGGGTGTGCCACCGACGTCTTCGAGCGTGACTGGAGTCAGGGTCCCGGACGGCGGTGGGGTGGTTTCTACAGCCATGAGCGCTACCTCTGCGGACAGAGCGGGGTGCGGTTTATCGCCTCCGGGACGGATGTGAGCCGTTCGCACGTTCCGAACGGTGCGGCGTAATACAAACGCCCGTTTGATCACGCGTCAAGGTTTCGATACCAACTGATTCCGTAGGTTGTGCCCCCGGATTTCGTCGGATAACGCTCCAAGCTGGCAGGTGATGGTGCGTAATCCGCAGATCGGCCTGCGGGAAAAGTTCTCCGACCGTTCACCTGGCGAGACGGTCGCCGGATCCGGTCGTCGTCCGGTCCGCCGGGCCGTGCGTCGGGCGGATCGCCATCCGGGCCGTCAGGTGCGCCGCCGCCCACAACACGATCCCGCACAGGGCCCACGCGGCAAGCACATCCGCCAACCAGTGGTAGTCGCACCACAACAGGGAGAAGCCGATCGCCGCGCACGACAGCACCGCGCCGCGATGCCACCACCGGGCCGCGCGCGCGGAGCCGACACGCCCGAGCAGCAGCGCGGCCGTGCCGTAGCAGATCGTCGAGGTGGCGGTGTGGCCCGACGGGAAGAAGCCCCACTGGTCGGCGGGCAGCGGCGACTCGCTCGGCCCGGTCCGGCCGATCAGGTCCTTGCCGCCGATCACCGCGACCGTCACCACGAGCACCGCGCCCGCCGCGATCGTGATCGGGTACGCCCGGCGCAGCCGCCACGCGGCGAACAGCGCCGCCGCGGCGAGTGCGAGGCCGGCGGGGAGCGGTCCGCCGAGGTCGGCGAGGGTGTGCATGGGTCCGTCGAGCCAGGCCGCGCCCGTGGCGTCGGCGAGGTTTCGCGTGCCGTCGCGGACGATCCGGTCCAGCGTGATCGAGGGTCCGCTTTCGGCCATCACCTGCACGGTGAGCGCCAGGAGCACGACGGCGAGAATCAGCGGCGCTGCGAGGCGGCGCGTGTACTGTGAGTGAACAGACCACCGCCCCGGAACGGGGGGCGTTGTCCCGGGGCGGCCACCGGCTTGCTCAGGGCCGGTGTCGGAGGAAGGTCTGTGCATCTCACTCGAAGATACGCGGAGAAGGGGTCGTCGAGTTCCCGACGCGCGGCCTCCTCACAAACCCTGCACACGTTCTCCACGGTCTGGAAGGTGGGACATACACGCTGTACGTTGGAGCATTGAAGGGTGTGAGCGGGGTCACAGCGCGTGTCGCGTGACTCCGGACACCCCGGAGAGTCCAAGTACGCGGAGAACATCCGTAAGCAGGGCAAATCGACGGTGGCTCGAGTGACGTGGCATTGACGCAATGTCGTCGATCGCCCCTCTGCTGTCAGCACGCAAAGGTAGGGTTGGCCAGGTGGTTGAAGAGTCCGATTACTCGACATACCGCGTGCCGTGCATCCCGGCCCCTGCGGGGAGCGGGCGCGTCCGCCGGATCGAGGCTCCGGTGGTTTCCAAGGGCGTCAAGGCGGGCGGTGCCGTGTTCGATTCCTCGGTGGAACCCCGGCCGGGTCGCGGCGCGGGCGCGATGGGCGTGGTCCTGACCAGCGACCGCCAGCTTCGCGTCGTGCGCACCACCCGACCGCGCGGCCTCCGGCTCGAAGGCGAGATCGACCTGGCGAACGTGGACGTGGTGCGCCGTGTCCTCGGCGCCGCCGCGCGCGACGGTGGCGACGTCCGGGTGGACGTGAGCAAGCTCGTGTTCATCGACGTCGCGGGTCTGCGCGTGTTCGTCGACCAGGCCGGCGCATTGGCGCGGCGTGGTGGGCACATGGTTCTGGTCGGCGCGAGCCGACAGATGGTGCGCGTGCTCGCCCTGTGCGGGTGGGACGCCGTTCCGGGCCTGACCATGGTCGAGCGGATCGCTCCGGCGCCGCGCCGACCACGGATCTGATCGCCCGAACCCGATCGTTCGATCCCGATCCCCGAATCCCGAATCCCGATCATCCGGGTCCGAGGCATCCGGATGTGATCGCCCGCCGAGCGCGGGTCCGATCCTCCGACCCGATTTCCCGACACGACGCCGAACCCCCGGGCGCCGGAGCATTCCGGTGACCGGGGGTTCGTGGTGTTCGGACCGTTCGGGGTGTCGCCCGACTCAGACCGTGGCGGCGAAGGCCTGCTCCAGCAGGTCCAAGCCCTCGACGAGCAGGTCCTCCGGGATCACCAGCGGCGGCAGGAAGCGCAGCACGTTGCCGTAGGTGCCGGCGGTCAGCACCACCAGGCCCTGGGCGTGGCACGCCTTGGCGAGCGCGCCGGCCAGCTCCGGGTTCGGCTCCTTCGAGCCGGGCTTGACCAGCTCGATCGCGATCATCGCGCCGCGCCCGCGGACGTCGCCGATCTCGGCGAACTTCTCGCTCATCGCGCCCAGTCGGCCCAGCATGATCTCGCCGATCCGGCGGGCCGCGCCGTTCAGGTCGAGCGCGCGCATGGTCTCGATCGCGCCGAGTGCCGCGGCGCACGCGACCGGGTTGCCGCCGTACGTGCCGCCCAGACCACCCGCATGGGCGGAATCCATGATCTCGGCGCGCCCCGTCACCGCGGCCAGCGGCAGGCCGCCCGCGATGCCCTTGGCGGTGGTGATCAGGTCGGGCACGATGCCCTCGTCCTCGCACGCGAACCACTGGCCGGTGCGGCAGAACCCGGTCTGGATCTCGTCCGCGACGAAGACGATGCCGTTGTCCCGGCAGAACTCCACGATCCTGGGCAGGAAGCCCTTGGCCGGCTCGATGAAGCCGCCCTCGCCCAGGATCGGCTCGATCACCACAGCGGCGACGTTGTGCGCGCCGATCTGCTTGGTGATCGCGTCGATCGCCTGCGCGGCGGCCTCCTCGGCGCAGTTCTCCGCACCGGTGAGCCAGCGGTAGGGGTAGGCGACCGGGACCCGGTACACCTCGGGCGCGAACGGGCCGAACGACTCCTTGTACGGCATGTTCTTCGCGGTCAGCGCCATGGTCAGGTTGGTGCGACCGTGGTAGCCGTGGTCGAACACCACGACGGCGGGGCGCTTGGTGTGGGCACGCGCGATCTTGATCGCGTTCTCCACCGCCTCGGCGCCCGAGTTGAACAGTGCGGTGCGCTTGTCGTGGTCGCCGGGGGTCAGCTCGTTCAGCTGCTCGGCGACGGCCACGTACGACTCGTACGGGGTCACCATGAAGCACGTGTGGGTGAAGCGCTGCAACTGCTCGGAGGCGCGACGCACCACGCCCTCGGCCGAGTTGCCGACGCTGGTCACCGCGATGCCGGAGCCGAAGTCGATCAGCGAGTTGCCGTCCACGTCGACGACCACGCCGCCACCCGCCTGGGTCACGAAGACCGGCAGGGTGGTGCTGACGCCGCGCGGGACCGCCGCGTTGCGGCGGTTCATCAGCTCGGTCGACTTCGGGCCGGGGATGGCGGTGACGAGCCGGCGCTCCTGCGGGAGCGAGGGCCCGCCGGGCTGCGAAGCGCCCATGCTGGTCTCCTGTGGGGTCGAGGTGGGTCGGCGCGGTGGCACCGTGGTCCTCTCCGCAGGCTAGGCGCCGGGTGGTGTTCGCCGCATGCGCCGCATCGGTGAGTCGCCCGGTTGCTTGTGTCCGGGATGGACAAATGCCGATCGGGCACAACAACTCCGAACGGATTGCGGAACGGATTGCGGACTCGCCTCGGAATGATCGTCACGAGCGCGGGTTCCGCGCCTAGATTGAGTCCCGGCCGAAGGTGTGGTTCCGGAAGGGCGAGGCGTGAACGTGGAACGGTCGGATTCCCCTGCGTCGCGGGCCGTCGAGGCCGAGGCCCTTCGCGGTGATCGCAGCCGCGGTGATCGCGGCCGAGATGATCGCGGCCGAAGCGATCGCACCCGCGCCGAAGAGCCGCCGGGCCGTCGCCCGCCCGCGGGCCGGGCCCGGGTGCCGGCGCCGGCCTCGCCCGGACGCGGCCTCGATCCCGACGGCTTCGACCTGCGCGGCTGGCTGCGCGGGCCGCGACACCGCGAGGCCCCCGGCATCTACGGGTTCGGGCGCGACGAGCGGGAGATCCGGCTGCGCGCGGCCGAGCGCGACGCCCGCACCCGGCCCGAGGCCGCGCTGGTGCGCAGGGCCGTGCTGTGGCTGGTGATCGCGATCGCGAGCCTGAACTGGGTGATCCTCGCCTACGTCTGGCTGGTCCGGAAGATCCTGCCCGAGTTCCTGTGGCCGCTGCTGTTCAACAACCTGCTCTACGTCCTGGTGTTCGCGCTCTTTTGCTACCTCGGCCGCTGGTACGAGATCGCCTGGCCCTTCCTGCGCCCGTGGTGGCAACGACTGGACCGGCGCGCCGAGCTGAACGGGCGTCCGCGCCCCGAACAGTGGCGCCGGGCCGCGCTGTTCCTGGTGCTCGGCTTCGTCGCCTGGATCGTGCTGATGCGGCCGTTCGTCGCGCTGCTCCTGCTGATCTTTCCGCGCGGGGCGCTGCACGACCTGCAGTGGCTGGTGCGTCTCGTCTACAACGGCGGCTTCGTCTACGCCGCCGCGGTGCTCGGCCGGTGGCGCGTGGTGGTCGAGCCGTACACCCGCACCCCGCGCGAGCACGCGACGCCCGAGGACGAGGAGGCGCCCGTCGATGCCGACCTGTGGCCCGAGTTGCGCGACGCGGGGCAGCACGAGGCCGCCGACGTGCTCGACGACGAGGTGGCGGCGGGGCGCTTGCGGGACGTGGACTACCTGCGGTTGCGCCGGGTGATCGAGGCGGGCGACCGGGACTCCGAGTATCTGGCCGACGTGGCCGAGGAGATCGTCGATCACGGCGCTGCGGCCTGTCGGCACGGCTCCGGGCAGCGCGACGTGCGGCCGCGGCGGGCCGAGCACGACCTGCTGACCGGGCAGGTACGGATCGGGGCGGGCACCGACCACGCGCGCAATCCGGCGCTGTACCGCGCCGCCGACTTCGCCCTGGACCCGGACGTGCTCGGCGCCTCGATGCTGGTGGTCGGCGCGTCCCGGGCCGGCGAGCCGGGGCGGCTGCTCGAACCGGTCGTGGAGGCGATGAGCCTGCGCGCGCTCACCGGCACCGCCTCGCTGCTGGTGATCGACGCCAAGGGCGACGAGTTCGAGCGCCCCGGCGGCTACGACCGCGAAGTGATCGTCGGCGACCGCGACTCGCCGTGGGGCCTGGACCTGTACGGCGGCGCCGGCACTCCCGAGGACGCGGCCGATCGGCTCGCCGCCGCCGCGCTGCCGCCGAGCGCGCTGGGCCTGGGCGAGGGCGCGAGCAACGCGCTGCGCCAGGTGCTGGGCGCGTATGTGGCCGGGCACGACCGCTATCCCGACGTGGGCACGCTGCTCGACCTGCTCGACGGCACCGAGGCGGCGCTGGCCGCGTTGGAGGAGGCGCTGCGCGCGGCGGGCCGCTACCCCGAACACGAGCGGGCGCTGCGGGCGATGGCGCGCGGCGACGACGACGCGCGGATGCTGGTGCAGCGGCTCGCGGTGCTGGAGAGACCCGGCGTCGCCGAGCTGTTCCACGCCGACCGGGAGCGGTTCGGCGCGGGCGAGATCGACCGGCCGCTGCGGGTGCGGATCGCGCTGAACGAGGCGGCGCACCCCGAGGCGGCCCGGCTGATCGGCCGGCTCGTGCTGGCCCAGTTCGTCCAGGCGATGGCCACCCCGCGGCGCGAACGCGGACCGCGCCGGGTGTTCGCGTGCCTGGTCGCCGACGACGCGGGTCGGCTGATCGACGAGTACGCGGCCAAGGGCCTGCAGTGGGCCCGCAACCGCCGTGCCGGCCTGGTCCTGTCGGTGCGCTCGCTCGACGACCTGGCCCCGGCGCTGCGGCACGGCGTGTTCGCCGCGGCCGGCTGCAAGGCGATCGTCCCGGGCGCCTCCCGCGCCGACGCCGAACTGTTCGCCGAACACTGGGGCATGACCAAGGAGCAGGAGCGCTCGATCACCATGGGCTCGCCGGAGGGCGGCCTGGTCAAGCGGCTGCGCTACTCGGTGCTCGGCGCGCTGTTCGGCGAGAAGGCGAGCGGACGCTCCGAGCGGGTGACCACCCGCACCGTCGAGCGTTATCGCTGGTCGCCGGCCGAACTCACCAGCGACCTGCCCACCGGGCACGCCGTGCTCAGCCTGACCACCCGGAAAGGCGAGCGCACGCCTCCCGTGCTGATCGATCTCGGCCGCTGAGTCACACTGGAGACCTCTCCCACTCCAGTTTGGACAAACCGACATGCCGCCCACCCTCGCCTCCCTGGTCCGCGCGCCCGCCCTCGACCTGCGCGTGCTCGCGGGCAAGGGCGGCCTGGAGCGCGAGGTGCGGTGGGTGCACACCAGCGAACTGGCCGACCCCACGCCCTACCTGGAGGGCGGCGAACTGCTGCTGACCACCGGGATGAAGCTCGGCCGCAACAACGCCGAGCGGCGCGCCTACGTCGAGCGGCTGGCCGCGGCCGAGGTGGCGGGCCTGGGCATCGGCGTGGGACTGACCCTGGACCGGGTGCCCGCGGTGATCGTCGAGACGGCCGAGAGCCACGGCTTCCCGGTGTTCGAGGTGCCCCGGCCGACCCCGTTCATCGCGATCAGCAAGGTGGTCTCCTCGGCGCTCGCGGCCGAGCAGTACGAGACGGTCACCACCGGATTCGCGGTGCAGCAGGAGCTGACCCGGGCCGCCGCCGGGCGCGAGGGCGCCGCGACGCTGATCCGCCGACTCGCGGGCCGGCTCGACGGCTGGGCCGCGCTCTACGACGCCGATGGCACGCTGCGCCAGGTGGCACCTGCGGCTGCCCGCCCGCGTACCGAGGCGCTGCGCGCCGACATCGACAAGCTGCGCCGGATGCCCGCCCCGTCCTCGGCGTCGCTCCAGGAGGACGAGGACGGCGGGCGGGTGGTGGTGCAGTCGCTGGGCGCCGAGCGACGGATCAGCGGGTTCCTGGCGGTGGGTACCGACCGGCCCGCGCGTACCGCCGACCGGCAGACCCTGGGCACCGCCGCGTCGCTGCTCACCCTGGCCCTGGAGCAGTCCCGGGCGGGCGCCGACGCCGGCGCCCGGATGCGGACCGCGCTGCTGCGGCTGCTGCTCACGGGGGAGCGGGCGACGCCCGCCGAACTGGCCCACGACATCGCGGCCGATCTGCCGCCCGGGCCGTGGCGGATGGTGGTGGCCACCGGACCGGACGCGGCGGTGGCCGCGTTCACGGAGCGGCTGTGCGCGCGGGCGGCCCGGGCGGGCACCCCGGCACTGACCGGCGAACTGGCCGGCGCGACGGTGCTGGTGCTGCCGGAGTCGGTCGACCCGGTCGAGCCGGTCGACCTGCCGGGGCTGGTCGCGGGCGTGTCCGGTCCGGTCGAGCCGGACCGGGCGGGCGACGGCTATCGGCAGGCGCTGGGCGCGCACGCGGTGGGCCTGCGCTCGGAGAAGGCGCTGACCGTGCACGGCCGGGACGCGGGCGGCCTGCTGCCGCTCCTGGACGGCGACGCGGTGCACGCGTGGGCCGATCAGGTGCTCGCGCCGCTGCGCGCGCACGACGCGGGCGGTCGGGGCGACCTGATCGTCTCGCTGCGCGCGTGGCTGGCCCGGCACGGGCAGTGGGACGCGGCGGCGGGCGATCTGGGCGTACACCGGCACACGCTGCGCTATCGCATCCGCCGGGTCGAGGAGATCCTCGGCCGCACCCTGGACGATCCGGACACCCGCGCGGAACTGTGGTTCGCGCTGCGCGACACGACCGGCACCGCCGAGGACAAGTCGTAGCACCGGCGGGCCGGGATTGGCCGGCATGGACAAAAACTCGCCCGCCCGATCGACGTACCGTGGACGACACCGGGATCATCGGCGCCCGTTGACGGAGAAGGAGCAGCAGTGACCACCACCCACGCGTTCTGGCTGGCGGGCCGCCAGGCCACCGGCGAGTCGACCTTCGACGTCACCAACTCGTACGACGGCCGGCTGGTCGGCCGGGTCTTCGAGCCCACCGACGCGCAGATCGAGGAGGCCGTCGCCGCCGCCCACGCGAGCGCGCACGAGTTCGCCGCGCTGCCCGCGTACCGCCGCGCCGCGGCCCTGGACCACGTCGCCCGGCGCCTGGGTGAGCGCACCGAGGAGATCGCCCGGCTGATCACCGCCGAGAACGGCAAGCCGATCAAGTGGGCGCGCGGGGAGGTCGGTCGCGCGGTATCGGTGTTCCGCTGGGCCGCCGAGGAGGCCCGCCGGTTCAACGGCGAGGGCATGCGCCTCGACACCGATGCGGGCGGCACCGGCCGCTACGCGCTGGTCCGGCGGATCCCCAAGGGTGTGGTGCTCGGCATCGCGCCGTTCAACTTCCCGCTCAACCTGGTCGCGCACAAGGTCGCCCCCGCGATCGCGGTCGGCGCGCCGATCATCCTCAAGCCGGCGCCGGCCACCCCGCTGTCCGCGCTGGTCCTGGGCGAGATCCTGGCCGAGACGGACCTGCCTGCCGGTGCCTGGAGCGTGCTGCCGGTGCCCAACGACCGGATGCCGGCCCTGGTCGAGGACGAGCGGCTGCCGGTCATCTCGTTCACCGGCTCGGGCCCGGTGGGCTGGAGCATCATGGACGCGGTCCCGCGCAAGCACGTGACCCTGGAACTGGGCGGCAACGCCGCCGCCGTCGTGCTCGCCGACTGGTCCTCCGAGGCCGACCTGGAGTGGGCCGCGCAGCGGATCGCGACGTTCTCCAACTACCAGGGCGGCCAGTCCTGCATCTCGGTGCAGCGGGTGATCGCCGACACGAGCGTGTACGACCGCCTGGTCGAGAAGGTCGTGGCCAAGGTCGCCGCGCAGGTCACCGGCGACCCCGAGGACGACGCGGTCGACGTCGGCCCGCTGGTCAGCGTGGCCGCCGCCGAGCGGGTGCAGGCGTGGGTGGACGAGGCCGTGCAGGCCGGCGCCAAGGTGCTCACCGGCGGCACCCGCGACGGCGCGAACTACGCGCCGACCGTGCTCAGCGAGGTCCCGGCGGGCGTCACCATCGCCTGCGAGGAGGTCTTCGGCCCGGTGCTCACGCTGACCCGGGTGGACGGCACCGACGCCGCCTTCGCCGCGGTCAACGACTCCGAGTTCGGCCTTCAGGCCGGCGTGTTCACGCACGACATCCAGACCGCGTTCCGGGCCCAGCGCGAACTGGAGGTGGGCGGCGTGATCATCGGCGACGCCCCGTCCTACCGCGCCGACCAGATGCCGTACGGCGGCGCCAAGAACTCCGGCGTCGGCCGCGAGGGCGTCACCTACGCGATGACCGACTTCACGTACGAGCGCGTGATGGTCCTCACCGGCCTCGACCTGTAGGCCCCACCGACGAAGGGCCCGGCCACCTGGGGTGGTGCCGCCGGGCCCTTTCGCATGCCCGGGATCGACGCGGCGGGTGCCCGGGATCGACGCGGCGCACGCCTCGGATCAACGCGCGCATGTCTTGACGTCGGCGGTGGCATAGCTCTGGACAAAACCCCGTTACCCGGCATTCAGTGGACGTGCACGGGCAGGTAACACCGGTCGGTAACAACGTCGGTTCCGCTGCGAGTCCGCGAGGAGTCCGCCATGCCCCCTGTCAGCGAACGCGAAGCGCGCAAAGTCGCCGAGGAAGCGCGACAGCAGGACTGGGACAAGCCCAGTTTCGCCAAGGAATTGTTCCTCGGCCGCTTTCGGCTCGACCTGGTCCACCCGCACCCCGAGGCGGACGCGGAGGAGATCCGTCGGGGGGAGGACTTCCTCGCGGTACTGCGCGAGTTCCTGACCACCCGGGTGGACGCGACCGTGATCGAGCGTGACGCGCAAATTCCCGACGAGGTGATCAAGGGCCTCGCCGAGATCGGCGCGCTCGGGATGAAGGTCGACACCGAGTACGGCGGCCTCGGCCTGAGCCAGCTGTACTACAACAAGGCGCTGGTCCTGGTCGGTTCGGTCAACGCCGCGCTCGGCGCGCTGCTGTCCGCGCACCAGTCGATCGGGGTACCGCAGCCGGTCAAGCTGTTCGGCACCGACGACCAAAAGCGCGAGTTCCTGCCGCGCTGCGTGCGCGAGGTCAGCGCGTTCCTGCTCACCGAGCCCGACGTCGGCTCCGACCCGGCCCGCCTGGCCACGTCCGCGGTGCCCACCGAGGACGGCGACGCGTACATCCTCGACGGGGTGAAGTTGTGGACCACGAACGGCGTGGTCGCCGGACTCCTGGTGGTGATGGCCCGGGTGCCCAAGGCCGAGGGCCGGCGCGGCGGGATCACCGCGTTCGTCGTGGACGCCGACAGCCCCGGGATCACCGTGGAGAACCGCAACGCCTTCATGGGCCTGCGCGGCATCGAGAACGGCGTCACCCGCTTCCACCGGGTCCGGGTACCCGCGGCGAACCGGATCGGCGCCGAGGGCGCGGGCCTGAAGATCGCGCTGACCACGCTCAACACCGGCCGGCTCTCGCTGCCCGCGATGTGCGCCGGCGCCGCCAAGTGGTCGCTGAAGGTCGCGCGCGAATGGGCGGGCGAGCGCGAGCAGTGGGGCCGCCCGATCGCCGCACACGAGGCGGTCGCGGGCAAGATCGCCTACATCGCGGCCAACGCCTTCGCGCTGGAGGCGGTCCTGGAGCTGACCGCCCGAATGGCCGACGAGGACCGGCGCGACATCCGGATCGAGGCGGCGCTGGCCAAGCTGTACTCCTCCGAAGTGGGCTGGCTGGTCAGCGACGAACTGGTGCAGATCCGCGGGGGACGCGGCTACGAGACCGCCGCCTCGCTGCGCGCCCGCGGCGAACGCGGAGTGCCGGCCGAGCAGATGTTGCGCGACATGCGGATCAACCGGATCTTCGAGGGCTCCACCGAGATCATGCACCTGCTGATCGCCCGCGAGGCGGTGGACGCCCACCTGGCCGTGGCCGGCGACATCATCGACCCCGACGCGGACCTCAAGGCCAAGGGCAAAGCCGCCGCCGACGCGGGTGTCTTCTACGCCAAGTGGCTGCCCAAACTGGTCGCCGGCAAGGGGCAGGTGCCCACGTCCTACCGCGAGTTCGCCCCCGCCGGGCTGCCGAGCCTGGCCGCGCACCTGCGCTTCGTCGAGCGCACCTCGCGCCGGCTGGCCCGCTCGACCTTCTACGGCATGGCCCGCTGGCAGGGCGCGATGGAGCGCAAGCAGGGCTTCCTCGGCCGGATCGTCGACATCGGCGCCGAGCTGTTCGCGATGAGCGCGGTGTGCGTGCGGGCCGACATGCTGCGCCGCCGCGACGCCGAGCAGGGCCGGGCCGCGTACGAGCTGGCCGACCTGTTCTGCCGGCAGGCGCAGATCCGGGTGGACGAGCTGTTCGGCCGGTTGTGGACCAACACCGACACGCTGGACGGGCGAGCCGTCGAGGGTGTGCTGGCGGGCCGCTACCTGTGGCTGGAGGAGGGTGTGCTCGACGTCTCCACCGAGGGCCCCTGGATTGCCGACGCGACGCCGGGACCGTCCAAGGTGGAGAACGTGCACCGACCGGTCGGCTGAGCCACGCGCGGGGGCCGGCGGGCGGGTACCGCGGGCCCCCGCGCGCCGACTCGCGCCGTCCGGGGCGGTCACCGCGGGCAATCGGCCGACCTGTGCTCGGCGCCTCGTCGGCGCGGGCCACAATGGACGGATGGACTCCCTGGCCGATCCGTACGCACCCTTCGCCGCCCCCGACCAGCCGCCCGGCCGACGGGACGTCGTCCTGCTCGGTTCCACCGGGTCGATCGGCACCCAGACCATCGACGTGGTGCGCGCCCACCCCGAGCTGTTCCGCATCGTCGGCCTGTCCGCCGGCGGCGGCCGGGTCGACGAACTGGCCCGGCAGGCGCTCGAACTCGGGGTCGAGGTGGTCGCCGTGGCCAAGGCGTCCGCCGCGCAGGACCTGCAACTGGCCTTCTACGCCGAGGCGCAGCGCCGCGGCTACGCCAAGGGGCAGTACAAGCTGCCGCGCATCCTGGCCGGCCCCACCGCCGCCACCGAACTCGCCGAACACCCGTGCGACGTGGTGCTCAACGGCATCACCGGCTCGATCGGCCTGGCCCCCACGCTGGCCGCGCTGACCGCGGGACGCACCCTCGCGCTGGCCAACAAGGAGTCGCTGATCGTCGGCGGCCCGCTGGTCAAGGCGATCGCCAAGCCCGGCCAGATCGTCCCGGTCGACTCCGAGCACTCCGCGCTGATCCAGGCGCTGCGCGGCGGCCGGGCCGATCAGGTCAAGCGGCTCGTGGTCACCGCCAGCGGCGGCCCGTTCCGCGGTCGCACCCGCGCCGACCTGGTCGACGTCACCCCCGCGCAGGCCGCGGCACACCCGACCTGGGACATGGGCCCGGTGATCACGATCAACTCGGCGACCCTGGTCAACAAGGGGTTGGAGGTGATCGAGGCGCACCTGCTCTACGACATCCCCTTCGACCGGATCGACGTGGTGGTCCACCCGCAGTCGATCGTGCACTCGATGGTGGAGTTCACCGACGGCTCGACGCTGGCCCAGGCGTCCCCGCCGGACATGCGGCTGCCGATCGCGCTCGGCCTGTCCTGGCCCGACCGGGTGCCCGACGCGGCGGCCGGCTGCGACTGGACCAAGGCGGCCACGTGGGAGTTCTTCCCGCTCGACCACGAGGCCTTCCCGGCGGTCGGGCTGGCCTGCGCCGCGGGCCGCGCCGGCGGCACCGCGCCCGCGGTGTTCAACGCGGCCAACGAGGAGTGTGTGGACGCGTTCGTCGCGGGACACCTGGGGTTCAACGGCATCACCGACACGGTCGCCGCCGTGGTGAGCGAGCATGATGTACGTGGGGACGGCAACCGGTTGACACTGGAAGACGTCCTCGACGCGGAGGACTGGGCGCGCCGACGGGCACGCGAGATCATCGCCCACGGAGGAGAACCCCGTTGACCCTGTTCATGACGATCCTCGGCATCGTCGTCTTTGTCGTGGGCCTGCTGTTCTCCATCGCCTGGCACGAGGCGGGCCACCTGGTCACGGGCAAGATGTTCGGTGTTCGGGTGCCGCAGTACATGGTCGGCTTCGGCAAGACGTTGTGGTCGAAGAAGATCGGCGAGACCGAATACGGCCTCAAGGCGATCCCGGCCGGCGGCTACTGCCGGCTGATCGGGATGTTCCCGCCCGACGCGTCGGGCAAGGTCCAGGCCCGCAGCACCTCGCCGTGGCGCAGCATGATCGAGGACGCCCGGGAGGCGTCCTACGAGGAGGTCGGTCCCGGCGACGAGGACCGGATGTTCTACCAGCGCAAGCCGTGGCAGCGCACGATCATCATGCTCGCGGGCCCGTTCATGAACCTGATCCTGGCCATCGGTCTGCTCGCGGTGTACCTGATGGGCTTCGGGATCAACAAGACCACCTCGACGGTGAGCACCGTCTCCGAGTGTGTGGTCAGCGCCGACGCGAAGACCGACAAGTGCCCCGAGGGCGCCAAGGCGGCACCCGGCAAGGCGGCGGGTCTGCTGCCGGGCGACCGCATCGTCTCGTTCAACGGGCAGAAGATCGGCGACTACGACAAGCTCCAGGGCCTGATCCGCAAGTCGTCCGGCGAGGTCACCCTCGTGGTCGACCGCAAGGGCCAGAAGCTGACCCTCAAGCCGGTGCTCGAACAGAACAAGATGATCAAGATCGACGGCGACGGGCGGGCCGTGCCCAACCAGTACGTCACCACCGGCTTCCTGGGCATCAGCCCCGCGACCGGGATCCAGCGCCAGAGCGCCGCCGAGTCCGTCGAATTCACCGGTGACATCGTCAAGAACGCCTTCCACGGCCTGCTGCGCATCCCGCAGAAGGTCCCCGCCCTGTGGGGCGCGGCCTTCCAGGGCGACAAGCGCGATCAGGACTCCCCGGTCGGCGTGGTCGGCGCGGCCCGGGTCGGCGGCGAGGTCGCCGCGCTGGACGTGCCGCCGTCCCAGCGGGTCGGCCTGATGATCTTCATCATCGCCGGCTTCAACGTGTCGCTGTTCCTGTTCAACATGCTGCCGCTGCTCCCGCTCGACGGCGGCCATGTGATCGGCGCGTGGTGGGAGTCGATCCGTCGCCGGATCGCGAGCCTGCGCAAGCGTCCGGACCCGGGCCCGTTCGACGTGGCCCGGCTGATGCCGGTCGCCTACGTCGTGGCCTCGATCTTCATCGCCTTCACCGTCCTGGTGTTGATCGCCGACCTGATCAACCCCGTGAAGGTCACCTAGCGTCGAGAGCGCGCCCGTATCCGGGCCGGGCCGGCCCGGCGTGTGTCGATCAGGCAACAGGTGGGACGGCACAGGGGTACGGGCGCGTCCGTACCGGTGGGCGGTGGCGTAGCGTTGACGACGACCTACCCCGCCGAACCCACGGGACTCAAGCGAACATGACCGCGATCCAGCTCGGAATGCCGTCCGTACCTGCCCGGCCCCTCACGCCGCGCCGCAAGTCACGGCAGATCATGGTCGGCAACGTGGCCGTCGGCGGAGACGCCCCGGTGTCGGTGCAGTCCATGACGACCACCCTGACGTCCGACGTCAACGCCACGCTTCAGCAGATCGCCGAGCTGACCGCGTCCGGCTGTCAGATCGTCCGGGTCGCGGTCCCCTCGCAGGACGACGCCGACGCGCTGCCCGCGATCGCGCGCAAGTCGCAGATCCCGGTGATCGCGGACATCCACTTCCAGCCGAAGTACGTCTTCGCCGCGATCGACGCCGGTTGTGCCGCGGTGCGGGTCAACCCGGGCAACATCAAGCAGTTCGACGACAAGATCGCCGAGATCGCCAAGGCGGCCTCCGCGGCCGGCACCCCGATCCGGATCGGCGTCAACGCCGGATCGCTGGACAAGCGACTGCTCGCCAAGCACGGCAGGGCCACCCCCGAGGCGCTGGTGGAGTCCGCGCTGTGGGAGTGCTCGTTGTTCGAGGAGCACGACTTCCGCGACATCAAGATCTCGGTCAAGCACAACGACCCGGTCGTGATGATCGAGGCCTACCGGCTGCTCGCCGAGCGCTGCGAATACCCGCTGCACCTTGGCGTCACCGAGGCCGGGCCCGCCTTCCAGGGCACGATCAAGTCCGCGGTCGCGTTCGGCGCGCTGCTGTCGCAGGGCATCGGCGACACCATCCGGGTCTCCCTCTCCGCCCCGCCGGTCGAGGAGATCAAGGTCGGCAACCAGATCCTGGAGTCGCTCGGACTGCGGCAGCGCGGCCTGGAGATCGTCTCCTGCCCGTCCTGCGGCCGGGCCCAGGTCGACGTGTACAAGCTCGCGGAGGAGGTCACCGCGGGCCTGGACGGGCTCAAGGTGCCGCTGCGGGTGGCCGTCATGGGCTGCGTCGTCAACGGCCCCGGCGAGGCCCGCGAGGCGGACCTGGGTGTGGCGTCCGGCAATGGCAAGGGGCAGATCTTCGTCAAGGGCGAGGTGATCAAGACCGTGCCCGAGTCGAAGATCGTCGAGACGCTGATCGACGAGGCGCTCAAGCTGGCCGAGCAGATGCAGGCCGACGGTGTGATCAGCGGCGAGCCGATCGTCGACATCGCCTGAGTCGGTCGCCCGAAGCGGTCGCCCGAAGCGGTCGCCGGGGGCGGATTTCGGCCGGTGCCCGATCCGGCCGCGGTCGGTCTCGATCGAGGCGGGTCCGCGCGGATCCACCCCGGTCCGGGCGGGTCCACCCCGGTCCATCCCGATCCGGTCGGGTCCACCCCCATCCACCCCGGTTCGAGCCCGACCGGATCAATCGGCTCGCCCACGCGAGTGACATATCGTTGATGCGCCCCGACCCCAGGTAATCGACCCCGATCATCGAGACACATGATCGGGGCGTCGCCCCCGGGGGAGGGGCGTCGCGCGTGGGACGCATCGTCGTGGCCGTAGTGGCCGTCGCCGCCATGATCGCGGGCACCGCCGCGGGACCCGCGAGTGGTCCCGACACGGCGCACCCGGCCGTCGGGAGCACGCCCGGCGTCGTGTGGGGCGGCTGCCCCGACGATGTCGCCGAACCGGGACTGCGCTGCGGCACGCTGGCCGTGCCCGTCGACCACGCGCGCCCCGACGGGCCCACCACCACGCTGGGTCTGTCGCTCGCGGCGGCGACCGGAGGGCGGGCCCGGCGCGGCACGATCGTGGTCAACCCCGGCGGACCGGGCGGCGGCGGGATGTGGTTGGCCGGGCTGGTCCGCCGCGCCCTGCCCGAACGGGTGCGGCAGAGCTACGACATCGTCGGCGTCGACCCCCGCGGCAACCACCACAGCGACCCGATCTCGTGCGTCGACGCGAGCTTCGACCGGGCGCCCAGGCCCGACCCGGTGCCCGCCACGGCGCGGGACGAGGAACGGCTGATCGAGCGCGCCCGCACCTATGCCGGCGGCTGCGCCGAGCGCGCCGGCCACCTCCTGCCGCACCTGGGCACCCTGGAGAACGCCCGCGACCTGGACCTGGTCCGCGCGGCGCTCGACCGGCCGAAACTCTCCTTCATCGGCTGGTCCTACGGCACCTATCTGGGCGCGGTCTACGGGCAGTTGTTCCCCGAGCGGGTCGACCGGATGATCCTGGACAGCATCGTCGACCCCCGCCCCGACCAGGTCTGGTACGGCTCCAACCTGCGTCAGGACATCGCCTTCCAGGGCCGTTGGCGCGACTTCCTCGACGCCTCCGGCGCCGATCTGGACCCGATCTTCACGCGTGTGCTCGCCGCCGCCCGAACCCGCCCCCTCGCCGACGCGGTCGGCCCGGCCGAGCTCTACGACCTCGCCACGCGGACCCTGTACAGCTCGCAGCACTGGCCCGGCTTCGCCGACGCCCTGCGCGCCTGGGACCGCGGCGACCCGGCCCCGCTCGCCGCGCTGTACACGCCGCCCACCGCGCAGGACGCCAACGGCACCGCGATCTACACCGCCGTCGAGTGCCACGACGGGCCGTGGCCGCGCGACTGGGCGGTGTGGGACCGCGACGCGCGCGCCGTACACGCCACCGCCCCGCTCACCGCCTGGTCCAACACCTGGCTGAACGCGCCCTGTGCGTTCTGGCCGGTGCCGGCCCGGACCCCGATGCGGATCGACGGCCACGACCTGCCGCCGGTGTTGCTCATCCAGGGCACCCGCGATCCGGCGACCCCGCCCGCCGGGGCGAACGCGCTGCACGACGCGCTGCCCTCCTCGCGCCTGATCACCGTGCTCGGCGAAGGCGACCACGGGATCCTCGCGTTCCAGCCCAACGACTGCGTCCTGGCCGCCGCCGCGGCCTACCTGACCGACGGCACGCTCCCGGCGGGCCGCGACACCACCTGTGAGGAATCGTGACCCGCGCCGTCCGCGCCCTCCTGGCCGGCGCGCTCACCGCCGCCGCGCTCACCGCCGCCCCCGCACCGGCCCGCGCGGGCACCGAGCCGATCACGTGGGGCGGCTGCCCGACGGGCACCGCGCCGGGCGAGCGCTGTGGCAGCATCGGCGCGCCCCTCGACCACGCCCGCCCCGACGGCGCCCGGATCCGGGTCGGCGTCTCCCGGGTGCCGGCCACCGGGAGCCGGGCCGAGTATCAGGGCGTCCTGGTGGTCAACTTCGGCGGCCCCGGCGCCTCCTCCGTCGGCTCGATGGCCGCGCTGGCCGGCGGCCTGCCCGAGCGGCTGCGCCGGGCCTACGACCTGATCGGCTTCGACCTGCGCGGGCGCGGCACCAGTACGCGGGTCGTCTGCACCGACCCGGTCACCTTCGGCCGCGGGCCCAGGCCCGATCCGGCGGTTCCCGCCGGTCGCGCCGCGCACCTGGCCGCGACCCGCGCGTTCGCCGACGGCTGCCGGGCCTCCGCGCCCGACCTGCTGCCGCACCTGACCACCCGCGACATCGCCCGCGATCTCGACCTGGTCCGGGCCGCGTTCGGCGCGGAGCGGCTGAGCTTCCTGGGCTACTCGTACGGGACCTACCTGGGCGCGGTGTACGGGCAACTGTTCCCGCGGCGGGTGCACCGGATGCTCCTGGACAGCGTGGTGGACCCGACCGAGGTCTGGTACGGGACCGGCTTCCTCCAGGCCCGCGCCTTCTCCGCGCGTCAGCGCGACTGGGCGGCCTGGGCCGCCGACCGCGACGACCGCTACCACCTGGGCACGAGCGCGGCCCGGGTACTGGCCGGCTGGGACGTACTGCGCGCCCGCCTCGTGGCGCAGCCCGCCGACGGCGTCTTCGGCGGCGTCGAACTCGACCAGTTCACGATCGGTTCGCTCTACACCGACCGGGACTGGCCCCGGCTGGCCGGCGCGCTCGCCGACTACGCCTCCGGCGACCCGGCGGCGCTGGTCGCGTCCCGGCGGGCGGCGACCACCGAGGAGGTCAACTTCGAGTCGGTGTTCCAGACCGTCTCCTGCGCGGACGCCCCCTTCCCGGCCGACGAGCGGGTCTTCGACGCGGACATGGTCCGACTGCGGACCCGCGACGGCGCGCTCGGCGCGGCGATCGCCTCGCCCGGGGCGTGCCTGTACCTGCAGACCAACACCGCCCCGCCGACCCGGATCGACGGGGCGGGCCTGCCCGGTGTGCTGCTGATCCAGTCCGTCGGCGACCCGGCCACGCCCTACGAGGGGGCGCTGCGCATGCACGACGCGCTGCCCTCCTCGCGGCTGTTGACCGTGCGCGGCAACGGCAACCACGGGCACTACCTCGTCGACGGCCCGTGCGTGGACGACCGGGCCACGGGGTACCTCGTCGACGGGACCCTGCCCGCGAACGACATCGAGTGCGACGCCGCCGCGCCGGAGGGCCCCGTGACGCGCCGACCGGGGGTGCCGAGGCTGCCGCGCTGATCCGCCCGCCGATCCCCCTACCTCCCGGGCGGCACATACGGCCCGGACCTGCATAGGGTGGTGCCGCAACAACCGGCATTTCCCCAAGGTCCGCCCGATGGCATGGTGAGGCACGTGCTGAGCTCGGTTTCCACCAAGGTCCTGGACGGGACCGACCTGTCCGCCGTCCAGGCGCTGCTCGACCGCGACCCGGTCACCAACGTCTTCGTCGCGTCCCGGGTCCGGCTCGCCGGTGTCGATCCGTGGCGTCTGGGCGGCGAGCTGTGGGGCTACTACGAGGGCGGCCTGCTCACCTCGCTGTGCTACGCGGGGGCGAACCTGGTTCCGGTCGAGGCCGGGCCCGACGCGATACGTTCCTTCGCCGAACGTGCCCGGCGCCAGGGTCGGCGCTGCTCGTCGATCGTCGGCCCCGCCGAGGCGGCGGCCGGTCTGTGGCGGCTGCTCGAACCCGCCTGGGGACCCGCCCGCGACGTACGCCCGGTGCAGCCGCTGATGGTCGCCGGCCGGCCCTCGACCGAGGTGCCCGCGGATCCGCTGGTGCGCCGGGTGCGGCCGGACGAGCTGGATCTGGTGATGCCCGCGTGCGTGTCGATGTTCACCGAGGAGGTCGGAGTCTCGCCCCTGATCGGCGACGGTGGCACGCTGTATCGCGCACGGGTGTCCGAACTCATCGCCGGCGGCCGTGCATTCGCCCGGATCGAGGACGGCAGGGTGGTGTTCAAGGCGGAGATCGGCGCGGTCACCCGGCACGCGTGCCAGATCCAGGGTGTGTGGGTGGCCCCGGAGCGGCGCGGTGAGGGGCTGTCCGAGATCGGCATGGCGGCGGTGCTGCGGCACGCGCTCGCCGAGGTCGCGCCGGTGGCCAGCCTGTACGTGAACAGCTACAACGGCCCCGCCCGCGCGGCTTATCGGCGGGTCGGCTTCGCCGAGACCGGCGCCTTCATGAGTGTGTTGTTCTGATGCGGCGCCGGCGGCTCGTCCCGATGGAGTGCGTGTGCTGATGGAGTGGACGTGCCGGGTCGTCGACCTCGCCGCGTACGCGGACGAGGCGGTCGAGGTACAGGCCCACGCGTTCGGGCTCGCCGACGACGAGATCGCGATCCGGCAGCGGATAATGCGCCGTCACGCGACCTTCGCCGGGGTGCGCTCGCTCGGCGCGTTCGACGGCGCCGGTCGCCTGGTCGGTTTCGGCTACGGCTATCCGAACCTCACCGACCAGTGGTGGAGCCTGGTGATCGAGCCGCACCTGGCCCGGGAGGGCCATCGGGCCTGGCTGGACGAGTCGTTCGTGGTCGGCGAGTTGCACGTGCTGCCGCGCTGGCAGGGGCACGGCATCGGCCGCACCCTGATCGGCCTGCTGTGCCGGGGCCAGGACCGCTCGCACATCCTGCTCTCCGCGATCGACGAGCAGACCCCCGCGCGCCGGCTCTATCGCGGCCTGGGCTTCGTCGACCTGGCCCGCCCGGTGCTGTTCCCGGGCAACAACCGGCCCTACACCGTGATGGGCGCGATCCTGCCCTTCGCGTGATGCCGCCGCGCCCGATCCCGCCGCGCCCGACGGCGCCGCCGCGCGCCGGTAGCCGGGGCACGGCTCAGGACAGCCACTCCGCGACCGACAGCAGGTCCTCGCCCGCCGGGTCGTCCACCGACAGGCACCACAGGCCCAGTGCCAACGCCTGCACCAGCGCCCACCCGCGCACCCGATCGGGGTCCAGGTCCAGCGCGTTCGCCAACCACGTCACCCGCCGCCGCACCAGCGCCTGCGGACGCGGCTCGGCGACCACCGTGGCCATCCGGTCCCGGACCAGCGGCCCCAGGTCGAAGGCCCGCTCGCCGAGCATCGGCCGCGGATCGATGGCCAGCCACTTCGCCCGAGTGCCCGCGAGCACGTTGCCGTGGTGGCAGTCGGTGTGCAGCACCACCACCTCCGGCTGCGACGCGGCCAGTTCGGCGCACAGCGCCACCGCCTCGTCGACCAGCGCCTTCGGGCACGGGCCGGCGAGCTCCGCGTAGCGCCGCGGGATCGATGCGCCCCAGTGCCCGGCTCGCTCCGCGACCGGCTCGATCGGGCAGTCGGCGGGCGGGGCCACCCACAACCGGCGGACCACCTCCGCGGCCTCCAGCATCGCCCGATCCTCCGCCAACGAGCGCAGCGAGACGTCCGGTTGCAGCCGCTCCAGCAACAGCGCGCCGCGCGCCGGATCCGCCTCCAGCAACCGCACCGCGCCGGCGCCGTCCCACAGCGCGAGCGCGGTCGGCTCATGCGCGGTGTAGCGATCCACGAAGCCCAGCTTGAGCGTGGCCGGCGTGTCGTCCGCCCGGCGGACCAGGAAGGTCAGGCTCAGTGCGCCGCCGGGAATGATCGGCCGCTCCACGGTCAGCCCCCAGCGCGCCGCGTACTCCGCGACCGCGTCCGGCAGCCCCGCGAGCCACCCGCGCGCGGCCTCCTCGCCACACCAGCGCAGCGCGGTCCGCGTCAGCCGTTCCGGTACCTCGACCCGATCGTTCACGTGCGGCCCCCCGCCGTCGCCGTCCCCGAACCACCCTCCTCGGGCACCCC
Organism: Embleya sp. NPDC055664; assembly: GCF_053618075.1. Taxonomy (NCBI): domain Bacteria; kingdom Bacillati; phylum Actinomycetota; class Actinomycetes; order Kitasatosporales; family Streptomycetaceae; genus Embleya; species Embleya sp. NPDC055664. The sequence goes on from NZ_JBSHGZ010000026.1 coordinate 45,524, forward strand.
CGGGAAGGGCGTACTCGCCCCCCGCCAGCGCACCCCCCACACCGCGGCCTCGCGCAACCAGCCGGCCGCCTCCGCCCGCAGCGGCGCCCCGGCCGCGGCCACCAGCGCGCCGAGGTGCAGCGCGACCCCGTCCTCCAGGTACACCGCGAGCCGGGTCGCGTCCGCCGGCGTGGCCACCGGGAAGGGCACCGTGTACGCGGGCGCCGCCGACGGCGCGGTCGCGCCCCGGTCGGCGATCAGCCGGGTGATCGTGTCCCGCCGGGCCCGATGCGCGTCCAGCGCGGTCCGCGCCTGGGTCCGGGCGGCACCGGTCAGCCGCCCGCCCGCGATGCCGTATCCGTAGACCGCCGCGTGCTCCGCGTCCAGCGCGTCGCGCAGCGCCTTCACCTCGACGGCGGCGGCCCCCGACGGGGTCGGACGCGGCGTACTCACGATGCGCTCCGAAACAGTTGGGCGTGTCCCGCCAGACACGCCGAGGTGGCCGCCAGTCGGCGGGCGAGATCGGGGGAGACCCGGTCCAGGTCGACCAGTCGCTCGTCCGAGGCCTGCTGCGCCCGGTCGGCGATCGTGGTGGTCGCCGCGGCGAGGTCGTCGGGCGCGGCCCCTGGGGGCGGCGCGGGGTGTGTCGCGCGACCGGCGAAGGCCGTCAGGTGTTGCCGCAACTCGACCGACAGCGGCCGGATCCGCTCGGCCAACGGGGCGTGTCGCGCGGCCACCGCGTCGTAGTGCGCCAGCAGCGCCCCGGTCGCCGCGTACGCCCGGTCGCGCGCCGCGTCGTCGGCCTTGCGCCGCCCCTGGTCCGAACCTCCGCCGTCGTCGCAACCGGCGACCGCGGCGGCGATCGTCGCCGCGGTCACGGCGCCGAGGACGGCCCGTCGCGTCGGCCCCGCGTCGCGCATGCGTCCCGCTCCTGAACCTCGTCCGTGATGTCCGTGCCGCCTCCGGCCGTGTCGGACGCTACCGCATGGCCGGGCCTGTGGAGCCCGCCGGACATCCGGCGGACAACCCGTGTACGCCGGGCGGACGTGCGCGAGATGGCTCCCGGACCGGATACTGTTGTCCTCCCCCGACCCGCCCTCCGGCGGTCGACGCACCTGAGACAACAGCACACGCAGCCGAGGAGTCACCCGGATGAGCACCACCACGTTGGACCGGCTGCGGGAGTTGCTGGAGCCGGTGGTATCGACCCTGGGCGTGGATCTCGAGGAAGTTTCCCTCACTCCCGCCGGAAAACGGCGTGTGCTGCGCGTGATGGTGGCCGCCGACGGCGGCGTCGACCTGGACAAGGTCGCCGAGGTCAGCCGCGCGGTCTCCGACGTGCTCGACCCGAGCGACGTGCTCGGCTCGCTGCCCTACCTGCTGGAAGTCACCACCCCCGGCGTGGACCGCCCGCTGACGCTGGAGCGGCACTGGCGCCGCGCGGCCGATCGGCTGGTCCTGGTGCAGCTGCACGACGGCGGCACGGTGACCGGCCGGATCGGCGCGAGCGACGCGGAGGGTGTGGAACTGGACGTCGACGGCACACCGCGACGGTTGACCTGGGACGAGGTGGCCAAGGCCGTCGTACAGGTCGAGTTCAACCGCAAGGGCAAGGATTCGGCGACGAACGCCGAGACCGAAGAAGACGACGAGGACGACGACACCGGTGTCGAGCACGACACCGACGCGGACGACACCATGGACGAGGAGGCGTAGGACGTGGACATCGACATGAGCGCCCTGCGCGGGCTCGAGCGCGAAAAAGAGATCAAGTTCGACCTCCTGGTCGAGGCCATCGAGTCGGCCCTGTTGATCGCCTACCACCGCACCGAGGGCAGCCTGCCCAAGGCGCGCGTGGAGCTGGACCGGGCAAGCGGTCACGTCACCGTATGGGCGACCGAGACCGACGAGGCCGGTCAGCGCGTGCGCGAGTTCGACGACACCCCGGACGACTTCGGCCGGATCGCGGCGACCACCGCCAAGCAGGTGATCCTGCAGCGGCTGCGCGACGCCGAGGAGGAGATCACGTTCGGCGAGTTCGCCGGCCGTGAGGGCGAGATCGTCGCCGGTGTGGTCCAGCAGGGCAAGGACAACCGCAACGTCCTGGTGGACCTGGGTCGCATCGAGGCGATCCTGCCGCCCCAGGAGCAGGTGCCGGGCGAGCGGTACGCGCACGGCATGCGCCTGCGCTGCTATGTCGTACAGGTGCGGCGTGGGCCCAAGGGGCCGTCCATCACGCTCTCGCGCACCCACCCCAACCTGGTGCGGAGGCTGTTCGCGCTGGAGGTCCCGGAGATCGCCGACGGCAGCGTCGAGATCGCCGCGATCGCCCGCGAGGCCGGCCACCGCTCCAAGATCGCCGTCTACTCCACGCGCGCCGGGCTCAACCCCAAGGGCGCGTGCATCGGGCCGATGGGCGCGCGCGTGCGCGCCGTGATGGCCGAGTTGAACGGCGAGAAGATCGACATCGTCGACTGGTCGGACGACCCCGCGCGGATGGTGGCCAACGCGCTGTCGCCGGCGCGGGTGAGCAAGGTCGAGATCGTGGATCTCGCCGCGCGCTCCGCCCGGGTGACGGTGCCCGACTACCAGCTCTCGCTGGCGATCGGCAAGGAGGGGCAGAATGCCCGACTTGCCGCGCGATTGACCGGATGGCGCATCGACATCCGGCCGGACACCGAGACCACCGATTCGGACGACCGGACCCGGTCGACCGAACCAGGTCGCGGTGAGGAGCGGTAGACTTGAACATGTCTGGTCGCAGGCGTGCCCGAGCATGCCCTCGTACAAGGTCGGAGAAGCGGGAAATCACCGCTTCCCCGTGCCGAACGTGCGTAGGTTGTCGGCAGCGTGCGGCCAAGGCCGACCTATTGCGGGTCGTGGCGGTCGAGGGCGTTTGTGTCCCCGATCCCCGCGGCCGAATGCCCGGGCGGGGAGCGCATCTGCACCCCGATCCGGAGTGCCTGGCCCAGGCGGAGCGCCGCAAGGCGTTCGTTCGGGCTTTGCGCGTGCCGGGGCCGCTGGACTCGGCACCACTGCGTGCTTTTTTGAGCGGTGATGGGTTGTCAGAGGTCGGTCGGACAGGTCCAGCGAAGCGGTACCTCGCGAGTCGGAAGTAGGTCGAGATTGCGATGAGCACTCGATGAGTACGCGATGAGTACAGACATGCGGTAGTGACGGTCCGGCGGACGACCAACCCCGGACCAGAAGGAGCGACGTGGCAAAGGTCCGGGTATACGAACTCGCCAAGGAGTTCGGAGTCGAGAGCAAGGTCGTCATGGCCAAGCTCCAAGAACTCGGTGAGTTCGTTCGTTCGGCGTCCTCGACGATCGAGGCGCCGGTTGTTCGCAAATTGACGGAAGCACTCAAGACGGAAGGCGGGCCCGCCCGCCGCGCCCCGCGTCCGCCGGCCTCGTCCGGTGCGTCGCAGGGCGCCCCCTCCCCGCAGGGCGCCTCGCGCCCTGCCCCCGCTCCGGGCCCGCGCCCGGCGGGTGCGCCGACGCCGGGCCCGCGCCCGACGCCGCGCCCGGCCCCCCAGGGCAGCACCGCCCCGCCCGTGGTGCCGGCCGCGCCGGCCGCGGAGGCGACTCCGGCCGCCCCGCGTCAGGCGGAGCGTCCCGCGGCACAGTCGGGTCCGCGTCCGGGCGGCGCGCCCGCTCCGGGTCCGCGTCCGGCCGCACGTCCCGCCGAGCGCGGTCCGGCCGAGCGTGGCCAGGGCGACCGCGGTCCCGCCGAGCGCGGTCCGCGTTCGGACCGTCCCGCCGCGGCCTCCTCGGGTCCGGCGGCGGGCAGCCGTCCGGGTCCGCGTCCGGGTGGTCCCGGTCAGGGCGGCCCCGGTGGTCGTCCCGAGCGCGGTGACCGTCCCGAGCGCGGCGAGCGCTCCTCCGGTCCGCGTACCGGCGGCGCACCGTCCGCCGGTGGCCCGCGTGCCGGTGGTCCCGGTCAGGGTGGTGCCCCCCGTCCGGGTGGCGCGCGTCCGGCCGGCCCGCGTCCGGGCAACAACCCCTTCACCTCGGGCAGCACCGGTATGCCGCGGCCGCAGGCCGCCGGCGGCGGTCGCCCCACCCCGGGCGGCATGCCGCCGCGTCCGCAGGGTCCTGCGGCCGCCGGCCCGCGTCCGGGCGGTTCGGGTGGTCCCGCGGGTCCGCGTCCGGGTGGTAGCGCAGGCCCCGGTGGCCCGCGTCCGAACCCGGGCATGATGCCCAACCGTCCGGCGCCCGCGCGTGGCCCGGGTGGTCCCGGCCGTCCGGGCGGTGCGCCCGGTCGTCCCGGTCCCGGTGGCGGCGGCGGTCGTCCGGCGGGTGCCGGCGGCGGTGGCGGTCGTCCCGGTGGTGGCGGTGGCGGCTTCGGCGGTCCCCGTCCCGGCGGTGGCGGCGGCGGCGCTCCGGGTCGTCCCGGTGGTGGCGGCGGCTTCGCCGGTCGTCCCGGCGGCGGCGGTCGTGGCGGCCCGGGTGGTCGCGGCGGCACGCAGGGCGCGTTCGGTCGTCCCGGTGGGCGTCCGGGCCGCGCGCGCAAGTCGAAGCGTCAGCGTCGTCAAGAGTTCGACCAGATGCAGGCTCCGTCCGCCGGTGGCGTGATGGCTCCTCGCGGCAACGGGCGCGTCGTCCGGATGTCGCGCGGTGCCTCGCTCACCGACTTCGCGGAGAAGATCAACGCGAACCCGGCGGCACTGGTCCAGATCATGTTCAACCTGGGCTCGATGCTGACCGCGACGCAGTCGGTGAGCGACGACGAGCTGCAGACCCTCGGGGCCGAGCTCGACTTCGTGATCCAGATCGTCTCCCCGGAGGAGGAGGACCGCGAGCTGCTCGAGTCCTTCGACCTCGAATGGGGCGAGGACGAGGGCGACGAGGACGACCTCGAGGCGCGTCCGCCGGTGGTCACCGTCATGGGTCACGTCGACCACGGCAAGACCCGCCTGCTCGACGCGATCCGCAAGACGAACGTGATCGCGGGCGAGGCCGGTGGCATCACCCAGCACATCGGTGCCTACCAGGTCGCGACCACGGTCAACGACGTCGACCGCAAGATCACCCTGATCGACACCCCCGGTCACGAGGCGTTCACCGCCATGCGTGCCCGCGGTGCCAAGTCGACGGACATCGCAATCCTCGTGGTCGCGGCGGACGACGGCGTGAAGCCGCAGACGATCGAGGCGCTCAACCACGCGCAGGCCGCGGGCGTGCCGATCGTGGTGGCGGTCAACAAGATCGACAAGGAGGGCGCGGACCCGACCAAGGTGCGCGGCCAGCTCACCGAGTACGGGCTCGTGGCCGAGGAGTACGGCGGCGACACGATGTTCGTCGACATCTCGGCGAAGCAGGGCATGGGCATCGACGACCTGCTCGAAGCGGTCGTGCTGACCGCCGACGCGGCGCTGGAGCTCACCGCCAACCCGCACCAGGAGGCCCAGGGCATCGCGATCGAGGGTCACCTCGACAAGGGCCGCGGCCCGGTCGCCACCGTCCTGGTCCAGCGCGGCACGCTGCACATCGGCGATGCCATCGTGGTCGGCGAGGCCTACGGCCGCGTCCGCGCGATGATCGACGAGAACGGCAACAACCTCACCGAGGCCACGCCGTCGCGTCCGGTCATGGTGCTCGGCCTGACCTCGGTGCCCGGCGCCGGTGACAACTTCCTCGTGGTCGAGGAAGAGCGCACCGCGCGGCAGATCGCCGAGAAGCGGGCGGCCCGGGAGCGCAACGCGGTCCTGGCCCGTCGGTCGAAGCGGGTCTCGCTGGAGGACCTGGACAAGGCCCTCAAGGCCGGCGAGATGCAGCAGCTCAACCTCATCCTCAAGGGCGACGGCTCCGGTTCGGTGGAGGCGTTGGAGGACGCGCTGCTCAACCTGGACGTCGGCGAAGAGGTCGAGCTGCGGATCATCGACCGCGGCGTCGGTGCCATCACCGAGTCCAACGTCACTCTGGCGATGGCCTCGGACGCGATCATCATCGGCTTCAACGTCCGGCCGGAGGGCCGGGCGCGGACGATGGCCGACCGCGAGGGCGTCGACATCCGCTTCTACTCGGTGATCTACCAGGCCATCGAGGAGATCGAGGCCGCGCTCAAGGGCATGCTCAAGCCCGAGTTCGAAGAGGTCCAGCTGGGCACGGCGCAGATCCGCGCGGTGTTCCGCTCCTCCAAGCTCGGCAACATCGCGGGCTGCATGGTCACCGGCGGGACGATCAAGCGCAACACCAAGGCGCGGATCATCCGGCAGGGGGCCGTGGTCGCCGACAACCTCAACGTCGAGGGCCTGCGCCGCGAGAAGGACGACGTCACCGAGGTCCGCGAGGGCTTCGAGTGCGGTATCAACCTCGGTTCGTTCAACGACATCAAGGTCGAGGACATCATCGAGACGTTCGAGATGCGGGAGAAGCCGCGAGGCTGATCCGGTAGGGCGTTCGAGCGCCTCCGGCCGCCGATCCGGTGGTCGAAGGCACTCGAACCCGCCGAGACGAGGCGGCGGATCCGCCCGGTGCACACCGGGCGGATCCGCCGTGTCGCGAAGCAGTGTGGTGGTATCCGGGCCGCGACGTGCGTGCCCGGCTCTTTTCGTCGGCGGCCCCGGTGGCCCCGACCCGAGGCCTCCCGGGCCGGCCAGGCCCGTCGCCTATGTTTGTGGGAACGATCAGCCTCGATGTGTTGTTCGGCGATGTGCACTCGTTGAAGGAAAAACGATCTTTGATCCGCCCCATCCTGGCGGACCTTCAGCGCAAGAATGCCGTTGCCGCCGCCGAGGTGGAGCATCAGGATTTGCATCGGCGCAGCGTGATCGGGGTCGCGGTGGTCTCCGCGACCGTCGAGCGGTGCGCCGAGGTGTTGGACAGCTGCGAGCGGCTCGTCGCGGGCCGGCCCGAGTTGGATCTGCTCTCCGCACGCCGCAGGGTGTACGGGGACGACGACTGACGGACCGGCGGCGACGGCGGTCGCGGTCGCCGTGGCCGCGACCCCCGGTCGCGACCCCGGCCGTGGTCGTCGCAGTCGCAGGGAAGAAGAACGAGAGCGGCTCCCGCGCCCGGTGACCCCGGGCGCGGGGGACCCCGCCGAAATGCCGAGCAATCGCAGGAGGATCAGTGGCCGACACCGCGCGGGCGCGCAAACTCGCGGACCGCATCCAGGTCGTGGTCGCGGAGACCTTGGAGCGCCGGATCAAGGACCCCCGTCTGGGGTTCGTGACGATCACCGCCGCACGAGTGACGGGTGACCTCCGTGAGGCGACCGTGTTCTACACGGTCTACGGCGACGAGATCGAGCGCGCGGCGACCGCCGCCGCGCTGGAGAGCGCCAAGGGCGTGCTCCGCAGCGAGGTGGGCCGGCAGACCGGCGTGCGCCACACCCCGTCGCTGACGTTCGTCGCCGACGCCCTTCCGGACAGCGCCAAACTCATCGACGATCTCCTCGCCCGGGCGCAGCAGGCCGATGCGGCGGTACGCTCAACCGCCGCGGGCGCCGGCTACGCCGGTGACGCGGACCCCTATCGGACCCCGGCCGCGGGCGACGCCGACGACTCCGACGACGAGTCGACGGCGCAGACCAAGGCGGACACACAGGAGGGCGACCGACCTTGACACCAGGCGTGGCGGCGGACCGGGACTCCGGTCCGGCCGCGGGAGCGAAGCCGCGGACCGGCGGTGGTTCCGACGCGGAGACGAGGCCGCCGACCGCGCCGGGTGCGGCCGACTGGGACGAGGCGGTACGCCTGCTCCTGACGGCCGAGGACATCACCCTGCTGGCACACGTCAGCCCCGACGGCGACGCGCTGGGTTCGGCGCTCGCCGTCGGGCTCGCGCTGCGCGAGCTGGGGCGGAGCGTGCGGGTCTCCTACGGCGACGATCCCCTCGTGGTGCCGTCCTCGTTGGAGTTCCTGCCCGGTCAGGACCTGCTGGTGCCGCACACCGAGGTCCCCGAGGAGCCGGAGCTGGTCGCGGTCTTCGACGCGGCCGGTTCGGCCCGGCTGGGCCTGCTGGAAGGCAAGGCAAAGGCGGCCGGAGCGCTCCTGGTGGTGGACCACCACGCCTCCAACACCCGGTTCGGCACCCACCACCTGATCGACATCGACGCGCCCGCCACCGCGGTGCTCGCCGACGAGTTGATCACCCGGCTCGGCGCCACGCTGACCGCCGACATCGCCACCGCGCTGTACACCGGTCTGGTCACCGACACGGGCTCGTTCAAGTACGTGGGGACCACGCCGGAGACGCACACCTTCGCGGCCCGGCTGATGGCCACGGGGATACGGCACGACCTGATCCAGCGGGCGATCTGGGACACCTGCCGGTTCGGCTACCTCAAGGTGCTCGCCGCCGCCCTCGCCGGGGCCCGGCTCGACACCGGCGCGGCCGGCGGCCTGGGCCTGGTGTCCACGGTGATCACCCGCGCCGAGCGGGCCGCGCACGGGATCCGCCTGGACGAGATCGAGGGCGTGATCGACGTGGTCCGCAAGAGCGGCGAGGCCGAGGTCGCGCTGGTGCTCAAGGAGGACGACGACGGCGCGCTGCGCGCCTCCGCGCGGTCCAAGGGCGCGGTGGACCTGGGACGGGTCTGCGGGGCCTTCGGCGGCGGCGGACACGCGTTCGCGGCGGGTTTCACCGCATACGATCCACCGGCCGAGGTGGTGGCCCGATTCCGGGACCTCCTCGCCGACGCACTACTGCCGGTCGCCCCGGCGCAGGCAACCCCGGGAGACGACGCGTGAAGCGCCGCAACGCAGGACCCCCGCCGCCCGACGGTCTGGTGATCGTGGACAAGCCGGCCGGACTGACCTCGCACGACGTGGTGGGCCGGCTGCGCCGGATCGCCGGCACCCGTCGGGTGGGCCACGCCGGGACGTTGGACCCGATGGCCACCGGCGTCCTGGTGATCGGTGTCGAGAAGGCCACCCGCCTGCTCGGCCACCTCGCGCTCACCGAGAAGGGCTACGACGGCACGATCCGGCTCGGGCAGAACACGGTCACCGACGATGCCGAGGGCGAGGTCACCGATTCGACCCCGGCCGGGCATGTGGGCGACGCCGCGATCGCGGCGGGAGTGGCCGCGCTGACCGGGCCGATCATGCAGGTGCCCTCGAAGGTGTCGGCGATCAAGATCGACGGCAAGCGTTCCTACTCGCGGGTGCGGGCCGGCGAGGAGTTCGAGCTGGCCGCCCGACCGGTCACCGTGTCCGCGTTCGAGGTGTCGGCCACCCGGCGCGAGGGCGAGACGATCGACCTGGACGTGCGGGTGACCTGCTCGTCCGGCACCTACATCCGGGCGCTGGCCCGGGACTTGGGCGCCGGGCTCGGCGTGGGCGGCCACCTGACGGCGCTGCGGCGCACCAGGGTCGGTCCGTACGGCCTGGACCGGGCTCGCACGCTGGAGGAGCTGGAGGAGTCCTTCGGCGTGTTGCCGATCGCGGACGCGGCGGCGGCGGCCTTCCCGCGCCGCGAGGTGAGCGAGGACGAGGCGCGGGCGGTCTCGCACGGCGGGCGGCTGCCGGCGGACGAGGCGTCGGGGCCGGTGGGCGTGTTCGGGCCGGACGGGACCTTTCTGGCGTTGGTGGAGAACAGCGGGGGCGTGGCCCGGCCGCTTGCGGTGTTCGTGGGCTGACGTTGTCGGCTCGGGTCCGGGGTGATCGTTGCCACGGCGGGGTCGGGGCCGGGTGGGGGCCGGTACGTGGGAGGCTGGACCCGCGACACACCACGGAGAACGAGGAGCGGTTACGGTGCAGCGTTGGCGGGGCTTGGAGGACGTCCCCAGCGATTGGGGACGCTCCGTCGTCACGATCGGGTCCTATGACGGTGTGCATCGCGGACACCGGCGGACGATCGGCCGAGCGGTCGAGATCGGTCGCGAGCGCGGTCTGCCCGTGGTCGTGGTCACGTTCGACCCGCACCCCAGCGAGGTGGTCCGCCCGGGCAGCCATCCGCCGCTGCTGACGCCGCATTACCGGCGCGCGCAGTTGATGGCGGACCTCGGGGTGGCGGCGGTCCTGGTGCTCCCGTTCACCCTCGAATTCTCCCGGCAGAGCGCGGTCGACTTCGTCCGCCAGGTACTGGTGGACACGCTGCACGCGGCCGTGGTGGTCGAGGGACGCAACTTCCGTTTCGGCCACAAGGCGACGGGCAACGTCGCCCTCTTGGAGGAGTTGGGCGTGGCGAACGACTTCACCGTCGTCGAGCCGGAGCTGTTCGTCTCCGGCGAGGTGACCTTCTCGTCCACCGTGGTCCGGGCCCGGGTCGCCGAGGGCGACGTGGCGGGCGCGGCCGAACTGCTCGGCCGGCCGCACCGGGTCGAGGGTGTGGTGGTGCGCGGGGACCAGCGCGGGCGCGAACTGGGCTATCCGACGGCCAACCTCGAGGTGCTTCCGTATACGGCGATTCCGGCCGACGGGGTGTACGCGGGGTGGCTGGTGATCGACGGCGAGCGGTTGCCGGCGGCGATCTCGATCGGGACGAACCCGACCTTCGACGGTACGGAGCGCCGGGTCGAGGCGTACGCGCTGGACCGGACCGACCTCGACCTGTACGGGGTGCACGTCGCCGTGGACTTCCTCGAATACCTGCGCGGGACCGTGCGGTTCGAGTCGGTCGACGACCTGCTCGACCAGATGGCGCGGGACGTGAAGCGGGCACGCGAGTTGATCGACGCGACGGATCTCGACACCGCGGGCTGAGTGAACCGACGAGGGCCGCCCCGGAGAACATCTCCGGGGCGGCCCTCGTGCGTTCAGCCCTGTCGCGGTGGTTGCCAGTCGCCGGGCGGGGGCTGCTGGTAGTACGGCTGTTGGGGCTGTGGTTGTTGCGGGTGCTGCGGCTGTTGTTGGTGTTGTGGGTGCGGTTGTTGCGGGTGCTGTTGCTGCTGTTGGTATGGCTGCTGTTGCGGTTGGCCGTAATAGGGCTGCTGCGGCGGTTGTTGCCCGTACTGCGGTTGCCACTGCTGCTGTTGCTCGCCGGGCTGGGTGCGGTGGAAGTCCTCGGCGACCAGCGCGGCGAGTTCGAAGTACGCCTCGCGGGTCTTGGGGCGCATCATGTCGAGGTCCAACTCGGCGCCCGCGGACAGGTGTTCGTCGAAGGGGACGACCACGACCGCGCGGCAGCGGGTCTCGAAGTGGGCGACGATGTCCTCGGTCTTGACCATCTTGCCGGTCTCGCGGACCCCGGAGATCACCGTGATGCTGTTGGCCACGAGGTCGGCGTAGCCGTGTGCGACCAGCCAGTCGAGTGTGGTGCTGGCGCTGGTCGCGCCGTCCACGCTGGGCGTGCTGATCACGATCAACTGGTGGGCCAGGTCCAGGACTCCGCGCATCGCGCTGTAGAGCAGGCCGGTGCCGGAGTCGGTCAGGATGATCGGGTACTGCTTGCCGAGCAGGTCGATCACCGAGCGGTAGTCGTCGTCGTTGAACGTGGTCGACACCGCCGGGTCCACGTCGTTGGCCAGGATCTCCAGGCCGCTGGACGACTGTGAGGTGAACCGCCGGATGTCCATGTAACTGTGCACGTGGGCCATTGAGTTGACCAGGTCGCGAATGGTTGCGCCGGTCTCCCGGCGGACCCGGCGGCCGAGGGTGCCGGCGTCCGGGTTGGCGTCGATCGCGATCACCCGGTCCTGGCGCTCGGTGGCCAGGGTCGAGCCGAGGGCGGTGGTGGTCGTGGTCTTGCCGACGCCGCCCTTGAGGCTGATCACCGCGATCCGATAGCAGCCCAGGACGGGTGTGCGGATGCGTTCGAGGCGTTCGGCGCGACGGGCGTCGGCGGACTTGCCGCCGAGCCGGAAGCGCGGGGTCTGCCGGCGGGGTTGCGGTTGTTTGCGCAGCAGGCGGTCGCTGGTCAGTTCGACGGCCGCGGTGTAGCCGAGGGGGGCGCCGCCGACGGTGCGGGCCGGGGCGCCGCCGCCGTCGGGGGACCAGGGCTGCTGCTGGGGTTGCGGGTTGCCCTGGGGCGGGGTGCCCGGGTGGTAGGGCTGGGGCGCCTCGGGGGGTTGGGCGGCGTATGGGTCGGCCGGGTTGGGGTGTTGGGGTGTGGGGTGGTTGGGGTATCCCGGTTGCCCTGGCTGTCCCGGTTGTCCCGGTTGTACTGGCTGTCCCTGTGCTGCCGGTGCCGCCTGGGGGCCGGGGGCGCCGTGTGGGGGCGTGCCCTGGTGGGGCGGTTGGGCCTCGGGGGGCTGGGCGGCGGCGGGGGGTTGGCCGTACGGGGGCTGCTGCGGGGCCGGGGCGCCCTGGGGCGGGGTGCCCTGGGCGTAGGGCGGTTGCGGGTGGCCGGGGTTGGACTGTCCGTAGGGCGCGCCCTGGGCGTAGTCCGGTCCCTGGGGGCCGGGGGGTGCCTGGCCGTAGGGCGGCTGACCCGGCTGTGCCTGGGCGTACGGGTTGGGGCCGCCCTGCTGCGGATCGGGCTGCGGGTATGGGGCGTGGGCCTGTGGGCCGGGGGCGCCGTGCGGCGGGGTGCCCTGGGCGTACGGGGCGGGGGCCTGCTGGTATGGGCCGGGGGCCTGGGCGTACGGCGGTTGGCCGCCGTGCTGCTGTTGCTCCGGCGCGGTGGCCTGGTCGTTGCCGCCGCCGAAGGCACGGCGCATCCACGAACGTTCGTCGCGCTGCTGCTGCGGGGGCGCGATCGGCGCACCACTCGGCGGCGGCAGCGGTTGCCCGGTCGGCGGCGGTGCCGAGCCGCCCCAGGCCTCGCCGTGACCGGGGGCGGAGCCGGTCCAGGCCGGCGGCGGCAGCGGCGAACCCTGCGGGGCCGTCATCGGGCGCGGCGGGGCACCGGTCGGCGGGCCCTGCTGCGGGACGCCGGGCGGTGCGGCCATGTCGTCGGTGACGGGTGGGATCAGCCGGGTCGCCTGATCGGGGGTCGGGGCGCCCTGCTGACCGGGATAGGGCTGCTGCTGCGGGGCGCCCGGGTGCGCCGGGCCCTGGTACTGCGGGTAGGGCAGCGGCCCGCCCTGGGGCGGGGGCGGCTGCTGGGGCTGTCCGTAGGGCGGGTACGCGCCGGCGGGCGGCTGTTGCGCGGGGGCGGCCGGCGGGGCGGGGGGCTGGGGCTGTTGCGGATGCGCGGCGGCCGGTGGCTGCGGCATCTCCGCCGCTTCGGGGGCCCGGGGCGGCTGTGCTTCGCCGGCGTGGGGGGCGTACGGGTCCGCTTGGGGGTGCTGGTCGTAGCCCTGTGGCGGTTGCGGTGGCGGCGCGGGTGCGTCGGCCGGCGTGGTCGGGGGGGCTTCCGGGGCGGCCGGGGCCGGTTCGTCGGCGGAGAGGCCGGGGATCGGCGTGCCGCCGGCGGGGGTGGTGGGTACGTCCTGCGGGTCGAACGGCGCGGGCGTGTCCGGGCGGGCTTCCGCCGCCGGGGGCGCGTCGTCGGCGCGGTCGGGCGCGGAGTCGGGCTGCGGGGCGGCATCGCCGGGCGGACCGGCGGGCGACTGCTCCGGGGCCGCGGTGTCGGTCGGGCGCGCGTCGCCGGCCTCGACGTCGGGGCGGGGCGGCTCGATCGGCTCCGGGTGCTCCGGGCCGTCCGGGGCCGCGTCGACCGGAGCGCCGGTGGGCGGGTCGGCGGGACCGGGCTCGGCCGGTTCCGTGGTCGGAAGGCTCGGGTCGTGGGAAGGCGGTACGACCATGGTCGGGTCGCCGGGTGTGTGGGCCGGGCCGGCGTGGTTCGGGTCGCCGGACGGCGGGACGACGGTGGTGCGGTCGTCGGCCGGGGGAGTGGGCTCGGTCCGGTTTCCGTCGAACGACGGCGGGACGACCATCGTCGGGTCACCCGGGGTGAAGGTCGGGTCCGGGCGGTTTTGGTCGTGGGAGGGCGGTGCGACCGTCGTCCGGTCGTCCGTCGGTACGGGCGCGCCCGGGTGGTCCCGGTCGAGGGACGGGGGCACGACCGTTGTCGGGTCGCCGGGGGTGAACGGCTGATCCGGTCGGTTGTCCCGGGCGGCCGGCGGGGTGGCCGGGCCCGGGCGGTCCGGATCGGTCACCGGCGGCATGACCATGGTCTGGTCGCCGGGGGTGAAGGTCGGGCCGGGGCGGTCCTGCGCGACGGGTGGTTGGCCGCCGTACGGCAGGGGGGCCGCGGGCTCGGGTGGGGTGTACTGCGGCGGGACGACGGTGGTCGGCTCGCCCGTGCCGAACGCCGGTGGGGCCTGGGGCGCGGTGTTCGGGTGCGCCTCGCCGGGCCCGGCCGGGCGGTGCGCGCCGTGGTCGACGGCGGCCGGGGGCGCGGGCTCGTGCGTGCGGGCCTCGTGCGCGCGGGGGTCGCCGGCCGGCGGTCGGTGGGTGGGCTCGTGCGGTGGGGCGCCGGGCGGCGGTACCGGTGCGCCGGAGCCGTACGGGCCCGGGGCGCCGGCGGTCGGTCCGGCCGGGTGCGCGGCGCCGTGGTCCGCCCCGTACGGCAGCGGCGCGGGCGCGTCCGGCGTGCGTGCCGGCGGCACGAGCGTGGGGTCCTCACTGCCGTAGCGGGGCGCCTGGCTCGGCCCCGGTGGTGCGGGCGCACGGCCCCCGGACGGGGGTGGCGCGGGCGCGCCGCCGTCCTGGTGGGTGTACCACGAGGGCATGGTGAAATCGGGTCCCGACCACTCCTCTTCCTCGTCCGCCCCCGCCTCGATGTGTGCGCCGTCCTGCTCGCTGCTCACGGTGTGGTCCTTCCGATCGTCCGGAGGCGGCTCGGCATCAGAGCACACGGCGCCGCCGTCGGCCGTACCCCGACCAGGGTCGAGGTTGCCCCCTACACGAGCCTCACAGCGTAGTCAGCGGCGTCGGCGGTCGTCGCCGGTCCGTCCCCTGTTCGCGTCGAGGCGGTGCGCGGAACCGCGCGGTCGGTGTGCCCGGACACCGGGTCAGTCCATCCGGCGCGGCGGTCCGAGCAGGTCGAGTTCGGCCCGAGTGGGCGTCAGCATCACGTACTTGCGCGATTTCCTGGTGCTCCACAGGGTCAGCTCGTCGGCGAGCGTGGGCAGCGCGGCCTCGTCCTCGCCGGGCAGGCTCAGCACGGTCGCGGCCGCCTGCGCCTCCATCGGCGAGACCCGCTGGATGCCGATCAGCCCGACGCCGGCGCCGATCCGCTGCCGGGCCTGCGCCGGGTCGAGGAAGGGCAGCAGGGTCAGCGTGGTCTGCCAGGCGGCCGGCGCGAGCCGATTGCGCGGCGGCCGGGCGCCGCAGTCGCGGACGACCAGGACCGGGCTGCCCGGAGTGGGGCCTTGCGGGCCGAGCCGACCCACCTGATGCACCGTCACGCACGGCTGCGCGCCGCCCGCGGCCTGGGCCATCGCGGACCACAGCTGCGGACGGCCGGACTCGATCGCCACCCGGGCGCCGATCGCCGCCGCCCGCAACGCGATGATCTGCACCACATACGCGCCGCCGACGAACGCCACCTCCAGCGGCTCGGGCCGGAACAGGCCCAGGACCGCCGGATCACGATCCGCGTCGACCCCGATCACCACGCCGTCGTCGCCCACCGGCAGGCCGAGCGCGGGCAACTGGGCGGCGGTCAGCAGGTGTCGCTCGTGGCGCGGGCCGATCAAGCGGGCCAGGCCCCCGCGGCGCGCCGGCCGTGGTGCGGGGGTGCCGGACCCCGGGGTCGGATTCGGGGGCGGGGTCGGCGTCGGCGCGGGGGCCGGATTGCGCCCGTTCGGCGCCCGACGTCGGCCGCGGCCGGTGTTGGTCGTGCTCACAGGTGGATCCTCCCCGTACACATGCACATGTGACGCTTCGTCACGACAGGCCGCCGAGCGGCAGCGTGGCCAGCAGGGCCGGCTGCTGCTCCCAGTCGAGCCGGGTCAGCCCGATCCGCTCGGAGCGCGCCCGGCGCTCCAGTTGCCGGGTCACGTCCGCCAGTTCGCTGCCGGAGCGGGCGGCGATCCGTACGTGCGTGGTGAGCGCGGTGGTCCCGCCCACGCCGTGGGTGGCGGTCAGCGCGAAGGTGGTGGCGATCGCCGGGGTCGCGGTCAGCGCGCCCACCAGGTCGGAGGTGCGCCCCTGGGTCAACTGCGGCCAGTGGTTCGCCCAATAGGTGGTGTGCCACCGGTCGTCGCAGCGCCACGCGCGCTTGGACTCGGTGGTCCGCCGCCCGCCGCGCCCGTACTGGCGCGTGGTGCGGTTCACGCTGCACGAGGTGGCGAGCGCCTGGATCAACTCGGCCTCGTCCAGGGCCCGGGCCTCGAAACCGGCGCCGGTCAGGTTGCCGGCGAGCTGGTTGACCGCGCGCAACAGCGCCCGCTGGGCGCCCTCCTCGCCACCGCCGCGCGCGGCCACCGCGCCCGCGCACAGCTCGGGTTCGAAGCGCAGCGCGATCCAGGTCAGCCGCAGCGCGGGCACGTCGTGCAGGCCCTGCTCGACGAGTTGCCGGTAGGAACGGGTGGCCAGCGCCTCCTCGGGCAGGTGGGTGGCCGGCGCCGGCTGGGTGTGCTGGACCACCTGGACCGAGGCCAGCGTCACGTCGTCCACGTCGAGCGTGCTCACGATCGCGGGCAGCGGCAGCGGGCGTTGGGCCCGCGAGGGGCGCAGCGGTTCGTCGCGCGAGGTGACCAGCAGTACGGCGGTGAGGAAGGTGCCGTCGCCGATCAGGCCGATCGAGCGGCGGTCGCGGTCGGTGACCGAGGTGGTGGTCAACCGCGGCGCGCACTCCAATACCGGGACCAGGACCGGGTCCGCGTCGTCCGGCACGGCCGGCATCCGACGCCTGCGGCGGAAGTCGTACACGATCGGCAACCACTGCGCGAGCCACCGGCCGCGCAGCCGCACGAGCGCGGGCACCACCAGCAGGATCGCCACCGCGCCCAGACCGATCAGCACCGCGAGGTTGGTGGCCAGGCCGATCGCGACCAGCAGCACGGCGAGTTGGATCAGTACGATCTGCTGGACCAGCACGCCGCCGATCCGCCCCGCGCGCGGATGTACCCGCAACGAGGCGCGTTGGGGCGGCGTCGGTGGTGACGTCCCGTCGGGTGGTGTGGGCGGGCGGGTCTGCCGATGCGTCCCTACCGGCGTGGGTGCGGCCACGTTTGTAGATCCCCCATGTCACGACTTGTCCCCGTACGCCGTCGCCCGAGTGTCACAACGGGTGCGGCACACCGTACGGTACGGGGCCGGGGGTCTGGCCGCGACCCTGCGACCGCGGCGGTGATAGAACCGTCAGCCGGAGCGTTCGGTCGATCACGGGGAGAACGATGGCATCGCGCCGCGAGCAACTTGAGGCGTACATCTTCGCGCGCCGCCGCATGGTGGCGGCCTTCCTGCAACCCGCGCCCGGCGGGGGCACCGAGGAGAACGCCCCCAAGCCGATGCGGATGGTCACGCCCAGCATCGTGGTCGCGATGCTGGTGCTGGCCGGGTTCGGGGTCGTCGGTCTGATCAAGCCCGGAACGCCGCCCGGCTGGAAGGACAAGAGCAGTCTGATCGTGGGCCGCGACTCGGCCAGCCGATACGTCTTCCTCGACGGCAAGCTGCACCCCGTGCTCAACATCGCTTCGGGCCGACTGCTCCTGGACCCGGGCAACTTCAAGGTCAACATGGTGCCGGAGAAGCAGCTCAACAGCGTGAGTCACGGCGCGCCGCTGGGTATTCCGAACGCGCCGGACCGGCTGCCCACGGCCAAGGAGGTCCGGGGGCGCAAGTCCTGGACCGTGTGCGAGCGTCCGGCGATCGGCAAGGACGGCAGGCCCGACCCGGCCGGCGAGCCGCAGCGCAGCGTGTTCATCGGCGCGGCTCCGGCGGACGGGCCGCTCGCCCCCGGGCAGGGGCTGTTCGTCCAGGACCGCAACCAGCGCAAGTACCTCGTCTACCAGGGCAAGCGCTACGCCGTGGAGGCGCCGACCGTGATCGGCGCGCTCAACCTGGTCGGCATACCGGCGCAGCCGATGAGCGACTCGTGGCTGGCCACGCTGATCGACGGCGGGGTGATCGACCACCCGCTGCCGGCCGACTACGGCAAGCCCACCTCGCTGCCGCTGGCTCGGGAGTACAACAGGATCGGCATCGTGTTGCGGGCCGAAGGTGGTGCCCAGCGGCAGAACTACGTGGTCACCAGGGAGGGCGTGATGCCGATCAGCGAGCTGACCGCCGTCCTGCTCACCACGAACCCGAGGGTCAAGGAGGCGTACGGCAACACGCCGCCGAACGCGTTCCCGGTGAACATCGGCACGCTCGGCACCGCCGTGGTGCAGGACCGCACCTACGCCGCGGACAAGGGATGGCCGGAGATTCCGCCGACCCCGATGAACCGGATGACCCGCAACGACCTGGAACTGCCGCGCAACGTGGTGTGCAACACCTTCGCCGACGACTGGCGCGGCACACAGCCGGTGACCACGCAGTCCGCGGGGACCCGGCCGCCGGAGCAACTGGTCGACGGCATGGGCGGGGTGTGGGTCAAGCCCGGCGCGGGGGCGCTGTATCGGGAGGTCACCGGTACGCCCGAGGGCGGTCCGATGTATCTGGTCGCCGACTCGGGACTGCGCTACAGCGTGCCGGAGGAGGCGCAGGCCGGCGGTGCGCAGGCGCAGTCCGGGCAGGAGAGCGAGGCGAAGCAGCGCCTGGGGTACAAGGGCGTGGAGGCCAAGCCGTTGCCCCGGGCGTGGTCGGAACTGGTGTCGCGGGGACCGCAGTTGAGTACGGCCGATGCCAAGAAGCCACAGGGTTCCTGAGCCTGGGGGCGGGAGTTGAGGTAGCGTCGTGGGGGTCGTGAGTGGCGACGAACCGACCCGAAAGCACCACTGAAGACCTGCGCATTGCACTGGACCCGCAGGGGTATTCACCGGGTCAAGGTTCCGTAACCTTGCGTAGGGCGTCGCTTGGGTGGCGTCCGGGGTTGCGGTTAGAGTTCCCACGACGTCGCAACGGTGACGTTGGTGCGGGGGCACCCGACACGGGTGACACGAACCTTCCCTCGCGCACGTCTGTCTCATGGGGGATGGTGAAACATGGCAGGTGAAGCGTTCAAGATCACTCCGCAGATGTTGGCGGAGTTGTCGAAGAAGGTTCAGGGTGTCGCGACCGACCTCGAGGCGGCCATCCAGGAGATGAACCGCAAGGTCGACGCGATCGAGGGTCAGTGGCAGGGCGCTGCCAGGACCCAGTTCGACCCGCTGCAGGAGCAGGCCGTGCAGAAGGCGCTCGGGGTCAAGCGCGCTCTGGAGGCCATCTCGGGGGCGATGGGCCACAACGCCAACTCGTACGACCAGACCGAGACGACGGTGTCCGGCAACATCTCGAAGTTGATGTTCTGACCGAGGTTCGTTCCGGGATTCGTACCGTCGTCGCCGTGCGCCTGGTCGCCCCCGTCGCCGACGGTCGAGTCCGCTCTCGTGGCGCTCGGGGCGATGCCCCGGTCGTACGCCCGTCATCCGACACTGGGGAGAAAGCATGTCGCAGGTAGTTGTCACTTTCGCTGCGCTCGAACAGGCCGCAGCCGATATTCGCGCCCTCAACGCCCGTCTCGCCGACATGCAGTCGGGTCTGAAGCGGGACATCTCGCCGGTCACCGAGTCGTGGTCCGGTGACGCCCGCGAGGGTTACCTCGTCCAGCAGGCGAGCTGGGACCAGAACGCGCAGGGGCTGCAGGACGCGCTCAACGGCATCGCCGACGGCCTGATGCGCGCGGCCGACGCGTACCGCCAGACCGAGGCGTCGAACGCCAAGATGTGGCAGTAGTCGCTGCTTCGATCCTCGGCGCGGTGCGTCGTCGGCGAAGTGCGTGTGTGTGAGTGCGAGTGCGCGTGCGCGTGTGTGCGCGAAGGCATGTGTGTGCGAGAGCGTGTGTGCGTGAGTGGCGTGATGTGAGGAGGCGGGCTGGTGCCCGCCTCCTCCCGCGTCCGTCATCGGTCTTACGGGGGCCGGGGACACCCAGAAGACGAACCGCCCGGCCCGGTGGACCGGGATCGGGCGGACGGTGATCCGGAAGGCGAACGAACCGATGCGACCCGTGCGGCGACGGTGGGCGGCACCCCTTCTGGCGCTGGGTCTGGTGCTTCCCGCCGGATCGGTGGGCGCTGCCTCGGCCGACGGGGGTCCGGCGCACACCGCGCTGCTCGCGGGGAGCGACTGCCAGTACCCGTCCAAGCCGATGCCCGGCAAGCCGTGGTCGTTGCAACGGGTGTTGCTCGACGAGCTGTGGCAGAAGGCGACCGGCAAGGGCGTCACGGTCGCGGTGATCGACAGCGGGATAGACGACGACAACCCGCAGTTGGCGCCCGCGATCGTGGCCGGCAAGGACTTCTTCAACGACAAGGCGAACGGCACCGACGACACCAACGGCCACGGCACGATGGCCGCGGGCATCATCGCGGCCCGGCCCGGGGATCGGCTCACCCCCAGGCTGGAGACCGGATTCGCCGGGATCGCGCCCGAGGCGATGCTGCTGCCGATCCGGCAGAACGGCGGCGACGACGCGACCAAGGGCAACGAGGACACCCTGGCCCAGGCGATCGACTTCGCGGTCGCGGGAGGTGCCTCGGTGATCAACATCTCGCAGGACACCGTGGGCGGCCAGGAGCCGGGCCAAAAGTTGCAGGACGCGATCCAGCGCGCGCTGGCCAAGCAGGTCGTGGTGGTGGCCGCGGCCGGCAACTCCGGCGACAAGGACAACCTCGACTCGTGGCCCGCGAAGTATCCGGGCGTGCTGGGCGTCGGCGCCGCCGACCGCAACAACGAGCGAGCGCCGTTCTCGCAGAACAAGCCGTACGTGGGCGTGATGGCGCCCGGCGTGGACATGTGGTCGACGGTCCCCAAGGGCGGCCACTGCCGGGGCGACGGCACCTCGTTCGCGACGCCGTACGTGGCGGGCGTCGCGGCGCTGATCCGCTCGGCGCACCCGAACTACACCGCGGCCCAGGTGATCACCCTGATCGAACAGACCGCACAGCGCACCGCCCCGGGCCACGTGGACGGCGTCGGCTGGGGCGTGGTCGACCCCCTGCGCGCCCTCGCCTTCACCGGGGTACCCGGCTCCGTCCCGGTCCCCGACCCCAAGGTCGACCGCAGCACGGAACTGGTCAACGTGGCCCCACTGGCCCACGGCCCCTCCCGAGCCGACCGCGACCGCCGCAAGGCCTCGGTGATCCTCTTCGTCGCGATCGGGCTCACGATCGTGGTGATCTGCGGCGCAATCGTCATCCGCGACGCCCGAAACCGCCCTTAACCCAGCTGAACCGCGACCGGCCCCGGCCGATCGAGGTTCGGCCGGCCACTGCATGGTGACGACCCGTCGTTCGGGGCGGGCTTCCGATAATCAGGAAAGAACCTCATCGGACCACCTGGGGAAAACATGTCAAGCGGCATACCCGATACGAACTTGAGCCGTATCGCCTTTCCCGATCAGTTTCACGAGACCGATCCCGCGCCGCCCGGCTCGCACCCGGCTCCGGCCGGCCCACCGAACCCGCCTCCGGGTGTTCCGCCGATTCAGGACCCCGGCGGCTCGTTCGACGTGCCGGGTCGCACGTACGTGGAAGCGGACCAATTGACCCGACTCGCCGGCACGGCCGAAGGCTTCCAGGGCGAGATTCTGAAGATCAACCAGGACGCCGACGCCACCGCCCAGACCGCGGCGGCCGGGCTGGAGGGCCACGCCATGCAGGCGGCGCTGCGCGAGTTGGCACACGACTGGCCCTTGCAGGCTGCCTCCGCCGCGGCCCAGTTCGGTTTGGCGGCGGAAGCCTTGCGCGCCAACGCCGACCAGTACCGGCATACCGAGCATGTCAACACCAACCTGTTCGGTTCTTGAGGAGAAGCGATGAACCTCGCACAGTTTCGACAGGCCAATCTCGATGGCCTGTCGGCGGCGGTGGCGTATTGGGACGCCCTGGCCGGACGGATGCAAGGCGTTGAACTCCGCCTGGGCGCCGAGTTGTCGGGGCCGATCAAGAGCGGTAAGTGGCAGGGGCTTTCCGCCAAGTTCGCCGGCCTGCGCATCGATACGGTGCACAAGCAGTTGACCAACGCCACGCTCGAGAGTCGGGCCGTCGCTTCCGTGCTCAGTGATGTCAACGGCGATCTTCGCAAGCTGCGTGAGGAGTTGCAGGCGATCGAGGCGGAGGCCGCCGCCAAGAAACTCGTGATCGCGCCGGACGGGGCGGTCAGCTGGCCACCGATGCAGGTTGCTCCGGGGCAGCCGGAGGTGAGCAAGGAGGCCGGCGATCGTTACACGGCCGAGCAGCGCTCACATGCCGAGGAAATCGGTCGCCGGATCGCCGACCTGCTGCGTCGAGCCGGCGACGCGGACGAGCGGGGGGCGGCGGCGTTGCGCGCCACGCGCGGCAAGGACGCGACCTTGTTCGACTCGCCCGACGCGCTCGGTGGCGGTGCCGAGGCGGACGCCAAGCGCGCCGCCGACCTGTTCACCCGCCTGTCCTCGCTCGATTCGGGTGATCTCGACCTGCTGCGCAACATCATGCAGGCGAACTCCGGAAACCCGAACTTCGCCGAAGCACTGACTCGTTCGATGAAACCCACCGGCCTCTACGATGCCACCGGTCTGATCGCGCAGATGAACGCGCGGATAGGCGCGGGCGACAAGAATGACCCGAGACTGGCGGACCTGAGGCAACTTCAGACCGACTTGGGCAATTCCCTGGCCGCGGCCAGTCCGCGACTGGTCAAGGACCCCGCGTGGATGGCGTCGATGACGGAGGCGGGCCGAAAGTTCGTCCGCGTCGGCGACGGTGACGCGTATCCGGGACGGGCCACGGTCTACGGGTACCAGTTGCTGGGCACGCTGCTGGGCCACGGCACATACGACACCGCCTTCCTGCGACAGACCGCCGATGAGGTGATCGCGTTCGAGAAGGCCGCCGGCAAGCCCTCGATCTGGAGCACGACCCTCATTCCGCCGCCGCGTTTCGGCCTGGATCTCTCCCGTCCGGGCAGCGGCTACGATCCGGTGACCGGCGTGCTGACGGCGATGAGTTGGAACCCCGAGGCGGCGAAGGGCTTCTTCGGCGACGGCGGACCGGCCCGGCTCGACTACCTGTTCAAGGGCCGCAGCCCGATTTCGGACCACATCGGCGGTGGCGGCGGCGAGCCGACGAGCTTCGATGCTCTCGGGAATGCGCTCCAGGCCGCCACGACCGGCCGAATCCCCACCGGCGCGGTGGGCCTCCCCGATTCCCCGATGGCCCCGCACGATGACGTCATGCGGCGTATCGCGGCGGACGCGGTCAACTACATCGGGGGCCGGGGAGGGTTGCACGGCGCGGTACCCGGGAGCATGAGCGACAGTATGGCGAACATATTCGCGGAATATGTGGACGAAACGCATCTCAGTCTCTCGGGAGATCGACTCCATCATTCCCTCTTCGGTAACACGAACGATCTGGTCAGGGCGATGAAGGGCGCATCCGAGAACCCGGAAGCCTTCAGGTTGCTCTATGATCAGGAACTCAATTACGGCGCGGCAAGAATGGCCACCCCCGTCGATCCGGAAGCGGTGAAGGTGGAGGTCAACGCCGGATCCAGGGCCCTGGGCGCGCTCGATGAAATTCGAGCACAGGTGATCATGGACTACGGAAGCGACTCGGATACCGCGAGGAGTTGGGACAGTAAATATCTCTACCACGGCTACGGTGGTGGAGCGAATGCGGTGGCAGGGGTTGTCCTGCCCCCGCAACTCGCCTTTTTGGGAGACTTCGCCCAGCGGAGGGTGAATCTTATTACCGATCACTGGTATGCCGACCGCAGCAGTGAGATCGCCGAGCAGACCTCGATCGACCTGGAGGCCATGCGCAAGGAAAATGCGGATCGATGGAGCGCGGCGCTGAAGGCATTTGCCGAAAGCTCTCCGGAGCGAGGGGCTCCGGACTTCGACGTGAAGCTTCAAGGCCTGCTCGGGAATTCGCAGCTGTACTACGGAAACGGCAGCCACATGGTGCAGCAGATTTTCGATAAATAGCAGTCCACGGCTTCTGTTCGTGAATTCGAAAAATTGAAGGGTGCGATAATGTCCGATCGATCTCCTTGGGCGTTTCGGACTCGGCGATTGGTGATCGCTCTCGCGACGTGCGTCTCATTGACTGCTGTCGGGGTATTTCTGGGTCACAGTGATCGGCTGCCGTGGCAGGAGAAGACCTACTCGGCCCCGGAAAAGTTTTGTTTCGATGCGATGTCCGGGGCCGAGGTGGCGCGTTTCATCAGTGGATCGTCCATGGGCAAGCACGGTCGTATCGGGCGCGTGATATCCGTGACCCCGGTCGACCGGGATCACATCGGTACCACGAACTGCTACCTCTCGGTGCCGGTTGCCCGGGGACGTGTACAGCCACAAGGGACGCGGCTCAACACATCCCGAGATGACGATCGCGCCGAATTCGCTTTCAGATTGTTCATTGCCGACTGGGCCGTGGAAGGTCAGATCGCCGAGGACTTCCCCACCGGCGCCACCCCGCTCGGCGGTGGCATCAGCGGAGCGGTCACCGACAACGAGGCGTGGCTACGGGTGCCGGCGTGTTCGGCAGGCCCCGAGGAGACACGCAAGACGGCGAGGTTCGCCAACATCGGTGTGCGGCGCTCGCAGGATGCTTCGCTCAAGAACATACGGCCGATCCTGGCTTCGATGCTCGCCCGTTTGACGAATCGCGGGCTCGAGGCCATGGGCTGCCCGGACCGTATCCCGGAACTGGACATTTCCGCGGGACCGGTGCGCAGAGAGCCGCTTCCGCAGGATGGGCGGTGTCTACCTGTGGACGCGACGGCTCTCGGGATCACGGATACGACAAGGTGGTCGGCGGAGAAGTTCGAGACCGCCCGAACCGATGTGTCCTGGTGTGATGTTTTCAACGAGAAGGGCGAACGAGCCCTTCGCTTCACGAGCATGAACGCGGCCTTCGCCTGGCAGTACCCCCAAAACGCCGAACGTCGTCGCACGATCGCGTGGGGCTGCGAGCCCGGAGTGATTCCCGCCGAAAACGCGGCCCTGGTCCATGCACTCGAACGTTTCGATGAACGGCTCCGGCCGCTGCGGGAGTTGAAGGCGGCCATCGTGGCGGCCGCGCCCGAATCGGCATGCGCGGGCGGCGGCGCGACTTCGGCGAAGTAGGCGGGATCGGGCGTGCCGTCGCGCTCAGCGCCGGTCGTAGGGGTGGCCGCCGCCCGGCGGGTGGTAGGTCGGCGGTACGGTGGGCCAGGGCGGCGCAGCGGCCTGTTGACGGGCCGCGAGCTCGCGGGCCCGGCGACGGCGCATGGTGACGACGGCGGCGCCGGCGCCGAGGACGACGACGGCGGCGGTGCCGATGAGGATCGGAACGAGGAGGCTGTCCTCGTCGTCGGACTTGCCGGCGACTGCCGCCGGGGGCGCGGTACTTGCGGGTGGCGCAGTTGCCGCAGGCGGGCCGCTGGACGCGCCGGTGGTGGGCGGCGCACTCGGCTTGTCCCCACGCACGCCGACGAGCGGATTCACATCGGCCGGCCCAGGCGTGTCGGTGGCAGCAAGGGCCTTACGGGGACTCACGGCCCCGTAGCCAAAGGTGTCGGAAGGAACAGGCTCGGTAGGCCGATTGGCAGTATCGATCAGCCGCCGAATGACCTGATTGGCAGTCCAATCGGGATGCACCGACCACACAAGCGCCGCCACCCCAGAGGTAAGCGCGGTGGCGTCACTGGAACCGGTGCCCAGGCAGTAGCGGGTCTCGGTGACGCAGGCGCGAGGGATGTCGGCGCCCGGGGCCGCCAGCGCGACCCACGACCCGCGCACACTGTTGTTGGCGGGTTTTCCTTCACGATCCACTGCGCTAACGGCTAGAACGCCTGGGCGCGTCGCTGGGTAGACCGGCACGTTGTCACGACTGTCCGGTGTGTTTCCTGCGCCAGCGACGACTAGTTTTCCCTTGCTGAGCGCGTATGCTACAGCCTCCCCCTCAGCTGGAACATTGTTGCTTCCGGCCAACGAGATGCTGATGATTTTGGCATCGGAATCTGCGGCTAGGCGAATGCCCTCCGCCACCGAATTTGTGTCCTGCCTACCGGCCAAGCCATCGAGAGCTCTGAACGGCAGGATCTTGGCTCCGGGAGCCACGCCGTAAATTCCCTGCCCGCCACCAGCTCTGCCATGACCAGCAATGAGACTCGCCATACCGGTGCCGTGACCATTGGCATCCCCGGCTGTGCTCAAACTAGGCAGTACCTGCCCCACCAAATCCGGATGCGTAGCGTCAACGCCAGAGTCGATTACCGCAACAGTGATGCCGTTGCCGCGAGAAATCTTCCATGCCTCGTCGATTTTCCATGTATCCAAGTACCATTGCTGGGCGCGGAGGGAGTCGGCCCGGGCGGGTGGTGCAAAGGGTCCACTGCCGATCAGAATCACGAAGAGCGTGCTGAGCATGACGGACAGCCGATGGGCTTGCATAGGTCGTCCGCTCATACGATGTAGGTGTCCTTCCAAGGGTGGGAGGGGCGTGGTCTATTCGATGACAGGTGGGACCACACCCGGCCGACGGGGGCCATCCCAGACGTTGTCGTCGTCGTTGTCCACGCGAGGTGTGCGCCGACGGACCTGTTCCGAGCGAGCACCGCCTGTAAATGGGGTTCGTTCCCCGGGAGCCGCAGGGTTGCGCTGTGTGCCAGCGCTGCCGGTTCTGGTTGCATTTGGCTCCGCAGGAAGCGCTTGCAACCTCGGGGAGTTGCGACTGGACGCGGCACGAGAAACGTTACCGACGGATCCACCTTGCGAAGCGGCTAGACGGCGACCGGATCCGCCAGTTGGTCGACCTGCTGGGAAGGCCGGCGCACCTGCTGCTCCGGGCATGCCTGCCGTACGCCCTGTCGGCCCTGACGCGGATGTGCCGCTTACGGGATTCGATGCTGGGCCGCGAGCTTCGGGCCGAGCGCTGAAGGTACCTCGCCCACCCCCATTTCCGGGCGTAGTCCCACTTCCCGGGATCACCCCTGGAGCTCTGCTTCCACCATGCGGGGGCGCGCCTCCTGGTCCTCCGGCGTAGCTATTCCGTGGGGTAGCCCCCGGGCCTCCGGTGGTGCGGCTGCCTCCGGTGTGGGGCGTTGTGATCTGTCCCGAACCTGTGGAAGTGATCGGGCTAATCCCTGGGAGCCCACCGGGCGGATTGGCGCCGGTAGGCATGGAGCTGGGATTACTGCCGGAGCTTTGCGGAGTCCAGGGAACATCAGTCGCCGGCGATGCAGTGAGTGAAGTGCCACCTTGCAAACTTGTCGACTGCGGGGTGTAGGGAGTTGTTTCGCCAGGAGATCCGAAGCCTGGCGCCCTGCCGCCGCTCGGTTGTTCCGCGGGTGCCGAATAGATTCCGCTGCGCGAGCCGCTCGGTCCTGAACGAGTTTCTGACCCGCCGCCGCTATGTTCACCGGCAGTACCGCCGACTGAGCTCGTGTTGGCGACTCCTTCAATGGTTCTCTCTTGGTCGATTGGCCCGTATCCCGGAGGATTGGGGAACACCGGCGCTTGTAGGGCCTTCAGGTCGGACGCGGTGACGCGGTATGTCGAGGCCAATGTGCGCATTTGGGTTACTGCTTCGCGGTGGGCTGCGTCTACCTGTGCCTTGGCTTCCTCGTGGGCTTTGATTGGGTCGACGCCGCCGGGGGGTGGGTTTGTGGCGGCTGAGACGACCGCTACCGGGCCCTGGTTGGCTGTGGCCAGGACTGTCGGGGGCACCCGTGGCATGCGCATCTTGGCTACGAAGATTTGTTGGCCCACGTGGTTGACGTGGGTGCCGGCCGCCGAGACGTAGTCGCCGAGGCCGGTTGCGGCGGCCGTGACGCCGCCGGCCCACGTGCGGAAGCTTTCCGCTGCCGGGCCCTCCCAGGCGCCGCTGAGGGCCTGGATGCACTTGGTGAGGCCGTCGGTGGCGGTTTGGATGCGTTGGGCGGTTCCGTGCAGCTTGTCGGCGTAGACACCCAGTGCCGAGGGGTTCGCCCCGGCGATCATCGCCTGCAGTTGTTCGAGCGTGTATCCCTCGAAGTCGGTTCCGCCGCCGCCCGGTCCCCCGGTCGGCGCGCCGTCCGCGTGCACCATCAGATTCCCCCCACGACGCCGGATTCGTGTAGTCGTGTCATTCCAGACCCACCGTGCCGCCCGACTTGGTCGTCGATCCCGTCGTCACCGGCGTCTGTCCACCCTGGCCGATCCGCGCCATGATCTCGTTCAGCGCGCGGCGCGTGTCGTCGTCCACGTCGGCCGTGTTCGCGCCGGTCACCTTGATCGACAACTTCATCGCCGTGATCTGGTCGTGCAGCGTGGCGATCAGTGCGCGCAATCGGGTGGCGGTCTCCTGGATCACTCCCCCGATCATCGGGGCCTCCGCGAAGGACACGCCCAAGTCGGTCGCGCCGATCCCGTGTTCGGCCGCGTTCGCCCCCGGATCCTCGCCGATCAGATCGGCGAGCACTCCCTCCAACGCCCCCTGAAACTTCTCCAGCATCTCCAGGCTGATCTGAAAACCGGATCCCGCCATAGCCAACGTTTCCCCCGGGCTTGGTGACCTTCGGCCGCGACCCTCCCCGGCGGACGTCGGACACGCCTGCGCGTCGCGGCGCTGACCATTGATCCACGAATGGTCAGCGGACCGCAAGAGGAGGCTGACGTTCCGTTATAACTATTCGGATGGTGGGTTCGGCATACCGACGCGAAATGCCGTCAGTTGTCCGGCAGCCAGGCCGTCTGGATCAGCTGCACGCCTCGCCGCCTGGTGATCAACTGGCCACGCCCCGGCGGGAGTTGGGTCGGTTTGACGTTGGCCATCAGGGCGCCCTCGTCCCGGTTGCCGGACAGGATCAGGCCGGACGTGCCCAGGTCGAGGAGCTTTTGCAGCACGGGCTCGTACAGCGCGCGGCCCGCACCGCCGCTGCTGCGGGCGATGATCAGGTGCAGGCCGACGTCGCGGGCCAGCGGCAGGAACTCGGCGATGCTGCCCACCGGGTTGCCGCTGGAGGAGGCCACCAGGTCGTAGTCGTCGATCAGCAGGAACAGCTCCGGGCCGCTCCACCAGCTCCGGTTGCGCAGCTGTTCCTGCGTCACCTCCGGCCCCGGGAGCCGCCGTTCGATGCCGCCGCGGATCTCGGCCATGAACGAGGTCAGCGCCGGTGCCGCCGCCGCGTACTCCAGCAGGTGCGACTCCGGGACCACGTCCAAGAGCGTGCGCCGGTAATCGGACACGATGATCCGCGCCTCGGCCGGGGTGTACCGCTCGGCGATGCCCCGGGAGAGCAGCCGCAGGAAGTTGGTCTTGCCCGACTCGCTCTCGCCGAACAGCACGAAGTTCGTGTCGACGTTGAAGTCCAGGTACACCGGGCTGAGCGTCTGCTCGTCCACACCGATCGGGATCCCCCGGCCGGACACCTGCGCCGGCGTCGGCAACTGCTCGTACGGCAGCAACATCGGCAACACCCGCACCGGCGGCGCGGGCGGGCCCGCCCACGCCGCCTTGACCGCGCCGACCATCGCCGCCATGCCCTCGCCCAGGTCCTCCGCCGTCGACGAGCCGTCGATCCGGGGCAACGCGGCCAGGAAGTGCAGCTTGTCCGGGGACAGACCGCGACCGGGCGCGCCGGAGGGCACGTTCGCCGCGAGCCGCCGGTCGACCTCGGACTCCATCGTCTCGCCGAGCCGCAGTTCGAGCCGGGTCTGGATCTGGTCCTTCAGCGCGGGCCGGATCTCCGGATGCCGGGACGCGGAGAGCACCACGTGCACCCCGAAGCCCAGACCGCGCGTGGCGATGTCGGTGACCTCGGCCTCCAGCGCGTCGAAGTCGTTGCGCAGGGTCAACCAGCCGTCGACGAACAGGAAGACGTCACCCCACGCCTCGTCCGGCAGCGTGCCCGCGGCGCGGCGTCGGCGGAACGTGTCGATCGAGTCGATGTTGTTGACCCGGAACATCTCCTCGCGCCGGTCCAGGATGCCCTTGACCTCGCTGACGATCCGGCGCACCCGCTCGGCGTCGAGCCGGCCCGCCACCCCGCCCACGTGCGGCAGATCGCTCAGCGCGACCATCCCGCCGCCGCCGAAGTCCAGGACGTAGAACTGCACTTCGGCCGGCGTGTGGGTGAGCGCGAACGAGGTGATCATGGTGCGCATCAGCGTGCTCTTGCCGCTGCGCGGGCCGCCCACGACGAGGGCGTGGCCGGCCGCGCCGGACAGGTCCGCGTACATCACGTCGCGGCGCTGCTCGAACGGCTTGTCCACCAGGCCCAGCGGCACCACGAGGCGGCCGTTCGCCCCCCATTCGGGCGAGCTCAACCCGCGCTCCGCGGTGACGCGCAGCGGCGGCAACATCCGGTCCACCGAGTTGGACTCGGCCAGCGGCGGCAGCCACACCTGGTGCGCCGGCGGGCCCTGGTTGACCATCCGCCGCACGATCACGTCAAGCACGGTGTCCGCGAGCGCGCTGTCGACGTCCGGCTCGGGCTCGGGCTCCGGTGGCAGGTCCGGCTGTCGGTTCCACGTGTTCGCGGCCGTCCACCGGCTGTCGAACAGCACCGGCATCGGCGAGCCCGTGCGGTTGCGCCGGATCCGGTCCGAGGCGCGGTAGGTGCCGGACACGTACGCGGCCTTGAACTGCACCATCGACTCGGTGTCGAACTTGAGGTAACCCGCGCCGGGCACCGACGGCAGGTGGTACGCGTCGGGCACGCCGATCGCCGCGCGCGACTCGGCGGCGGAGAAGGTGCGCAACCCGATCCGGTAGGACAGATAGGTGTCCAACCCGCGCAGCCTGCCCTCCTCCAGCCGCTGCGACGCGAGCAGCAGGTGTACGCCGAGCGATCGGCCGATGCGGCCGATCTGGATGAACATGTCGATGAAGTCCGGCTTGGCGGTCAGCAGTTCGCTGAACTCGTCGATGATGATCACCAGCGAGGGCAGCGGCTCCAGGGCCGCGCCGGCCACCCGGGCCCGCTCGTAGTCGTGCATGTTGGCGTAGTTGCCCGCCGAACGCAGCAACTCCTGGCGTCGGTTCAGCTCACCGGTGATCGAGTCGCGCATGCGGTCGACCAGGGTCAGGTCGTCGGAGAGGTTGGTGATCACCGCCGCCACGTGCGGCATGTCCGACATCCCGGAGAAGGTCGCGCCACCCTTGAAGTCGGCGAGCACGAAGTTGAGGATCTCCGAGCTGTGCGTGGTCGCCAGGCCGAGCACCAGGGTGCGCAGCAGCTCCGACTTGCCGGAACCGGTCGCGCCGACGCACAGGCCGTGCGGACCCATGCCCTCCATCGCCGCTTCCTTGAGGTCCAGCATGATCGGCTCGCCGTTCTGGCCGATCCCGATCGGCACCCGCAGCCGGTCGTTCGGCGGCCTGGGCCGCCAGGTCTGCGATACGTCCACCTGGGCCGCGTCGCCGATGCCCATCAGGTCGGTGAAGTCCAGATTGGCCAGTAGCGGTTCGTCGTCGTCGTTCGCCGACAGCCGCAGCGGCGCGAGCTTGCGGGCCAGCGCCTCCGCGTCGCCCGCCGACAGGAAGTCGGGCACCCCCTCGTACGCGCCCGCCGTCGACTCCAGCGTCAGCCGGTCCTCCTCGGCGATGATCGCCAGCCCGCCGCGCAACTCGTCCAGCGGCCCGGGGACCACCTCGACGATGGTCACGCCCTGCAACCCGTCCGCGCCCGCCAGCAGCGAGTTGGCCGGCACCCCGCCGCCGTCGAGCACCACCACCAGATGCGGCTGGTCCGGCACCGGCTGCGCACCGGCCGCGAACCGCGAACGCCCGGCCAACTCCTCGGCCAGCCACTCCTCGATCTCGCCGAGGTCGCCGGCGATCATCCGCACCGAGCCCGCGCCGTCCGACTGGGACGGGTGCTGCACGTGCGGCAGCCACTTGAGCCAGTCCCAACGAGGCAGCGAGTTCGTGTCGCACGCGACCACGATGCGCACGTCGTCGGGGGAGTGCAGCACCGCGAGTTGGCCCAGCATCGACCGGGTCAGCCCGTACACCCGCTCCGGCTCGCCCGAGACGGTCAGGTGATAGAAGGAGCGCAGCGAGACCGCCATCGGCAGATCGTCCAGCGTCGCCTGGGTGCGCAGGAACCGCCGCATGGCGTCCGCGCACAGCGGCTCCAACTCCTCCAGCGGCGCGGTGTCCGGAGCCACCAGCGGGGTGGACAACTGCTGCTGACCCACCCCGACCCGGACCTGCCCGAAGTCGGGGTCGCCGGCCCGCCGTTCCCAGATCCGCCGCTCGCCCGCGGCCACCGACCACAACTGGCCCGGATCCGGATGCGTCCACAACTGCGCGTCGCGCTGCTTGCGGGCGGTCCGCCGGACCTCCTTGCGCTGCTGGGCGAGGTACTTGAGGTAGTCGCGCCGGGAGTCGAGCATCTGCACCCGGTTGCCGCCACGCGACTTGAGGATGTTCGCGACCACCATGACCAGCGACGAGATCATCATCATGCCGCCCATGACCATCATCATCTTGGGCGCGCCCGGCATGAAGAAGAAGCCCGCCGACCCGAGCATGCCCATCATCGGGAGCACGCTCATGATCCAGTTCTGATCGGTCGGGCGCTCCAACTCGGGTGGCGATTGGAGTCGGATCTCCTCCGTGGGGACAGGAGAGGGCAGCACCCTGGGCGGGCGCTTGACGATGACCACGGTCAAGGTGAATCAGCCTCATCCGTCGCGAGGATCCCGGACACGGATCGAACCCGCCGCAAAGCACGGAAAAGGAGCAGGTGATGTGAGTCAACCCACCCCGTCAGGGTCGTCTCCATGACACACGGTGGACCGGTGGTCCGTTCGTGTGTGCGCCGCATACTACTGGCCGGTCTTCCCGGCGCCACCGTCGCGTGAAGCGGTGACGTATAGAGTCGTCGTCCCGCCCCCTCGGGGTCGCGGGACACGGGGCGGCTACAAGCAGGGGGATCTGCACAGGTGAACTCCACGACCACGACGGTCACCACCGGGTTCGCCCGGATCACCGTCATCGCACCGGACTGTCGCGTAGACCTCGCGCTGCCGGAGGAGGTCCCGCTCGCGGAGCTGTACCCGGAGATCCTGCGGCTGTCGGGGCAGACCCAGCGCAACGGCGCGGTGACCGGCTTTCAGCTCACCAGGCTCGACGGCGAGGCGTTGGACAGCGGACTCACGCTGGCCGCGCAAAACGTGCGCGACGGCGAACTGCTGCGCTTCACGGCGCTCGCGGACGCGCCGCCCCCGCCGGTGTACGACGACGTCGCCGACTCGGTGGCCACCTCCGTCACCGGCGACAACCGGCTGTGGACGCCGGAGATGTTGCGCATCGCCGGTCTGTCCGGCGCGGCCGTCTTCTTCACCCTCGGCGCCGTCGTGCTCTGGCGCATGACCCCCCTGCCGCACGGCCTGCCCGCCATCGTCGGCGGCTCGCTGGCCCTGGTGCTGACCGTGGTCGCGGGCGTGCGCGCCCGGGTGTACGGGGACCACTCCGGCGGCGCCGTGCTCGGCCTCGGCGCGCTGCCGAACGCGTTCCTGGCGGGCCTGGGCCTGATCGAGCCGCCGGTCCGCGAGGGCCCGGGCCGGGTCCAGTTCCTGGTCGCCTGCGTCGCCGTGCTCGTCGTCTCCACCCTGATCGCCGCCCTGCTGCCCGCCCGCGGCGCCGTCTACATCGCGGGCGCCGGCGCCGGCGCCCTGGGCACGCTCGCCACCTTCGGCCTGATCACCGTCGACGGCGCCCCCCGCGAGGCCGCCGCGGTCACCGGCACCGTCGCCCTCGCCATGATCGCCTTCCTGCCCTCCTGGGCGGCCCGCCTGGCCCGGCTGCCGATCGGCTTCCTGCCCTCCGACGCGCCGACCTCCCGCCAGAGCGACACCCTCGACCACGCCGACGTCGCCGCCCGCGCCCGTCGCGGCCACGAGGTGCTCAGCGGCCTGGCCGGCGCCTGCGCCGCCGCGCTCGTCGCCTCCTGCGTCGTGCTCGGCAGCGTCGACACCCTGTGGGCCCGGGCCCTGACCGCCGTACTCGCCCTGGTCACCCTGTGCCGGGCCCGCCTGTTCCGGCACACCACCCAGGTCACCGTCCTGTACACGGCCGGCCTGCTCGCCCTGGCGATGTTGTTCGTCGGCCTGGCCCTGGACACCGGCATGGCGGACAAGGAGCGCCAGGGTTGGATCTTCGCGCTGGTCTGCGTGGTCGGCGCGCTGCTCGCGATCGTGGCGACCACCGTGCCCTCGCGCGGCCTGTCCCCCTTCTGGGGGCGGCTGATGGACGTGCTCGAAGGCATGCTGATGGTGTCGGTCGTACCGCTGTGCCTGGCGGTGCTGGATCTGTACGACAAGCTGCGGAACATCACGGCCTGATGCGCTCCTGCTAGGGTTGTCCGTATCCCGGAGCCGCGTGCCCGGGATGCGTGCTGCCCACGGGCCGCGCGCCCGCACCATGTGAGCCCAGTCGCCGCCGTGAGTAAGACCGGTGGCGCTCACCACCTTGCAGAGGGAGAACACGTGTCGCTCGACACCGCAACGAAGAAGCAGATCATGGCCGACTACGCCACCAAGGAAGGCGACACCGGCTCCCCCGAGGTGCAGGTCGCGATCCTGAGCTACCGGATCAACGAGCTCACCGCGCACCTCAAGGAGCACAAGCACGACCACCACAGCCGCCGGGGCCTGCTGCTCCTGGTCGGCCAGCGTCGTCGCCTGCTCGGCTACCTGGCCAAGAAGGACATCGAGCGCTACCGCACGCTGACCGACCGCCTGAGCATCCGCCGCAGCGGCGTCGGCATCCGCTAGCAACACACGACGGGGGAGCGGCTTGCACAAGCCGCTCCTTCGCCGTATCCGGACGCCGTCTTTGTAGGCTGTGTTCCGCACGCGGGCATCCGCGGTGAGATAGAACAAGACAATCGACGTCGGTCGTGCCTCGCGCACGCCCGACGACGAGGACGAACGACAAACACTGGGAGCGCCGCGTCGCGACCAAGGCGCCGACCTCCAGCGCCGGTCCTCGGTAGTGGCCCCCGGGTAACGCACCCGGGTGCTTCGATCGAAGACCGGCACGGTCGGCCCTCAGGCGTCATGCGCCGCGGACCTCCCTCGAAACGAACGAGGAGGGCACCCGTGGAGGGTCCCGACATCAGCTTCGCCGAAGCAGTCATCGAGAACGGCACCTTCGGCAACCGCACCATCCGCTTCGAGACGGGCCGCCTCGCCAAGCAGGCCGCCGGCTCCGCCGTGGTCTACCTGGACGACGACACCATGGTGCTCTCGGCCACCACCGCCTCGAAGCGTCCCAAGGACCAGCTCGACTTCTTCCCCCTGACGGTGGACGTCGAGGAGCGCATGTACGCCGCGGGCAAGATCCCCGGCTCCTTCTTCCGCCGCGAGGGCCGCCCGTCCGAGGACGCCGTGCTCACCTGTCGGCTGATCGACCGTCCGCTGCGCCCGTCCTTCAAGAAGGGCCTGCGCAACGAGATCCAGATCGTCGAGACGATCATGGCGCTCAACCCGGACCACCTGTACGACGTGGTCGCGATCAACGCGGCCTCGATGTCCACCCAGCTCGCGGGCCTGCCGTTCTCCGGCCCGATCGGCGGCGTCCGGGTGGCGCTGATCGACGGCACCTGGGTCGGCTTCCCGACGCACACCGAGCTCGAGCGCGCCGTGTTCGACATGGTCGTCGCGGGCCGTGTGCTCGACGACGGCGACGTGGCGATCATGATGGTCGAGGCCGAGGCCACGACCGGCACGATCGAGCTGGTCAAGGGCGGCGCCGAGGCGCCGACCGAGGAGGTCGTCGCCGACGGCCTCGAGGCCGCCAAGAAGTTCATCAAGGCGCTGTGCGCCGCGCAGGTCGAGGTGGCCGACAAGGCCGCCAAGGAGACCGGCGAGTTCCCGGTCTACCTGGACTACCAGGACGACGTCTTCGAGGCGCTGGCCGCCGCGGTGACCGACGAGCTGTCGGCCGCGCTGACCATCGCCGGCAAGCAGGCCCGCGAGAGCGAGCTCGACCGGGTCAAGGACCTGGCCGCGGAGAAGCTGCTCCCGGCGTTCGAGGGTCGCGAGAAGGAGATCGGCGGCGCGTTCCGCGCGCTGACCAAGAAGCTCGTCCGGCAGCGCGTGCTGCGCGACAAGGTGCGCATCGACGGTCGCGGGTTGACCGACATCCGCACCCTGTCGGCCGAGGTCGAGGTCATCCCGCGCGTGCACGGCTCGGCCCTGTTCGAGCGCGGCGAGACCCAGATCCTGGGCATCACCACGCTGAACATGCTGCGCATGGAGCAGATGCTCGACACGCTCTCGCCCGAGACGCGCAAGCGCTACATGCACAACTACAACTTCCCGCCGTACTCGGTCGGCGAGACCGGCCGCGTGGGCTCGCCCAAGCGCCGCGAGATCGGCCACGGTGCGCTCGCCGAGCGCGCCCTGCTGCCGGTGCTGCCCGCGCGCGAGGACTTCCCGTACGCGATCCGCCAGGTGTCCGAGGCGCTCGGCTCCAACGGCTCGACCTCGATGGGCTCGGTCTGCGCGTCCACGATGTCGCTGCTCAACGCCGGTGTGCCGCTCCGGGCGCCGGTCGCGGGCATCGCGATGGGCCTGATCTCGGACGAGGTCGACGGCAAGACCGAGTACGTGTGCCTGACCGACATCCTCGGTGCCGAGGACGCGTACGGCGACATGGACTTCAAGGTCGCCGGCACCAAGGAGTTCGTCACCGCGCTCCAGCTCGACACCAAGCTGGACGGCATTCCCGCGTCGGTGCTGGCCGCGGCGCTCAAGCAGGCCAAGGACGCCCGTCTGCACATCCTCGACGTGATGATGGAGGCGATCGACACTCCGGACGAGATGTCGAAGTTCGCGCCGCGCATCATCACCGTCAAGATCCCGGTGGACAAGATCGGCGAGGTCATCGGCCCGAAGGGCAAGATGATCAACCAGATCCAGGACGACACCGGTGCCGAGATCACCATCGAGGACGATGGCACGATCTACATCGGTGCCTCGGACGGCACCTCGGCCGAGGCCGCGCGGGCGACGATCAACGCGATCGCCAACCCGACGATGCCCGAGGTCGGGGAGCGTTACCTGGGTACGGTTGTCAAGACCACCACGTTCGGCGCGTTCGTGTCGCTCATGCCCGGCAAGGACGGCCTGCTGCACATCTCGCAGCTGCGCAAGATCGCCGGTGGCAAGCGCGTCGAGAACGTCGACGACGTGATCAAGGTCGGCGACAAGGTGCAGGTCGAGATCGCCGAGATCGACCAGCGCGGCAAGCTGTCGCTCGTCCCGGTCATCGAGGGCGAAGGCGACGCCGCCGAGGACACCGAGGACGCTGCCGCCAAGTGACGTCCTCCTCGTCGAAGAACCAGGCCGCTGCGTCCGCGCAGCGGCCTGGTTCCACGAAGACCCTGCTGCGTGACGCGGACGGTGTGGGTGCCGTCCGCCGCACGGTCCTGCCCGGCGGCCTGCGGGTGATCACCGAGAACATGCCGTCCGTGCGCTCCGCGACCTTCGGCATCTGGGTCGGGGTGGGCTCGCGCGACGAGACCCCCGCCCTGGCCGGCACCTCGCACTACCTCGAACACCTGCTGTTCAAGGGCACCGCGAAGCGCGACGCGCTGGAGATCTCCGCGGAACTGGACGCCGTCGGTGGTGAGATGAACGCGTTCACCACCAAGGAGTACACGTGCTACTACGCACGCGTGCTCGACACCGACCTCCCGCTCGCCATCGACGTGATCTGCGACATGGTGACCGGCTCGCTGATCGACTCCGAGGACGTGGACGCCGAACGCGGCGTGATCCTCGAGGAGATCGCGATGAACGAGGACGAGCCCGGCGACCTGGTGCACGAACTCTTCTACGACGCGATGCTCGGCGACGCCCCGCTCGGGCGGCCCGTATTGGGCACCGTCGAGTCGATCAACGCGCTCACCCGGACCCAGATCAACGGTTACTACCGGCGCCGGTACAAGGCGCCGAACATGGTGGTGACCGCGGCCGGCAACGTCGACCACGCCAAGGTGGTCCGGCTGGTCAAGAAGGCGTTCGCGCAGGTCAAGGTGGACGAGGGCGCGGTGGCCGCGGCGCCGCGCGTCGGCGGTCGCGGGACCCGCGCGGCCGGCAGCGTCCGGGTGCTCAACCGGCCGACCGAGCAGGCCCACCTGGTCCTGGGGATGCCCGGCCTGGCCCGCGACGACGACCGGCGGTTCGCGCTCAGCGTGCTCAACACGGCGCTGGGCGGCGGGATGAGCTCGCGCCTGTTCCAGGAGATCCGGGAAAAGCGCGGGCTGGCCTACTCGGTTTACTCGTTCCACTCCGGCTACGCCGACCTGGGCGTGTTCGGGATCTATGCCGGCTGCCAGCCCAAGAAGGCCCGCCAGGTGATCGAGATCTGCCGGACCGAGCTGGAGCGGGTGGTGCACGACGGGCTGCCCCGGGACGAGATCGATCGGGCGATCGGCCAGCTGCGTGGCTCGACCGTGCTCGGCCTGGAGGACACCGGGTCGCGGATGAGCCGGATCGGCAAGAGCGAACTCGTCTACGGCGAGCACCTGTCCGTCGACGAGGTGCTGGCCCGGATCGCCGCGGTGACCGCCGACGAGATCCACGACGTGGCGAAGGTCCTGTTCGCCGCGCGGCCGACGCTGGCCGTGGTCGGACCGTTCGCCGACGACGCGGACTTCGTCGCCGCGTCGGCCTGAACGACGGCGAAACCGTGCCGGCCGGGTCGCGAGCGGGTCGGCGGGCACGGAAGTTGGTGCGCTGCGATCGGCCGCGGTGCCGATCGGGGCGAAGAACTGTGCTGACGGGAGAGTGCGCGACATCATGACTGCGATCCGGGTGGGTGTGATCGGTGCGGCCGGCCGCATGGGCACCGAGGTGTGCCGTGCCGTCGAGGCGGCGGACGACCTCGAACTGGTGGCGCGTGTCGACGAGGGAGACGACCTCGCCGACCTCGCGAAGGCGGGTGCGCAGGTCGCCGTGGACTTCACCCACCCGGGTGTGGTCATGGGCAACCTGGAGTACTGCGCGGGTGCCGGGATCCACGCCGTCGTCGGCACCAGCGGCTTCACCCCCGACCGCCTGGCGCAGTTGCGCGAGTGGCTGGCGAAGAGCCCGGAAACCGGCGTTTTGATCGCGCCGAACTTCGGCATCGGCGCGGTGCTGATGATGCGGTTCGCGGCCCAGGCGGCGCGCTTTTACGAGTCGGTCGAGATCGTCGAACTGCACCACCCGAACAAGGTCGACGCGCCCAGCGGCACCGCCCGCCGGACCGCCGAGCTGATCGCCGAGGCGCGGGAGGGCGCCGGTCTCGGGGAGATGCCCGACGCGACGGTGGACGACCCGGACGGCGCGCGCGGCGGCAAGGTCGACGGCGTGCCGGTGCATGCGGTCCGGCTGCGCGGCCTGGTCGCCCACCAGGAGGTGCTGCTCGGCGACGACGGCGAGATGTTGACCATCCGGCACGACTCGTTCCAGCGCACGTCCTTCATGCCGGGTGTGCTGCTCGGGGTGCGTCGTGTGGTCTCCACGCCCGGCCTGACCGTGGGCCTGGAACACTTCCTCGATCTGGGCTGAGCATCGTGAGGCAACGTGTCACCGCGCTCGTGCTGATCGCGGTTCTGGTCTTCTACGTGTTTCTCGTCGGCAGTCGCGGCATGATCGCGATTCGCGACGGGCGGCCGGTCACCGTCGTGCTCGGGCTGGCGATCCTGCTCGTGCCGGTGGTGGGTGCCTGGTACATCTGGCGCGAGGTGCGCTTCGGCTTCGCGATGCAGCGGCTGGCCCGCGAGTTGGCGGCCGAGGGCGGGCTGCCGGCCGACGAGTTGGCCCGCACCCCCGGCGGGCGGGTCGATCGGGACAGCGCCGACGAGGTGTTCGAGCGGCGCAAGGCCGAGGTGGAGGCCGCGCCGGACGACTGGCGGGGCTGGTATCGGCTGGCCGTGGCCTACGGCGACGCGCGCGACAACGCGCGCGGGCGCCGGGCGATGCTGACCGCGATCCGCCTGCACGCGGGCCGGGCGCCGGCCACGCGTTAGCTAGGGTCTGGCGCCGGCCGGGTGGTCGAGTGTCGCGGGGCCGGGCGGGTGGGGCGTGGCCGGCTGCGCGGCGGTCGGGTCCAGGGCGGTGAGCAGCCGGGCCGATACGGGCGCGGCCAGGATGCCCGCCACCGCGTCCACCAGGTCCTCCACGAACGCCGCGGGCGGCAGCACGTCGTGCGCCTGCCCCTCGTGGACGCGCTGCTCGCGATCGGCCGTCGCGTGTACGGCCAGGCTGCCGCCCAGGCGCAGCCGGTTGCGTCGCACCGCGCTCGGCAGGTGGCCCAGGGCCAGATCGATCAGGTGGGCGAACTCCGGCGAGCTGCCTTCCAGGCCCATCGCCGGCAGCGCATAGGCGGAGGCGCCCGGGTGCTGGTGCACCCGGGCCAGAAAGCGCAGGTAGAAGCTGCCCCCGACGTCGATCTGTTCGGCCAGCGGGCGCACCATGGCCTCTGCCAGGGCCCGGGGGTCCCGGTCGAGGCCGGCCCGGACCAGTGCGCGGACCAGGTCCTCGCGGCGCCCGTTGACCGCCGCGAGCCGGAAGCCGAAGATCGCCCGGATCAATTCCTCTTTGCTGCCGAAGTGGTACTGCGCGGCGGAATTGTTGCGCTGACTCGCCGCGACACTGATCCGGCGCAGCGAGACCGCGTCGATTCCGTGTACGGCGAACAGCCGCTCGGCGGTGAGCAGAAGGCGCTCGCGGGTCGGAGTTCGGCTCACGGCGCCCACGTTAAGTCGGCTGACTTACCCACTTCAATGGCACGTCGGTGTGGTCTTCACCGTGTTCGTCGGCCGTTTCGCCCGCCGATTTCCCGCTCGCATCACGGGATTGCCGTCGGGCGGAAACGGATCGACCCCGGAGTAGGGCGACGAACGTGGTCGGATTTTGCTCAGGGCATCGGGGAGACCGCCGTGTGCAGTCGCACCTGGCGGATCACCGCGCCGCCGGGTTCGTCCACCCACAGTTCGCGGGTGGCGCCGTCCGCGGCCCAGCCCGCGCCGGTCAGGAAGTCGTACAGCGGCTTGTCGTTCTCCAGGACCCAGGTCACCAGTGTGTCCACGCCGTCGGACACCGCGTCCGCGACGACCGCGGTGAGCAACCGGGAGGCGTGCCCCTCGCGCTGTCGGGCCGGGTCGATCACCAGGATCGCCAACTCGCCCGCCCGGGCCGGGTCGAGGTCCTCGTCCGAGCCGGGGACGAGGGCCGCGAAGCCGGCCGCGGTGGAGCCCGCGCAGGCCACGAGCACGCGGTGGCGCGGTGAGGGTGGCGCGACCGCGGCGTCCTCCCACTCGGCGGCCAACGCCTCGGGTGTGGCCGCCGCCAAGGCCGCGGCGGGCAGCACGCCGGTGTAGGCGTCGTGCCAGGCCCGGGCGTGCGCGGCGCCCAGGGCGGGGCCGTCTCCGGCGTGGGCCGGCCGTACGTAGCAATCGCTCATGTGGTGCCCCCATCGTCGAGTTCGGCCGATTCTCGCGCGCCCGACGGTTTCCTGTCCGCCGCTCGCCGAACGCACACACCCGTGGGCGACACGCGCCGCCGGCGTTC
The DNA here is from genome assembly GCF_053618075.1 of Embleya sp. NPDC055664. NCBI lineage: Bacteria > Bacillati > Actinomycetota > Actinomycetes > Kitasatosporales > Streptomycetaceae > Embleya > Embleya sp. NPDC055664. The sequence goes on from NZ_JBSHGZ010000026.1 coordinate 86,896, forward strand.
CCGCCCCCGCGCGCGTCGTGCGACGCTGTCGGCCAAGGATTGGTGGGCGCGGCAGCGGAGGATGGTCATGGGGGTCCGGGTCCGACGAATCGCCCCGGTGTGCGCGGTGGTCGCGGTGCTCGCGACCGGCTGCATGGTGGGTCCGACGATCGACGACGAGAAGCCGAAGCCGGCCGCGGCCGGCCCCACCGGCAATCCGCCGGATCTGCCCGACAAGAATCCGACCGACGGCTCGACCCCGGCGGCCCCGCCGCCCTCGGGCGCGCCGCCGCCGTCCGGCGGGACCGGACAGAAGAAGCAGACGCACACCTACTCGAACGGGCTGACCGTCACCGCCCTGGCGCCGGCGGTGACCCGGACGGCGGCCGTGCCCGGCGAGCGGCGGGAGACGGTCGACGTGGCGATTCCGATCCGCTACGGCAACCGCACCGGATCGAACCTGGTCGCCGAACTGTTCCAGGTGACCCTGTACGCGGGGCCGGACGCGCTGCCGTGCGCCCTCGCCAAGGTCGGCTTGGCGCGCAGCGGCCCGGGTGAGGTCGCGGTGAACGCCGACACGGTGATCACCTACAACTTCGCGGTGCCGAGGGAGCTGGTCGGGAAGCTGGAGGTCCAGGTGCAGCCGTACATGGGCCGACTGGACCGGGTGACCTTCACGACATCCGCGGCGCTGCCGGCGGGTGCGCCGACGCGGCCCGCCGAGGGGCCGTCGACCCAGCCGAGCACGGTGGTGGTGCCGCGCTCCACGCCGACGGGCACGGGGACGAGCGCGGCTCCGAGCGGCGGTTAGGCTTATCCGCCGCCGCACCCCCCTTCATCGACGCACGGCTGCGTGCGTTCGTCCGACGAGGAGCCACCCCGCGTGACCGAAACACCCCAGGAGCAGCCCGCCGACGTGCGATTCCGGGACGACGTGACCGTCGAACTGATCAAGCACAGCGCCTCGGACCAGGACGTGCTCTGGGCCGCCCGGGTCTCCACGGCGGGGGAGAAGTCCCTCGACGAGTTGGACAAGGACGCCTCGCGCTCCAGGGGATTGATCAACTACCTGATGCGCGACAAGCACGGCAGCCCGTTCGAGCACAACTCGATGACCTTCTTCGTCAGCGCCCCGATCTTCGTCTTCCGCGAATTCCACCGCCACCGCGTCGGATGGTCTTACAACGAGGAAAGCGGGCGTTATCGGGAGCTATTGCCGGTGTTCTATGTACCTGCGACGGAGCGGCGGCTGGTGCAGCGGGGCAAGCCGGGGGCGTACGAGTTCGTCGACGGCACGGCCGAGCAGCACGCGGTGGTCGACGAGGCGACGCGGGCGGGCTACGAGGCGGCGTACGCGGCCTACCGGCGCATGCTGGAGGCGGGTGTCGCGCGGGAGGTGGCGCGAACCACGTTGCCGGTCGGGCTGTACTCGTCGATGTACGCGACCTGCAACGCGCGCTCCCTGATGCACTTCCTGGGACTGCGCACCAAGCATGACGACGCGACCTTCCCATCGTTCCCGCAGCGCGAGATCGAGATGGTCGCGGAGCGGATGGAGGCGGCCTGGGCGGAGTTGATGCCGCTGACGTACGCGGCGTTCAACGCCAACGGTCGGGTCGCGCCGTAGGAGGCGAGGGCGGGGCAGGGGCCGGCTGAGCCGTCCGAGTGGTCAAATCGGCACATAGGGTGACATTGGAAATTTTTCGCCAGAATCCCTAAGGTTTCGCCCCTTGTGGTCGATACTGAAAGAGATCAGGCGCTGCTCGAACCCCCGAGCGGGCAGCGCCTGGTCCCTTGTTTTGTGCGGCCCGGTCCCCGGTTTTGTTCGGGTGTCGTTCGGGCCGATGGGGCGGGCTCCCGGGCGGTGGAGGTCTCATAGGGCGGGTGCTACCCGCAGGTCAGGTGCGGGCCCGGTACGGTTTGGGCCATGGCTCCGACGTCTACCTCCCAGACCCCCTTCGGCCGGGTCCTCACCGCGATGGTGACCCCCTTCACGGCCGACGGTGCGCTCGACCTCCCCGGCGCCCAGCGCCTGGCCGCCCATCTTGTCGATGCCGGCAACGACGGACTCGTCGTCAACGGCACCACCGGCGAGTCGCCCACCACGAGCGACGCGGAGAAAGAGCAGCTGGTCCGGGCGGTTCTGGAGGCCGTGGGCGATCGCGCGTTCGTGGTCGCCGGTGTGGGTACCAACGACACTCGGCACACGGTCGAGCTGGCCCGGCAGGCGGAGGCCGCCGGTGCGCACGGTCTGCTCGCGGTCACCCCGTACTACAGCAAGCCCCCGCAGGAGGGCCTGTACCGGCACTTCACCACGGTCGCCGACGCGACCGGGCTGCCGGTGATGCTCTACGACATCCCCGGTCGCAGCGCCGTGCCGGTCGAGACCGAGACCCTGGTCCGGCTCGCGGAGCACCCCCGGATCGTGGCGAACAAGGACGCCAAGGGCGACCTCGCCTCGGCGAGTTGGGTGATGGCGCGCACCGACATGGTGTACTACAGCGGTGAGGACATGCTGAACCTGCCGCTCCTGTCCATCGGCGCGGTCGGTGTGGTGAGCGTGGTCGGACACCTCGTTTCGGCGGAGCTCCGCGCGATGATCGACGCCTTCACGGCCGGCGACGTCGCCAAGGCGCGCGAGATCCACCAGCGTCTTCTTCCGGTGTACACCGGCATTTTTCGTACCCAGGGCGTGATCCTCACCAAGGCCGCACTGGGATTGCAGGGCCTGCCCGCCGGGCCGCTGCGGCTGCCGCTGATCGATGCCGACGAGGCACAGATCGCGCAGCTGAGGCAGGATCTTTCGGCGGGTGGGGTAGAGCTGTAAACAGGAATATCTGTAAGTAGTGCCCCGGGCGGGTACCACACCCGCTCGGGCCGAACACGAGCTTTTGCGCGTTCCCGTCCGGCCGAGTATCGATCGGCCGGACGGCGGCACGTGGCGAGGAGAGAACTTGAGCCATCCCCACCCCGAATTCGGCCCGCCGCCGGTGCTGCCGAAGGGCGGCCTTCGGGTCACCCCGCTGGGCGGCCTCGGCGAGATCGGCCGAAACATGACCGTCTTCGAGTTCGACGGCCGGCTGCTGATCGTCGACTGCGGGGTGCTGTTCCCCGAGGAGGAGCAGCCCGGAGTCGACCTCATCCTGCCGGACTTCAGCTCGATCCGGGATCGCCTCGACGACATCGAGGCGGTCATCCTGACCCACGGGCACGAGGACCACATCGGTGCGGTCCCGTACCTGCTGCGGGAGAAGGCCGACATCCCGCTGATCGGGTCGAAGCTGACCCTCGCGTTCATCGAGGCGAAGCTCACCGAGCACCGCATCCGGCCGTACACCCTCGAGGTCAAGGAAGGCGACATCGAGCGGCTGGGGCCGTTCGAGTGCGAGTTCATCTCGGTGAACCACTCGATCCCGGACGCGCTCGCACTGGCGATCCGCACCGAGGCCGGCACCGTCGTGCACACCGGCGACTTCAAGATGGACCAGTTGCCGCTGGACAACCGGCTCACCGACCTGCCGGCGTTCGCCCGGCTGGGCACCGAGGGCATCGATCTGCTGCTCGTGGACTCCACGAACGCCGAGGTCCCGGGCTTCATCCCGGCCGAGCGGGACATCGCGGGCGTGCTGGACCGGGTCTTCGCCGACGCCGACCAGCGGATCATCGTGGCCAGCTTCGCGAGCCACGTGCACCGCATCCAGCAGGTGCTCGACACCGCGTACGCCTACGAGCGCAAGGTCGCCTTCGTCGGCCGCTCGATGGTGCGCAACATGAAGATCGCCGGGGAACTCGGCTATCTGAAGATCCCCGCAGGCCTGGTCGTGGACGTCAAGACGCTCGACGACCTGCCGCCGGACGAGGTGGTCCTCGTCTGTACCGGCTCGCAGGGCGAGCCGATGGCGGCGCTGTCGCGGATGGCCAACCGTTCGCACCAGCAGATCCGGATCGTCGAGGGCGACACCGTGGTGCTCGCGTCCTCGCTGATCCCGGGCAACGAGACCTCGGTCTACCGGGTGATCAACGGGCTGACCCGGTGGGGCGCCAAGGTCGTGCACAAGGGCAACGCCAAGGTGCACGTCTCCGGCCACGCCTCGGCCGGTGAACTGCTGTACTTCTTCAACCTCACGCGCCCGCGCAACCTGATGCCCGTGCACGGCGAATGGCGCCATCTGCGCGCCGCCGCCGATCTGGGCGTCAAGACCGGGGTGCGCAAGGACCGGGTGGTCCTCGCCGAGGACGGGCTGACCGTCGACCTGGTCGACGGTGTCGCCAAGATCACCGGGAAGGTGCAGGCCGGATACGTCTACGTGGACGGTTTGTCCGTGGGCGACGTGACCGAGTCCTCGCTCAAGGATCGTCGGATCCTGGGCGAGGAGGGCTTCGTGTCCGTGTTTCTCGCCGTGGACTCCAGCTCGGGCAAGGTGGTCGGCGGGCCGACCATCACGGCGCGGGGATCGGGCATCGACGACGCCCGGTTCGACGCGGTGATCCCGAAGATCGAGGAGATGCTGCAGAAGGCGGCCGCCGACGGGGTGGCGGAGCCGTATCAGTTGCAGCAGCAGGTGCGGCGGATCGTGGGCAAGTGGGTGTCGGACACCTATCGGCGCCGGCCGATGATTCTGCCGGTTGTGGTGGAGGTCTGAGACCTCCTCGATCGTTTTGCGCGGGGCCCGCTACGAAATCTTCGTAGCGGGCCCTGTGTGGTTTGGGGGCGGAGGGTGGGCGTGGGCGTGGTTCGGGGGAGTCGGCGGTTGTGGTCGGGGGCGGTGGCGGGTTGTCGACCGGATGTGCGAGGCGGTGGGTGTGGGGGTGGCTGCGTTTGGCGGGTCTTGGCGGGGCCTTGGTGGGCCTTGGCGGGCTTGTCGTGGTGCGGGGGAGGGTGATGGTGGCGTGAAGCTGGGGTGGCTGGGGAGTTTGTGGCCTTTTTTGTGGTGTGAAGGTCGGGTTCTCGTACTTATGGGTGGCTCGACTGCCGGCTCCTAACGTCGGTCGTGTTCGGAGGGCAGCCGCTCTCCGGGCGCTGGACAGGTCGACACGGTCGACAGGATCGGCAGTCAGGAGCACACATGTATGCGGTACAGCGGAATCGGCGTTGCGGCGGCCCACGACGGGGCGCTCCGCCGCCCGCGCCGTGGGGCGCGCCGATCTCGGTGCCCGGGCGGCGGCCGGTCGCCCGGTTCGGGCGCTCGCGGCGTGGGCGGGTCGCGGCGCTCGCGCTGAGCTCGTGTGCGGCGCTGGGTCTGGGCGCGGGGATGACGGGCCCCGTCTCGCCGGCGGCGGCCGCCCCGCGCTGCGACCACGTGGCGAAGGACAACCGGCCGGAGCTGCGTGAGGGGGATCGGGACGACGCGGTCGCCCAGGTGCAGTGCCTGATCGACACGAGGTCCGGAGCCCCCGGCGACTTGCCTGAGACCGGGGTGTTCGACGCGGCCACCGCGGACGGGGTCCGGTGGGTGCAGAAGTGCAACGGCCTCGATCCGTCGGGGGTCACGAACGAGGCCACCTGGAAGGTGCTCTATCGCGCGAAGAAGGGATGCGGGCGGCAGGCGGAGCACACCGGCACCGAGTAGCGGGTGCGGGCCGGGCGGGAGGCGGAAGGGGCGTCGGCGGGTCGGCCGGGGTCGGGTCGTGGGGGCGGCCGGGCCGAAGTCGTACACAGGCCGGGTGTGATGGTCACACCCATCCCGGGGGCTGTGGACGACGGGCGGCGCGCGTGGAGGGGGCGCGCGCACACTGGCCCGCATGACGCCGACCGATCTTTCCGCACTGCTGTCCCGGCCCTTCACCCTCGCCGTCGCCGCCCGCCACGGGGTCGGCCGGTCGGTCGTCCGACGCCTGGTGCGCGACGGCGACGTGCGTCGGGTCATACACGGGGTCTACGTCGGCGCGCACGTCGACGACACGCCGGAGGTGCGGGCCCGGGCCGCGGTCATGGTTCTGCCCCGCGGGGCCGTGGTCTGTGGGCGCACCGCGGCGAGGTTGTACGGCGTGCGGGTTCCGGCGCGGCCCCGGACGCAGGCACGGCGCGTGGCACCGATCGAAGTGGTCGTGCCGGTGGGGGCGGCTCTGCCCCGCCGGCACGGCTGCCGGGCGCGGATCATGGCGCTCGGGCCGGGGGAGACGGTGTGGCGGGCCGGGATTCCGGTCACCTCGCCCGCCCGGACCGCCGCGGACCTGGTCCGGACCTCGGATCGGGAGACCGGCGTGGTGGTGCTCGACGGGTTCCTGCGGGCCGGGCTGATCGCGCCCGACGCGTTGTCGGCAATGGTCGAGCGCTACGCCGGACATCCGGGGCGCCATCGGCTCGCCGAGGTGGTGCGGCTGGCCGACGGGCGCAGCGCGGGTGAGGACGAGACCCGGCTGCGGCTGGCGCTGCTCGACGCCGGGGTGCCGGCGGCCGAGGTCGGCTGGGAGATCCGGTCGGCGTTCGGTCGGGTCCTGAAGCGCTTTGCGCTGGCCTGGCCGGGGGCGCGGGTCGGGGTGGAGCTGACCGACGACCGGCAGTGGGTCAGGGCGCGACCTCGGAGCATCGCCGGGCAGAGCTGGCTCGTGTTGCACTGCCCGACGCTCCAGGCGCGCGAGCGGCCGGCGGCCACGGTCGCCCGGATCGGATCGGAGTTGCGGCTGCGGGAGCGGCGAAATCGCGGCGACATCGCCGCGTAGGCGCCGGCATGCTGCGGCGATGAACGTGAACGAGGCAGGGCCGGTGGTCACCGATCGGCTGGAGTTGATCCCGGTCGAGGTCGGTCACGCCGAGGAGATGGCGCGGGTGCTGGGCGATCCGGCGCTGCACACCTTCATCGGTGGTGAGCCGGAGGACGTGGACGCGCTGCGGGCGCGCTACACGCGCTGGGCGAAGGGATCGCCGGATCCCGGCGTGGTCTGGTTGAACCGGGTGATCCGGCTGCGGTCGCGGGGGTCTCTGGTGGGCACGGTCCAGGCCACGGTGGGGCCCGGTCCGGTCGCCGAGGTGGCCTGGGTGGTGGGAACCGCCTGGCAGGGCCGGGGCATCGCCAAGGAGGCGGCGGTCGCGTGGGTGGCCTGGCTCCGGGCCGGAGGCATCGAAGAGATCCGCGCCCACATCCACCCGGCCAACACAGCCTCCGCCGCAGTAGCCGAAGCGGCGTCCCTGACCCCCACCGAAACCTGGCAGCAAGGCGAACAACGCTGGTCCACGACCCGCACGACGCCAACACCCAAGTGAACCCGACCACCCCACCCGGAGCCGCCTCACGCCCCGCCCGGCCACGCTCTCCACCGGCACCCGGCCGAGCCCGGCCGGACTCGACCCACCGACCCCAGAGCCGCCCCAGACCGGCCCCACTGCACCCTCCACCCGTGCCCGAGCCGGTCCCCGGCCGGCCCCACCCACTTGTCCTGAAGTCGTCCACGACTGGCGCTGCCGCCCCCGCCGGCGCGAGGGTGGGTCTGATCGGCTCTGCCCCGCCCTGGAGTATTTCCGCGACCGGCCCTGCTGCGCTGCGCCGCCGGCGCCCGGGTCGGTCCGGCCGGCCGGATCGGACCACCCGGTCTGGAGCTGTTCCGCGACCTGCCCCGCTGCGCTCTCCGCCGGCGCGCGGGTGGGTCGATCGGCCCATCCGCGCCGGAGTTGGCCCATGACTAGCCGCGCTGCGTTCTCCGCCCGCGCCCGGGTGGTCCGGCCTGTGTTCGGACTGCGGCCTCGGTTTGGTGGGGGTTTGTGCTTCCGTGGTGGCTTTTGTATGGGGCTGGTTGAGGGAGGGACGGGCCTCGTGCCGGTTTGGGCCGGCGGGCGGCATGGGGTGGGTGGCTGCCGCTGGGGCTTGCGCCGGCTGCGGGTTGGTTCGGCTGGTGGGGGGTCTACGTTAGGGGCTTTGTGGTGTGGGCCGGGGTTAGTCGTCGCCGGAGACTCTCAGGACCAGGATGGCCATGTCGTCTCGGGCCTGTTCTTCGGCGAATTGTTCGACCGCGCGGTGGATTCGGGCCGCTACCGCGCCGGCGGTCAGGCCCGTGCAGCCGGACAGGACCTCGGCCAGGCCGTCGTCGCCGAGCATGCGGGTGCCCTCGCGGCGTTCGGTGACGCCGTCGGTGACGCAGACCAGGACGTCGCCCGGGTCCAGGTCCACCGTCTCCAGGACCAGGTCGACCTCGTCCAGGACGCCGAGCAGCGGCTGCGGGGTGGCCACCGCGTCGACCGTGCCGTCGGGGCGCAGGCGCAGCGGGAGCGGGTGGCCCGCGGAGACCAGGCTCAGGCGTACGCCGCCGCCGTCGCGGTGGGTCATGTGACCGTGCAGGAGGGTCAGGAACCGGCTGCGCGGGCCCTCGTCCAGGATTGCGGTGTTCAGCCGTTGCAGGACGGCGGGCACCGACAGGCCCTCGCGGGTCAGCAACCGCAGCGCCGTGCGGGCCAGTCCGGTGACCGCGGCGGCCTCGGGGCCGGTGCCGCACACGTCGCCGATGGCGAAGCCCCACTTGTCCTCGCCGATGGTGAACAGGTCGTAGAAGTCGCCGCCGACCTCGTTGCCCTCGCCGGAGGCCTGGTAGACGACCTCGACGTCCACCCCCGGCACCTTGGGCAGTTCCGGCGGCAGCAGGCTGCGCTGGAGGGCCTGGCTGGTCGCGTTGCGCTCCGAGTACAGCCGGGCGTTGTCCATCGCCAACGCGGCGCGGCGGGACAGGTCCTCGGCGAGTTCCAGGGTGTCCCGGCGGAACCGGTCGCCGGCCAGGATGCCGAAGGTCAGCATGCCGATGCCGCGCCCCCGGGCGACCAGCGGCAGCGTGACCGCCTCGCCGGTGACCAGGTCGGTGTGCTCGCGGACCACCTCCGGGTCCAGCGACCGCAGGCCCAGCCAGCGCCGGGCGCCGGGCGTGGGCTGCGCGCGCGGCGCCTCGGCGCGGTCCAGCAGTGCGCGCAGGTCGTCGATCCGCATCTCGTCGGCGTGCCACACCACGCTCAGCACCGGCGCGTGCGACTCGCCGGTGTGTACCGCACACCACGTGCCCAGTCGCGGCACCACGATCTGGGCGATCATGGCCAGCGTCATCTCCGGGTCTAGGGTGCCGGCCAGCAGGTCGGACGCCTCGGCGAGGAAGGACAGCGAGCCGCGCCGGACCCGCTCCAACTCGGACAGGCGCGCGCTCTCCACGGTCAGCGAGACCCGGTCGGCGGCGCGCTGGAGCCGGGCCGCGTCGTCGTTGTCGAAGCGGGCCGCCGACTCCGAGGCGACGCCGAGCGTGCCGGTGAGCCGGCCCTCGACCTTGAGCGGAACGGTCACCGCCGAGCGCATCCGGGTCCCCTGCAGGATCGGCACCGCGTCGGGCCCGGCCTCCAAGTCCTCGTGCACGGCGGGCATCCGGGCCGAGCCGTAACGGCCCACCGAGGTCTCCACCGGCACCCGCGACAGCCGATGCACCGCGCCCGCCAGGCCGGTGGTCGCGCGCACCTCCATCTCGCTCTCGTCGTCGGTGGCCAGCAGCACGAACGCGGCGTCGGCGTCGAGCAGGTCGCGGGCACGTTCGACCGCGCGCTGGAGCAGGTCCTCCAAGCCCAGTCGGTTCAGCCCGTCGATCCCGTCCCATTCGCTGTCCACCGGGATCGCCGCCCCGGCGCGACCACGTGAGGCGTCCCGGTTCTCCAGCAGCGCGCGGGCCTGCGCGGGCACCAGGAGCGCGACCAGCGCGGGGTCGCCGTCGGCGTCGCGCAGCCGCACGTGCGAGGCGAAGACGCGCGTGGCCACCCCGTCGGCGGCGCGCACGTCGTACCCGCCCTGCCAACGGGACAGCTCCAGCATCTCGTCCAGCGTCAGCTCGGTGCCCGGCGTCTGCGGCCAGGCGACCAAGTCGCCCAGCGCCATGCCGATCGCCTCGGTGTCACTCAGACCGAACAACCGGGCCGCCTCGGGGCTCCAGTGGGTCACCTTGCGCGAGGCGTCGGCGTGCACCACCGCCACGCAGACCGGCACCGCGGCGTCGGGCAGCGCGTTGGCGGGCAGCAGCGGCCCGGCCGAACTGGTCGCCGAGACCGGGTCGGGCAGTTCGAGCCGGAACCACACCCGTTTGACGTTCTTGGCGTATTCGACCCCCCACGCCGACGCCAGCGACGCGGACAGGAACAGCCCGCGGCCGCTCTCGTCGCCGTCGTCGAAGCCGGTCGCCGGCTCCGGCAACTCGCGGCTGGGGTAGTGGTCGGTGACCTCGATCTGGACGCCGCCGTCGTAGCGCACGCACGAGACCTCGGCCGAGGTGCCCGCGTGCACGATCGCATTGGTGACCAACTCGCTGGTCAGCAATACGGCATCGTCGACCACGTCGCCGGCGTCCCAGTCGGTGAGCGTCTTGCGGACGAACGAGCGTGCGGCCGCCACGGACCTGCCCTCGGGTGCGAAGGCAGCGCTCATCCGGGCAGTGATGAGCATGCTCGTTCCCTGATCCATACACTCCCGCATCTGCGACGAACGGCGGCTGCGGTGACGAATCCGGCTCCACAGTCCGGCAGATTCGCACCCTATCGGTTTCGGACGATCGGGCGGACCCCTTCCAAACAGTGACGCATCGATCACGATTCCGACAGATGTTCCGTCCGAGCGTGCCATTCGGGCCCGCACTTTCCCGATGACAAGCACCATCCTCCCGGACCGCCTCTGCTCTCAACCCTGTGAGTGAAAGACTGTGGACGGCAAGCGGCCGGAGGCACGGACGGTCGCGGCGAATCGGGTCCGGCGGAGGAAATGCGAGATGGCGAAGGCTTCCCCAGCGCAGGCGCGGACTGCGGCCGTCCGGCAGGGCCGGCACGACGAGCAGGATCTGCGGCGTCTGCTGGCCGCCCTGACCGGCGTCCGTGACGGCAACTTCCGCAAGCGCCTGACGGTCTCCGGCGACGGGATCATGTCCGAGATCGCCGTCGTGTTCAACGACATGGTCGAGCGCAACCAGCACCTGTCCGGCGAGTTGGCCCGGGTGCGTCGGGTGGTCGGTCGAGAGGGCAAGCTGACCGAGCGGCTGGACCCGGGCCCGGGCGAGGGTGCCTGGGCGACGAGCATCGACGCGGCCAACGCGCTCGTCGAGGACCTGGTGCGCCCCACCGTCGAGGTCGGCCGGGTGCTGGCCGCGGTCGCCGAGGGCGATCTGTCCCAGCGCATGGACCTGCGGATCGCCGAACAGCCGCTGCGTGGCGAGTTCCTGCGGATGGGCCGCACCGCCAACGGACTGGTGGACCAGCTCAGCGCGTTCGCCGACGAGGTCACCCGGGTGGCCCGCGAGGTCGGTACCGAGGGCAAGCTCGGCGGGCAGGCCCGGGTGCGCGGCGTCTCCGGCAGCTGGAAGGACCTCACCGACTCGGTCAACACGATGGCCAGCCGATTGACCCTCCAGGTGCGCGACATCGCCCTGGTGACCACCGCCGTGGCCAAGGGGGATCTGTCCCGCACGGTCACCGTCGAGGTGGCCGGCGAGATGCTGGAGCTGAAGGAGACCGTCAACACGATGGTCGACCAGCTCTCCGGCTTCGCCCAGGAGGTGACCCGGGTGGCCCGCGAGGTGGGCACCGAGGGCCGCCTGGGCGGCCAGGCCCGGGTCGAGGGCGTCTCGGGGACCTGGAAGGACCTCACCGACTCGGTCAACATCATGGCGGGCAACCTGACCGCCCAGGTCCGCGACATCGCCCAGGTGACCAAGGCGGTCGCGTACGGCGACCTGTCGCAGACCATCACCGTGTCCGCGCGCGGCGAGATGGCCCAGCTCGCCGAGACGATCAACGCGATGACCGGCACGCTGCGCACGTTCGCCTCCGAGGTGACCCGCGTGGCGCGCGAGGTCGGCTTCGAGGGCCGGCTCGGCGGCCAGGCCCAGGTCCCCGGCGGCGCGGGCATCTGGAAGGACCTGACCGACTCGGTCAACACCGCCTTCTTCAACCTCACCGCGCAGGTCCGCGACATCGCCGGGGTGACCACGGCGGTCGCCCAGGGCGACCTGTCGCAGAAGATCACCGTGGACGTCTCCGGCGAGATGCTGGAGCTCAAGAACACCGTCAACACCATGGTCGGCCAGCTGTCGGCCTTTGCCTCCGAGGTCACCCGAGTCGCCCGCGAGGTGGGCAGCGAGGGCATCCTGGGCGGCCAGGCGCAGGTCTCCGGCGTGGCCGGCACGTGGAAGGACCTGACCGACTCGGTCAACGTGATGGCCGGCAACCTGACCGGCCAGGTCCGCAACATCGCCCAGGTCTCCACGGCCGTGGCCCGGGGCGACCTGTCGCAGAAGATCACGGTCGACGTCTCCGGCGAGATGCTGGAGCTCAAGAACACCGTGAACACCATGGTGGACCAGCTGTCCGCGTTCGCCTCCGAGGTCACCCGGGTCGCCCGCGAGGTCGGCGGCGAGGGCCGGCTCGGCGGCCAGGCCCGGGTGGTGCCGGGCGTTGCGGGTGTGTGGCTCGACCTCACCGACTCGGTGAACTTCATGGCGGGCAACCTCACCGCCCAGGTCCGCAACATCGCCGAGGTGACCACGGCGGTCGCGCGCGGCGACCTGTCCAAAAAGATCGACGTGGACGCCCGGGGCGAGATCCTGGAGGTCAAGAACACCGTCAACACGATGGTCGACCAGCTCTCCGCGTTCGCCGACGAGGTCACCCGCGTGGCCCGCGAGGTGGGCACCGAGGGCCGACTGGGCGGTCAGGCCCAGGTGCTCGGGGTGGCCGGGGTGTGGCGCGACCTGACCTACTCGGTCAACTCGATGGCCGGAAACCTCACCGAACAGGTGCGTAGCCTGGGCCAGGTGACCACCGCCGTGGCCCGCGGCGACCTGTCGCAGAAGATCACGGTGGACGCCCGAGGCGAGATCCTCGAACTCAAGAACACCGTGAACACCATGGTCGACCAGCTCTCCGGCTTCGCCGACGAGGTCACCCGGGTGGCCCGCGAGGTGGGTACCGAGGGCCGCCTCGGCGGACAGGCCGACGTCAAGGGTGTCTCCGGCACCTGGAAGGACCTCACCGAGTCGGTCAACGTGATGGCCGGCAACCTGACCGGCCAGGTGCGCAGCATCGCCGACGTGACCACGGCGGTGGCCACGGGCGATCTGTCCAAGAAGATCACCGTCGACGCCCGGGGCGAGATCCTGGAGCTGAAGGAGACCGTCAACACGATGGTCGACCAGCTCTCCGCGTTCGCCGACGAGGTGACCCGGGTGGCCCGCGAGGTGGGTACCGAGGGCCGACTCGGCGGGCAGGCGCGGGTGCGCGGGGTCTCCGGCATCTGGAAGGACCTGACCGACAACGTCAACGTCATGGCCAACAACCTGACGTCCCAGGTGCGCAACATCGCCCAGGTGGCCACCGCCGTCGCCGACGGCGACCTGTCCCAGAAGAGCACCGTCGAGGCCAAGGGCGAGATGGCGGGCCTGGCGGGCACGATCAACACGATGGTCGACACGCTGCGCGCGTTCGCCGACGAGGTCACCCGGGTGGCCCGCGAGGTGGGCACCGAGGGCATCCTGGGCGGCCAGGCACACGTGCCCGGCGTCTCGGGCACCTGGAAGGACCTGACCGACAACGTCAACTCGATGGCGGACAACCTCACCGGCCAGGTCCGCAACATCGCCAAGGTGACCACCGCGATCGCCGGCGGCGACCTGTCGCAGAAGATCGACGTGGACGCGCGCGGCGAGATGCTGGAGCTCAAGACCACCATCAACACCATGGTCGACCAGCTCTCGGCGTTCGCCGGCGAAGTCACGCGCGTGGCGCGCGAGGTGGGCACGGAGGGCATGCTGGGCGGCCAGGCCGAGGTCGAGGGCGTCTCCGGTACCTGGAAGCAACTCACCGAGAACGTCAACGAGTTGGCCGGCAACCTGACCCGCCAGGTGCGGGCCATCGCCGAGGTCGCCACCGCCGTGACCCGGGGCGACCTGTCGTTGCAGATCGCGGTGGACGCGTCCGGAGAGCTCGACGAGCTCAAGGACAACATCAACCAGATGATCTACAACCTGCGCGAGACCACCCGGGCCAACCGGGAGCAGGACTGGCTCAAGACCAACCTGGCCCGGATCTCCGGTCTCATGCAGGGCCGTCGCGACCTGATGGCGGTCGCCGCGCTGATCATGAGCGAGCTGACCCCGGTCGTGGACGCCCAGCACGGCGCCTTCTTCCTGGCCGAGTTGACCCAGGAGGACGTGGTCGAGCTGCGGCTGATCGCCTCCTACGGCTACCAGGACGGCGGCGGCGTGCCCACCCGCTTCCGGCTCGGCCAGTCGCTGGTCGGCCAGGCCGCGCTGGAGAAGCGCTCGATCCTGATCCTGGACGCGCCGCCCGGCTACATCAAGATCGCCTCCGGTCTGGGTGAGGCCGCCCCGGCGAACGTGATCGTGCTGCCGGTGCTGTTCGAGGACCAGCTGCTCGGCGTGCTCGAACTCGCCTCCTTCCGCCCGTTCACCAAGGTGCACCGCAACTTCCTGGAGCAGCTGAACGAGCAGATCGGGGTCACGGTCAACACGATCATGGCCAACTCGCGCACCGAGATGCTGCTCGCCGAGTCGCAGCGACTGACCGAGGAACTCCAGGAACGGTCCGAGGAGTTGCAGCGCCAGCAGGGCGAGCTGCGGCACTCCAACGCCGAGTTGGAGGACAAGGCGGCGCTGCTCGCCCGGCAGAACCGGGACATCGAGATCAAGAACCGGGAGATCGAACAGGCCCGGCAGGCGCTGGAGGAGCGGGCCGAGCAGCTCGCGCTGTCCTCCAAGTACAAGTCCGAGTTCCTGGCCAACATGTCGCACGAGCTCCGCACCCCGCTGAACAGCCTGCTGATCCTGGCCAAGTTGCTCGCCGACAACGTCGAGGGCAACCTGACCCGCAAGCAGGTCGAGTTCGCCGAGACCATCCACGGCGCCGGATCCGACCTGCTCCAGCTGATCAACGACATCCTGGACCTGTCCAAGGTGCAGGCCGGGAAGATGGATGTGCGTCCCGCGCGGATCGCGCTGGCCCAGCTGATGGACTACGTCGAGGCCACCATCCGCCCGCTGACCTCGGAGAAGAACCTCGAGTTCACGGTGCACGTCTCGCCCGCGGTGCCCGGGATCCTGTTCACCGACGAGCAGCGGCTGCAACAGGTGTTGCGCAACCTGCTCTCCAACGCGGTCAAGTTCACCGACTCCGGCTCGGTCGAGGTGTTGATCACGCTCACCGACGACATCCCGCTGACCAACACCGAGTTGGACAACGCGGAGCACGCGGTGGCCTTCTCGGTGATCGACACCGGCATCGGCATCGCGGTGGACAAGCTCAAGGTGATCTTCGAGGCGTTCCAGCAGGCCGACGGCACCACCAGCCGCCGCTACGGCGGCACGGGCCTGGGCCTGTCGATCAGCCGGGAGATCGCCTGGCTGCTCGGCGGCGAGATCCACGCGGAGAGCATGCCGGGACGCGGCAGCACGTTCACCCTCTACCTCCCGCTGGACAGCGTCCTGGTCCCGGGCGACGAGATCGGCCACGACCGCGACATCGAGTTGCCGCCGACCCCGTACCGGGCGGCGCTGCCCGCCGCGGCGCCGTCCACCCCGCTGCTCAGCGACGCACCGGAGTTGCCCGGGGAGGGGGAGGACGAGCCCGACGACACGGGCGAGGCGGCGCCGCGCCGGGTCCTGGTGGTGGAGACGCCGCAGTCCGACGGCGCGCCGCTGAGCACCGCGCTGGCCGGGCTCGACGGGCAGATCGACCTGAGCACCGCCGCCGACGAGGGCGAGGCGGTGCGCCTGCTCGCCGAGGCGCCGCCCGCGTGCCTGGTGGTGGACCTGCGGCTGCCCGACGAGGGCGCGTGGCAGGTGCTCGACGCGGTCGCCTCGCGGAACGAATTGCAGAGCCTGCCGGTCGTGGTGCACGTTCCGGCCCGCCCGACCCGCTCCGAGTCGGGCCGGCTGCGCGGCTACCGGCGCCGGATCGTGCTGCTCCAGCGGGTCTCCACCCCCGACGCGCTGGCCCGGGCGGTGCTGGGCGCCACCGGGCCGGTGCGGGCCGACCACACCGGCCCCGTCAAGCCGGTGGTCGAGCCGTTCGAGGGCACCTTCGACGGCGAGCGGGTGTTGATCGTCGACGACGACGTGCGCAACGTGTTCGCGTTGACCAGCGTGCTGGAGCAGTACGGACTCAGCGTGCTGTACGCGGAGAACGGCCGCGAGGGCATCGAAGTGCTCCAGGGACACGACGACATCGCGATCGTGCTGATGGACGTGATGATGCCGGAGATGGACGGATACGCCACCACGTCGGCGATTCGCCGGATGCCGCAGTACGCGGGGTTGCCGATCATCGCGTTGACCGCCAAGGCGATGAAGGGGGATCAGGAGAAGAGCATCGACTCCGGCGCCTCCGACTACGTGGCCAAGCCGGTCGACACGCGGCACTTGTTGGGACTCATCCGCACTTGGCTCGACCACTAGTTCGCTTCTCGGGTGGCAAGCACCACATGATGGAACCCGTATGGTCGAACCGGCGTTGAAGGGGTGGAGGGGTCGATGGGGTGTTGTCGCAACCGTAGGTCGGGCTGTGGTGACACCATGCGGTCGTCTGTTCCGGAATACCTGCCGAGCCGATCGCCTGGCCACTACCATGACCGGGACGAGCATCACCCGGAACGTGTGCTCGACCGGCGTGGAGTGCGTCGGGGCGATCTCGGCCGACGGTGTGCCGGGCCGAACCGTGTCGATCGAGGCCGTGTCATTCTGGGCAGCGTCAGCAGTGCCGGCAGTGTCAACCAGGCAAACCGAAAACATGCACAAGGACGAGTGGAGCCGACCGATACGCGGGGTCACCCACCGTGTCGGATCGAAGAGGGTGGGCCATGACGGAGAAGGCCAAGATCCTCCTGGTCGATGACCGTCAGGAGAATCTGCTCGCCCTGGAGGCGATCCTGTCCGCGCTGGACCAGACCCTGGTTCGGGCGCACTCGGGCGAGGAAGCCCTCAAGGCGCTGCTCACAGACGAGTTCGCGGTGATTCTGCTCGACGTCCAGATGCCCGGAATGGACGGGTTCGAGACGGCCGCGCACATCAAGCGGCGGGAGAAGACCCGCGATATCCCGATCATCTTCCTGACCGCGATCAACCACGGCCCGCACCACACCTTCCGCGGTTACGCGGCCGGTGCGGTCGACTACATCTCCAAGCCCTTCGACCCGTGGGTGCTGCGCGCCAAGGTCTCGGTCTTCGTGGACCTGTACAAGAAGAACTGCCAGTTGCGCGAGCAGGCCACGCTGCTGCGCGGGCGCCTGGAGGGGCCCGCCGGCGGCGACCGGGCCGGGGCGGACGTGATCGCGGAGTTGTCCACCCGGTTGGCCGCGGTCGAGGAGCAGGCCGACGGCATGGCCAAGCAGGTCGAGTCGACCGACGACCCGATCCTGGCCGCCTCCGCGGTGCAACTGCGCCGCCGGGTGGCCCGGATGCGCGCCGCGCTCGACGCCCTCGCGCCGGCCACGGCCGGCCACGGCGGACCCCCGCTGGTCCCGGCCCCGGACAAGGGCGAGGCGGCCGGCTGACCCCGGAGCGCCCGCGCGGACCGGACCGTCGACGACGGCCCGGTCCGACACGGCGCGCGCTCCGGGCCGGGACGCATGAGGTGGAGAGGGTCCACCGGTAACCTCGGGACATGGCCACACGTGCGTCCGGCGGCGGAGCGCAACCGCGCACGGCCGCGAAGAAGAAGGCTCCCGCCAAGAAGGCGGCCCCACCCCCACCTCCCCCGCCGAAACTGCTCGGTGGGGTGCCCGCGTTGCTCGGGAAGGCGCTCAAGGGGCTGTGGCTGGGGCTGGCGCACGCGTTCGGTTCGCTCGCGCGGGGCATCGGCTCCGGCGCGCGCGGACTCGACCCCGCGCATCGTCGGGACGGGCTGGGGCTGGCCCTGCTCGGCCTGGCGATAGTGATCGCCGCGGGCGCGTGGGGCACCATCGACGGCGCGGTCGGCGAGGGGGTCAACGCGGTCGTCGCGGGCCTGGTCGGCCGACTGGACGTGCTGGTGCCGTTCCTGGTCGGCGCGTTGGGCGTGCGGGTGATGCGCCATCCCGACCAGAAGGACGCCACCGGGCGGATCGTGATCGGCTGTACGGCGCTGGTGTGCGCGGTGCTCGGGCTGATCCACGTCGGGTGCGGGACGCCGCAGCCCGGTGACGGTGCGGCGGCGATGCGCGACGCGGGCGGGCTGGTCGGCTGGGCGTTCGCGACGCCGCCGGTGCACCTGGTCACCCGGTGGGTCGCGGTGCCACTGCTGGTGCTGCTGATCGTGTTCGGGCTGCTCGTGGTCACCGCGACGCCGATCAACGCGGCGCCGGAACGCCTCGGAGTCTTCCTCGGCTTCATCGAGGGCCCCGAGCCGGAGCCGTACGACGAGGACGACGACCGCCCGAGCGGGTTCGCCGGCTTCGACGAGGACGACGAGCCCGCGCCGGCGCCGGTGCGCAAACCCCGACCGCGCCGCCGGCCGAGCCCGGCCGGCAAAACCGGCCATCCGGACGCGGTCGACGTGGCCGCGGCCGCCGCCGCGGCGCTGGACGCGGGCGACGCCGGCCTGGTCGTCCCGCCCGCCCGCTCGCGCAAGGCCGCCGCCGCCCGGGTGGTGACCGATCTGCGGGCCCGCGCCGCCGACGCCCCGGCGCACACCCCCGCGCCGCCGCGCAGCGAGCAACTCAGGCTCTCCGGTGACATCACCTACCACCTGCCCGGCCCCGCACTGCTGCGCAAGGGCCCGCCCGCCAAGGCCCGCAGCAAGGCCAACGACGACGTGGTCGCGGCGCTGTCCAAGGTGTTCGAGCAGTTCAACGTCGACGCGCAGGTCACCGGCTTCTCCCGGGGCCCGACGGTGACCCGCTACGTGATCGAGCTGGGCCCGGCGGTCAAGGTGGAGCGGATCACCGCGCTGGCCAAGAACATCGCCTACGCCGTGGCCAGCCCGGATGTACGGATCATCAGCCCGATCCCCGGCAAGTCCGCGGTGGGCATCGAGATCCCCAACACCGACCGCGAGATGGTCAGCCTCGGCGACATCCTGGCCTCCGACACCGCCGCCGGCGACGCGCACCCGATGATCGCCGCGCTGGGCAAGGACGTCGAGGGCAACGACGTGGTGGCCAACCTGGCCAAGATGCCGCACCTCCTTGTGGCGGGCGCCACCGGCGCGGGCAAGTCGAGCTGCATCAACGGCCTGATCACCTCGATCATGATGCGCGCCACGCCGGAGGAGGTGCGGATGGTGCTGGTCGACCCCAAACGGGTCGAACTCACCACCTACGAGGGCATTCCACACCTGATCACGCCGATCATCACCAACCCGAAGAAGGCCGCCGAGGCGTTGCAGTGGGTCGTGCGCGAGATGGACATGCGCTACGACGACCTGGCCAACTTCGGCTTCCGGCACGTCGACGACTTCAACGTCGCGGTGCGCGCCGGCAAGCTGAAGGTGCCGCCGGGCAGCGAGCGCGACATCCAGCCCTACCCGTACCTGCTGGTGATCGTCGACGAGTTGGCCGACCTGATGATGGTCGCGCCGCGCGACGTCGAGGACTCGATCGTGCGGATCACCCAGCTCGCCCGTGCCGCGGGCATCCACCTCGTGCTGGCCACCCAGCGGCCCAGCGTGGACGTGGTCACCGGTCTGATCAAGGCCAACGTGCCCTCGCGGCTCGCGTTCGCCACCTCCTCGCTGGCGGACAGCCGGGTCATCCTGGACCAGCCCGGCGCGGAGAAGCTGATCGGCAAGGGCGACGCGCTGTTCCTGCCGATGGGCGCGAGCAAGCCGATCCGGATGCAGGGCGCCTACGTCACCGAGGAGGAGATCGAGGCGATCGCCCGGCACTGCAAGGAGCAGTTGCAGCCGGAGTACCGCGACGAGGTCACCGCGGGACCGGATCGCAAGAAGCAGGTGGACGAGGACGTCGGCGACGACCTCGACCTGCTCTGCCAGGCGGTCGAACTGGTGGTGTCCACCCAGTTCGGCTCGACCTCGATGCTCCAGCGCAAGCTGCGCGTCGGCTTCGCCAAGGCGGGCCGGCTGATGGATCTGATGGAGAGCCGGGACATCGTCGGACCGAGCGAGGGCTCCAAGGCGCGCGAGGTGTTGATCAAACCGGATGAAATCGAGCAGGTTATGGCCACGTTGCGCGGAGAATGATCTGACTTAAGTGATGATTGGTGTCAGTCGTGATGAATGACGCATAAGGGGCGAAAAGTGTCGATCGGTCAGAGCCTCGCCGAGGCGCGCGTACGGGCCGGTCTCACCGTGGAACGGCTCAGTGAGGTCACCCGGATCCGACAGGTCGTCATCGAAGGAATCGAACACGACGACTTCGAGCCGTGCGGGGGCGACTTCTACGCTCGTGGCCACATTCGCACCCTGGCGCGTGCCACGGGCCTGGAACCCGCGCCGCTGATCGCCGAGTACGACCACACCGTCGGCGGCACGAGCACCCCCCGGCCCACCGAGATCTTCGACTCGCCGCGCAAGTCGATCGAATACCGCCGCCCCAACTGGACCCTGGCCATGGGCGTCGCCGTGGTCATCGTGCTGATCTTCGCCTTCGTACAACTCGCCGGCGGCCGGGCCGACGACGACGAGAAGGAGACCGCGTCCCGGGTCGCCCCGACCACCGCCGCCCCCGCGGCACCGGCCCCGCCGCCCCCGCCGCCGTCCTCGGCCGCGCCGGAGAGCAAGGCGCCGGCATTCCCGCCCGGCGTCGTGGTCACCATCACCGCCGTCGACGGGCGCAGTTGGATCCGCGCGTTCGACTCCAGGGACAGGCAGATCCTGGAGACAATCCTGGACAAGGGTGAGGCCAAGACCTTCGAGGACCCCGCACAGCTGCAGGTCCAGGTCGGCAATTCGGGCGCCGCGCGACTGAACGTCAACGGCCGCGACCTGGGCCCGGCGGGCGAGGACGGCGAGGTGGTCAACCGCACGTTCGTCCCCGGCGACCCCATCCCGCAGATGCGGACGAGCGCGTCGGCGACCCCGTCGCCCCGGTGACCGGGCATCGTGACCTCCCCGGAACCATCCGACGCTTCCCTGCGTCCGGTCCACGTCCGCGCCTGACGTAGGCTTTCCGGCATGTCCGCCCGCGATACCACCCGCCCCGCCGCCCCGGCCGAGAGCCCCGCCGCCCTGCGCACCGTCGCCCTGGTCACCCTCGGCTGCGCCCGCAACGAGGTGGACTCCGAGGAACTCGCCGGCCGGCTCGAGGCCGACGGGTGGGCCCTCGTCGAGGACGCCGCGGACGCCTCCGTCGTCATGGTCAACACCTGCGGATTCGTCGAGTCCGCCAAGAAGGACTCGATCGACACCGTCCTGGAGGCCGCCGACCTCAAGGGCGACGGCCGCACCCAGGCCGTGGTGGCGGTCGGCTGCCTGGCCGAGCGCTACGGCGACCAGCTCGCGGGCGCGCTGCCCGAGGCCGACGCCGTGCTCGGCTTCGACGACTACGGCGACATCTCCGGCCGGCTGCGCTCGATCCTGGCCGGCGAGAGCCACATCCCGCACGCGCCCCGCGACCGCCGCGCACTGCTGCCGATCACCCCCGTCGAGCGCCAGGCCGCCGACGTCGCGGTGCCCGGCCACGGCATCCCCGAGGATCTGCCCGAGGGCGTCGCGCCCGCCTCCGGGCCGCGCGCCCTGCGCCGCAGGCTCGGTTCGGGGCCGGTGGCCTCGCTCAAGCTCGCCTCCGGCTGCGACCGCCGCTGCTCGTTCTGCGCCATCCCCTCCTTCCGCGGCTCGTTCCTGTCCCGCCGCCCCTCCGACGTGCTCGCCGAGGCCCGCTGGCTGGCCGAGCAGGGCGTCCGCGAGATCGTCCTGGTCAGCGAGAACTCCACGTCCTACGGCAAGGACCTGGGCGACCTGCGTCTGCTGGAGACGCTGCTGCCGGAACTGGTCGCCGTCGAGGGCATCGAGCGGGTCCGGGTCAACTACCTCCAGCCCGCCGAGATGCGCCCGACGCTGATCGACGTGATCACCGGCACGCCCGGCGTCGCGCCCTACTTCGACCTGTCCTTCCAGCACGCCTCCGAGCCGGTGCTGCGCCGGATGCGTCGATTCGGCTCGGTCGAGGCGTTCGTCACCCTCATGGAGCAGATCCGGGCCAAGGCCCCCGAGGCCGGCGCCCGATCGAACTTCATCGTCGGCTTCCCCGGCGAGACCGAGCAGGACGTGGACGACCTGGAGCGTTTCCTGATCGCCGCCCGGCTCGACGCGATCGGCGTGTTCGGCTACTCCGACGAGGACGGCACCGAGGCGGCGAACTATCCCGACAAGCTCGACGCCGACGTGATCGAGGCCCGCGTGCAGCGGATCTCCCGGCTCGCCGAGGAACTGGTCGCACAACGCGCCGAGGACCGGATCGGCACCGAGATCGTCGTGCTGATCGAGGAACTCGGCGAGGACGGCAGCGCCGAGGGCCACGCGGCCCACCAGGCCCCCGAGACCGACGGCTCGACCACGGTGGTCGGCGAGGGCCTGCGCGTGGGCGACTTCGTCCGAGTCCGGGTCACCGACAGCGAGGGCGCCGACCTGTACGGCGAGGCGATCGACGTGATCGTGCGCGGGGGCGATCGGTGACGGCCGAACCGGCACCGCCGCGCCGGCGCCCGGCCGAGGCCGTTCGGGCCGCCGCCGCCAACCACCCGCCGAAGCCCGACCGCCTCGGCGACCCCACCACCTCCGTCAGCGCCTGGAACGCCGCCAACGCGCTCACGCTGATGCGGGTGGCCCTGGTGCCGGTCTTCGTCACCCTGCTGCTTCAGGACGGCGGCCACGACCCCGCCTGGCGCGCCTGGGCCTGGGCCGCGTTCACCGTGGCCAGCATCAGCGACCTGTTCGACGGCAAGCTCGCCCGGATGCACAACCTGGTCACCGACTTCGGCAAACTCGTCGACCCGATTGCCGACAAGGCGCTGATGGGCGCCGCGTTGATCAGCCTGTCCGCGCTCGGCGACCTGCCCTGGTGGGTCACCCTGGTGGTGCTCGCCCGGGAGATCGGCATCACCCTGCTGCGCTTTTGGGTGATCCGCCACGGCGTGATCCCGGCCAGCCGGGGCGGCAAGGCCAAGACCATGCTCCAGGGCAGCGCGATCGGGATGTACACACTGGTCATGACCGGCCCGCTGGCCAGCACCCGGGCCTGGATCATGGCGGCCGCGGTCATCGTTACCGTGGTGACCGGCCTGGACTACATCGTCAAGGCCGTACGACTGCGACGCGGCACCCCGGTGCCCGCCGGACAGGGCTGACCGTCGGGACGAATCCCGACCACGGGGGAAGCGGGGAAGCGGGACCATGCGCGAATTGAAGATCGAACTCGTCGCGGTGGGGGACGAGTTGCTGGTCGGCGACGTGGAGAACACGAATGCCGGCACGCTCGGCCGCCGACTCACCGCCGCCGGTCTGCGGGTGAGTGGGGTGTCCACGGTGGGCGACGGCCTCGACGCGATGATCGACGTCCTCACCCAGGCCGTCCGGCGCGCCGACGCGGTGATCGTCTCCGGCGGCCTCGGCCCCACCTCCGACGACCGCACCCGCGAGGCGATCGCCGCCGTCGCCGGTGTGCCGTTGCGCCGCGACCCGGCGATCGAGGACTGGCTGCGCCGGCGCTACCGGGGCCTGAACCGCACCCTCACCGCGCTCGGCCTCCAGCAGGCCGACGTCCCCGAGGGCGGGCGCAGCCTGCCCAACGCGAACGGCAGCGCGCCCGGCATCGCGGTGGTGATCGGCGACGTGGCGGTCTACGCGATCCCCGGCCCGCCGCACGAGATGATCGCGATGACCGAGGAGCAGGTCCTGCCCGACCTGCTGCGCCGCGCGGGCGAGCCGCCGACGCGTGCGCAGCGCCAACTGCTCACCGCCTCGATCGGCGAGGGGGTGATCGCCGCGATGCTCGAACCGCTGGAGAAGGAACTCGCCCGGGACGGCGCGGTCGAGGTCGCCTACCTGGCCACCGCCGGACAGACCCGGGTCAAGCTCACCTCCGCCACACCCGGCGGCGCCGCCGAGGTGGACGCCGCCGCCGCGCGGGCGCGCGAACTGCTCGGCGGGTGTGTCTACGGCGAGGCCGGCGACACCCTCGCCGGCGTGGTGCTCGACCTGCTGCGCGGGCGCGACGCCACCGTCGCGGTGGCCGAATCGCTCACCGGCGGCCTGATCGCCGCCGAGCTGACCTCGGTGCCCG
Organism: Embleya sp. NPDC055664; assembly: GCF_053618075.1. NCBI lineage: Bacteria > Bacillati > Actinomycetota > Actinomycetes > Kitasatosporales > Streptomycetaceae > Embleya > Embleya sp. NPDC055664. The sequence goes on from NZ_JBSHGZ010000026.1 coordinate 111,039, forward strand.
GCGCGTCCGCGAGCGTGCGCGGCTCGGTCACCGCGTACGCCACCGACCTCAAGGGCTCGGTGCTCGGCGTGGACGCCGATCTGCTCGCCGCGGAGGGCGCGGTTCACCCGGACGTGGCCGCGCGCATGGCCGAGGGTGTGCGCGACGTCATGTCGGGTACGTACGGGGTGGCCACGACGGGGGTCGCCGGTCCGGACCCCCAGGACGGAAAGCCCGTGGGCACCGTATACATCGCGGTGGCCGGCCCCGAGGGAACAATCGTGCTCTCCCTGCTGTTCTCGGGCAGTCGGGGCAGGATCCGCGAGATGACCACGGTCCGTGCGCTCGACCTGCTCCGGTGTGTGGTGGCCGGCCTGCCGGCCGAGCAGGACCCGGCGTGTACGGGGTGACCGGGCCCGCCGATCGGCCGACGAGACCATGGCGGCCGGGCGTCCGGGGAAGATACGAAAGGCCGGCCGAGGACGTGCTGCGAATCGAGGTGGGAGTGAACCGGAACGCCTATGGACCCTGGGGACCCCCGCCGTCAAGGTTCCACGCCCTGAGTGAACAGGACGGCAAGGCGGGCACACCCGCACGGTCGGGCAGGTACGGTGGGGCTGTGACCCCCCGAGCCGCCCTAGGAGGGAGCGACCGATGATCCTGCTCCGTCGCCTGCTGGGTGACGTGCTGCGGCGCCAGCGCCAGCGTCAGGGTCGCACCCTGCGCGAGGTTTCGTCCTCAGCCCGGGTATCCCTTGGCTACCTGTCCGAGGTCGAGCGCGGCCAGAAGGAAGCCTCGTCCGAACTGCTCGCCGCGATCTGCGACGCGCTGGACGTGCGCATGTCCGTGCTCATGCGGGAGGTCAGCGACGAGCTGGCCCTCGCCGAGCTGGCCTCGGCCGAGGCGATGCGCCCGGTCCTGGAGCCGGTGGGTGCCGGCTTCACGCCGAACGAGCGCGCCACCGAGCGTCAGAACAACGACCGGACGTCGGGCGCCGCCCCGATCGCCGGCGACAACGCGGTGAGCGTGGTGGTGGCGGCCTGAGCCGCGTCCGCGCGCCGGGCACCCGCCGGGTGTCGCGCACCGGACACCGGGCCCGATCGACCCGAACACGACACCGAGGCCCCGTCCCTGTTATCGGGAGACGGGGCCTCGGCATGGGCGGGACCGACGGGCGGGCGGCCTACCAGGGCATCGCGACGCCGCCGTTGGGGCGCAGGATCTGGCCGGTCACGAACTTGGCGGCGTCCGAGGCGAGGTAGGCCACCGCGTAGGAGATGTCGGTGGGCTCGCCGACGGTGCGCAGCGGGGCCATCCGGGCCATCGGCGCGGCGACCGCGGCCTTGCGCTCCTCGTCCTCGTTGCCGTCCGCGTCGGTCCAGTGCCGGCCCGTCATCCCGGTGACGATCCAGCCCGGCGCGACCGCGTTGACCCGCACGCCCCGCGGGCCGACCTCGGTGGCCAGCGTCTTGGTCAACTGCACCACCGCGGCCTTGGCCGCGCCGTAGCACAGCAGCCCGGAGGTGGCGGTGTCCACCGCGCCGGAGGCCATGTTGACGATGCTGCCGAAGCCTTGCCCCGACATCACCCGCGCGGCGGCGCGGCAGCCGAAGAAGACGCCCTTGAAGTTGATCGCCAGGACCCGGTCGAGGTCGGCCTCCTCGGTCTCGATCACCGTGCTCAGGTGCATCACCCCGGCGATGTTGGCGAGTACGTCGAGCCGGCCGTGCGCGGCGACCGTGTCGTCGATCAGCGCGTCGACCTGCGCGGCCCGCGAGGTGTCCACGGCGGCGGCGGTCGCGGCGCCGCCGGCGGCCACGATCGCCTCGGCGGTCTCCTGCGCCCCGGCCTCGTGGATGTCCGCGCAGACCACGGTCGCGCCCAGTTCGGCCAGGACCTCGGCGCTGGAGCGGCCGATGCCCGACGCCGCGCCGGTGACGACGGCGACCCGGCCGGTCAGATCGAGGGCTTCACGGAACACGGGTGACCTCCCGGCGCTGGTCGAGTATGGCGCGCCGACCGTACGAGCCATCTGACGAACAGTCAATAAAGGTGTGGGCCGGGGAGATCGGCGTCACCGCAGGCCCTCCTGGCGGCGGCACCAGCGGTGCGTCTCGCCGCCGGCGGGGAACACGCCGGCCGCCGCGAGGGCGTCGCACGGGTCGGTGGGCATACGCGCCGGCCGTCCGGTTCGGCCGCCGCCGGTGTGCGCCGACCGGGGCGGGTGGGCCGGGCCGGTCTCCGTCCGGGGGCGCGGGCGGGCGGCGGGCGGCGCGGCGTCCTCGGTGGGATCGCCCGCCGGCGGCGTCGGGTGTTCGGTCGGGGTCGGCTCGGCTGTGCCGCCCGCCAGGGCGGTGATCGCCGGCGCGGGCTCGCCGGCGAGCGGGTCGACGGGGGAGGGGGCGCCGGTCGGCCGGTGCGGCGCGGCGGCCGCGGGCGGGGTCTGCGGGCGCGGTGCGGGAGTCGGCGCGGACACCGAGGTGCAGCCGGTCGAGGCCAGGAACAGCACGGGCAGCACCAGGACGGGCAGGATCCGGGGAGGGGTCATGCCCGGTACGACGAACCACCCGGTCGTCGGTCACCGGGTGTACCTCCATCGGGTGACGGCTGGCAACGCGGACACCAAAAGGTCACCCTCGGCGGATCGCCCACATCGGCCCGCCGGATCCCGCTGCCGCAACGTGCGCACGGGCGCCCGGCGCGCCCGTAGACCCAGTGGCGCCGGCCCGGGCGGGTATCGCCGGTGGTGATGTGCCCGACCCGGTCCCGATTGGCCGCGAGCAGGCGCTGGGCCAGTACCGCCCAGGCGAGCGGGTCACCCGCCTCGGCGACCGGGGTCCACGGCGCGACGCCGCGCAGGAAGCACAGCTCGGCCCGGTACACGTTGCCGATCCCGGCCAGATTGCGCTGATCGAGCAGCGCCTCGCCGATCGGCCGGCGCGGGCGGGCGGCCAGCCGCCGGGCCGCCTCGGGCGCGTCCCAGTCCGGGCCGAGCAGGTCCGGGCCCAGATGCCCGACCACGCTCGACTCGTCGGCGGCGCGCAGCAGCTCCACCACCGGCATCCGCATCCCGATCACGGTGTGTGCGGTATTGGCCAGCACCAGTCGGATCGCGTGCCAGGGGCGGGGCAGCGGGTGCGCGCCGGTCTCCTGGACGTGCCAGGTGCCGTCCATCCGCAGGTGGGTGTGCAGCGTGACGCCGCCCTCGACGCGGGTCAGCAGGTGTTTGCCGCGCGGGACCACTTCGAGCACCGAGCGGCCGGTCAGATCCACCGTCGCCAGCGCGGGCACCCGGAAGTCGGTCACGGTCAGCTCGCGCTCCACGAGGGCCGCGCGCAGTCGCCGCGCCGCCTGGTACACGGTGTCGCCTTCGGGCATACCGCCATTGTCCCGGCCGTGCCGCCGGCCGTGCGCCCGGCCCGGGGCCGGCCCCCGAGTCCCCCCGGACCCGTCGGTGCGGCCGCCCCCGGGGGTCGGTGACGCCACGGGACGCGCGCCGGCGCGCGCTGCTTCGCGGTACACGGACCGACGTCGCGAACGCGCGGCCAGGAACACGTCCGCGACGCCGGATCCGAGTGCACCCGACCGTGACGCGTGCAGGGTCGCCACGGGCGGGGTGGTGCCGGCCGGTCCACCGGGATCGCTCCCGGGTCGCCGTCCGTGACCACGATCCTGCGGGATGTACATGACCGGGGTGTTTCGCGGACCGGGCGCTCGTGTAACGAAACGATGTCACCCTCGGAGGCGGAGCCCCTTCGGGGTGGCATGGAACCCGGCCGCCTCCAGCGCCTTGCCCAGCGAGGAGGTCAGCACCTCGGCGCCGTCGGCCTTCTCCACGGTCAGCTTGCCCAGCGCGCCCGCGCGCACGGCGTCGGCCAGCGCCGCGGCCGCCGGACCCACCCGATCCGGGTCGTCGGTCCAGGACAGCAGGGTGCGACCGCCGCGTTCGACGTACAGGATCGGCTCGCCGTCGAGCAGGATCACCAGCGCGCCGGCCTTGCGCCCGGGCCGGTGGCCGCCGCCGGCCTCGCCCGCTCGGTCCGGCCAGGGCAGCGCGGCGCCGTACGGGTTGGCCGGGTCGGCGGCGGCCAGCACCACCGCGCCGGGCCGCTCGTGCGGTTCGCGGCGCTCGCTCGCGTTGTGCACCGCGCGCAGCCGGTCCACCGCGCCGTCGGCGGCGAACTGGGCAGCGCCCAGGCCCTCCACGAAGTAGCCGCGGCGGACCCGGCCGCCCTCCTCGAACACGCTCAGCACCTTGTACGCCGCCGCGAAGCCGCCGGGGCTGCCCTCGGCGACCACCGCGCCGCGGGTGACCACGCCGTGCCGGTCGAGCAGCGTCTCGGCCAGCGCGTGGGCGCGCCGGGTCGGGTCCGGCTCGGGCACGGGGGCCAGCGACCAGCGCCCGGCCACGGTCGGCGGCCCGGTGCGCGCGCTCGCCACGGGGCGGCCCCGACTCAGGCCCGCGTACCGCCCGCGCGGGGTCGCCCGCCGGGCCCGGTGCGCGGTCGAGCCGGAGGTGCGCCCCGAGCCGAGCAGCGCGCGCAGCGGGGTGAGCGTGTCCCCGGTGACCCGCCCGGCCCACACCAGGTCCCACAGCGCCTCGGCGATCGCCGCCTCCGACGCCGGCGTCTCCGGGGCCAGCCGCTCGGTCAACTGCCGGAAGAACAGCGCGTAGCCGCCGTCGAGCGCGGTCAGGATCGCCCGGTGCAGATCGCCCGTGTCCAGCGGCACCGGAGGCGGCAGCAGGTAGGGAGCCGCGTCGGCGAGGTAGAGCGAGAGCCACCCGTCCTTGCCGGGCAGCGCGCCGTGCCCGGCCCAGAGCACCTCGCCCGCCGCGCACAACTCGTCCAGCATCGCGGGCGTGTAGCCGACCACGCGCGAGGGCAACACCAGCTTCTCCAGCGCCGACGCGGGCACGCTCGCGCCCTGCAACTGCTCGATCACCCGGACCAGGCCGTCCAAGCCGCGCACCCCGCTCGCCCCCACGCCCTGCCACGCGGTGAGGAAGCGGGCGAGGGCGACCGGCGGCACCGGCTCCACCTCGTGCCGCAGTGCGGCCAGCGAACGACGGCGGAGCATCCGCAACACCTCGGCGCCGCACCACTCCAGGCCGGACCCGCCCGGGCGGAACTCGCCGGAGACCACCTGCCCGTTCGCGGCCAGCCGCTCCAGCGTGCCGGTGGTCACCGCCACGCCCAGGCCGAACCGGGCCGCGGCCTCGCCCGCGCGAAACGGCCCGTGGGTACGCGCGTGCCGGGCCAGCAGATCACCCAGCGGGTCCTTGACCGGCTCGGTGAACGCCTCGGGGACCCCGACCGGCAGCGGCGTGCCCAGCGCGTCGCGCAACCGGCCGGCGTCCTCGATGCCGGCCCAGCGCTCCTCGCCCGCGATCCGCACCCGGATCACCCGCCGGGCCCGCTCCAGAGCGGTCAGCCACTCCTGCTCGAAGCCCGGCTCGGCCCGCGCCGCCACCTCGGCGGTGGTCAGCGGTCCGAGCAACCGCAGCAGATCCGCCACCCCCTCCGCGTCCCGCACCCGGCGATCCTCGGCCAGCCGCTGCAACTCGCTCTCGGTGCGCGCCAACACCTCCGGGTCCAGCAATTCGCGCAGCTCGGCCTGCCCCAGCAACTCGGCAAGGAGTCGCGAGTCCAGTGCCAGCGCCGCCGCCCGCCGCTCGGCCAGCGGCGAGTCGCCCTCGTACATGAACTGTGCGACGTAGCCGAACAGCAGCGAGCGGGCGAACGGCGACGGCTCGGTCGTGGTCACCTCGACGATGCGCACCGCGCGCGTGGCGATGTCGCGCATCAGCCCGGTCAGGCCGGGTACGTCGAATACGTCCTGCAGGCACTCGCGCATCGTCTCCAGGACGATCGGGAACGAGCCGTACTCGCTCGCCACCGCGAGCAGTTGGGCCGAACGCTGTCGTTGCTGCCACAGCGGGGTGCGCCGACCCGGCATCCGGCGCGGCAGCAGCAGCGCGCGGGCCGCGCACTCGCGAAAGCGCGACGCGAACAGCGCCGAGCCGCCCACCTCGGCGGTCACCAGCGGCTCGACCTCGGCCTCCTCGAACACCGCGAAGTCCGGCGGCAGCGCACCGGCCGCCAAGTCCTCGGGGGCGTCGCCGAACGGGTCGCCGGTGTCGGGCAGCCGCAGCACGATCCCGTCGTCGCCGTGCATCGTCTGTACGTCCAGACCGGTGCGCTCGCGCAGCCGGGCCGCGATGGCCAGCGCCCACGGCGCGTGCACCTGCGCGCCGAACGGCGAGTGCACCACCACGCGCCAGTCGCCCAGCTCGTCGCGGAAACGCTCGACCACGATGGTCCGGTCGTCGGGGACGTGGCCGCACGCCTCGCGCTGCTCGCCCAGATAGCCGAGGAGGTTGTCCACCGCCCACGGGTCCAGGCCCGCGGCGGCCACCCGCTCGCGCGCCCGATCCGCCGGCAGCGCGCCCACCTCGCGGACGAACGCGCCCAGCGCGCGGCCCAGTTCCACCGGCCGGCCGAGCGCGTCGCCGTGCCAGAACGGCAGCTTGCCGGGCACCCCGGGGGCGGGCGAGACCAGCACCTTGTCGTGGGTGATGTCCTCGATCCGCCAGGAGGAGGTGCCGAGCGTGAACACGTCGCCCACGCGCGACTCGTAGACCATCTCCTCGTCCAACTCGCCCACGCGCGACTTCGCCTCGCCCGCGACCAGGAACACCCCGAACAGGCCGCGGTCGGGGATGGTGCCGCCGGAGGTGACCGCGAGCCGCTGCGCGCCCGGGCGGGCGGACAACACGCCGGCCACCCGGTCCCACACGATGCGCGGGCGCAACTCGGCGAACGCGTCGGAGGGGTAGCGGCCCGCGAGCATGTCCAGGGTCGCCTCGAAGGCCGACGCGGGCAGCGCGGTGAACGGCGCCGCCCGGCGGATCAGCGCGAGCAGCGCGTCCACGTCGCGGTCCTCGACCGAGACCATCGAGACGATCTGCTGGGCGAGCACGTCCAGCGGATTGCGCGGCCCGCGCACCGACTCGATCGCGCCCTCGCGCATCCGCTCGGTGACCACCGCGGTCTGGACCAGGTCGCCGCGGAACTTCGGGAAGACCACGCCCCGGGAGACCGCGCCCACCTGGTGGCCGGCCCGACCCACCCGCTGCAGGCCGGAGGCCACCGAGGGCGGCGACTCGACCTGGACGACCAGGTCCACCGCGCCCATGTCGATGCCCAGCTCCAGGCTGGAAGTGGCCACCACCGCCGGCAGCCGGCCTGCCTTCAGGTCCTCCTCCACCTGGGCCCGCTGCTCCTTGGACACCGAGCCGTGGTGGGCCCGGGCGAGCAGCGGCGGCGCCCCCTTGCTGCTCCCGGCCTGGGCCATCAGCTCGGCGGGCGAGGCGTCCTGCGGCAACTCCTCGCCGGTCGCCCGCTCGTAGGCGATCTCGTTCAGCCGGCCGCACAGCCGCTCGGCCAGGCGGCGCGAGTTGGCGAACACGATGGTCGAGCGGTGCGCCTGGATCAGGTCGACGATGCGCTCCTCGACGTGCGGCCACACCGAGGTCTTGCGCTCGTTGCCGGCCTCGTCGAAGTCGCCGGTGCCGCCGCCCAACTCGCCCATGTCCTCGACCGGGACCACCACGGACAGCTCGAACGTCTTGGCCGACGGCGGCTGGACCACGTGCACCTCGCCCGTGGCGCGCATCCACCGGGCCACCTCGTCGACCGGGCGCACGGTCGCCGACAGGCCGATCCGGCGGGCGGGCCGCTCCAGGAGTTCGTCCAGCCGCTCCAGGCTCAGCGCCAGGTGTGCGCCGCGCTTGGTGCCGGCGACCGCGTGCACCTCGTCCACGATGACCGTGTCCACCCCGCGCAGCGCCTCGCGGGCCTGCGAGGTGAGCAGCAGGAACAACGACTCGGGCGTGGTGATCAGGATGTCCGGCGGCTTGGTCGCGAACCGGCGCCGATCGGCCGTGGGGGTGTCGCCGGAGCGCACCCCCACGGTCACCTCGGGCTCGGGCAGGCCCAGCCGCACCGACGCCTGCCGGATGCCGGTGAGCGGGCTGCGCAGGTTGCGCTCGACGTCGACCGCGAGCGCCTTGAGCGGCGAGATGTACAACACCCGGCAGCGTCGCCGGGGATCCTCCGGCAGCGGCTCGGCGGCGAGCCGGTCGAGCGCGGACAGGAACGCGGCGAGCGTCTTGCCGGAACCGGTCGGGGCGACGACCAGCGCGTCCTTGCCCTCGGCGATCGCCCGCCAGGCGCCCTCCTGGGCCCGGGTCGGCGCGTGGAAGGCGCCGGTGAACCACGCCCGGGTGGCGGGGGAGAAGCCGGCCAGGACGGAAGCGGAATCGTCGTGTGGCATAACTCCCCATGGTGCCCGGTGGCTCCGACATTCGCGTCGGCCGACAGGCGGGCGGCGGTGTGGGCGGCGGGCCGGCCGGCCCGCACCGGGATACTGGTCGTATGGGACTCACCGACTTCTGGCGACGCATGCGCGCGCACTTCGGCGACTCGTACTTCGAGTCCTTCGCCCGCGACCACGTGATGTCCGAACTGGGCGGGCGTACCGTGCACGAGGCACTGGCCGCGGGCATCGACGCCAAGGACGTCTGGCGGGGCGTGTGCGTGTCGATGGACCTGCCGACCACCAAACGCGCCTGAGCCCGGCGACCGGGCCGGGACCCGGCGGAGCCGGCGCGCGGCGTGCTCGGCCTCGTCGCGCCGGTCCGTGCGGGCGAATCTGCACAAAACGACCCAGCGTGACGCTCTAGTCTCTTTCTGTCATACGACGCATGGCACCACACATGCCACGCGACCGGACAGGGAGCCCACGTGACCACACCCGACACCCGGACCACCCGGGTCGCGGCGCGCGACCGCATGCCGTCCTGGTTGCCGCGGGCGGTGTTCCTGGTCCTCGTGATGATCGCCGGCTTCCGGCTGCTCGGCTGGACCCTGAACCAGTTGCGCACGCTGCTGATCGACCTGCTGGTGGCCTTCTTCCTCGCGCTCGCGTTCGAGCCCGCCGTGGACCGGCTCGCCCGCCGCGGGATGCGGCGCGGCGTGGCCACCGCGATCGCTTTTGTGGTGGTCTTCCTGGCCTGCGCAGGATTTCTGGCCGTGGTCGGCTCGCTCCTGGTGGACCAGGTGGTCGCCTTCGCGAACCACCTGCCGCGCTACCTGGAGGACCTGGTCGCGTGGGTGAACCGCACCTTCGGCACCGATCTGACCGTGGAGAAGGTCCAGGGGAAGATCTTCAAGGACACCGGCACCGTGCAGGGCTACGCCGAGCAGGTGGCCAACCACGCGCTCGGCTGGTCCGCCCGGATCGTCGGCGCGCTGTTCCAGCTCTTCACCATCGCGCTGTTCACCTTCTACTTCACCGCCGAGGGCCCGCGGATACGGCGCGCGGTGTGCTCGCTGCTGCCGCCCGGCCACCAGGCCGAGGTGTTGCGCGGGTGGGAGATCGCGATCGACAAGACCGGCGGATACCTCTACTCGCGCGCCGCGCTCGCGCTGATCTCGGCGTTCGCGCACTACGTCGCGTTCCTGGTCCTCGACCTGCCGTACGCGATCCCGCTGGCGTTGTGGGTCGGGCTGATCTCGCAGTTCGTACCGACCGTGGGTACCTACATCGCGATCGTGCTCCCCGCGCTGATCGCGCTGACGGTGAGCCCGGCGACCGCCGTGTGGGTGGTGCTGTTCGCGACCGCCTACCAGCAGTTCGAGAACTACCTGCTGCACCCGAGGATCACCGCGCGCACGGTGGAGATCCACCCGGCGGTGGCGTTCGGCTCGGTGATCGCGGGCGCCGCGCTGCTCGGTGCGGTGGGCGCGCTGATCGCGATCCCGGTGACGGCCACCGCGCAGGCGTTCATCGGGAGCTACCTGCACCGCTACGAGGTGCCCGAACACCACCTGACGCCCGACGAGACCCGGCCGCCGAGGCGGCCGGGTCGGCTGAGCCGGCTGTGGCGGCGGAGCGGGGACCCGGCGGGGGATACGGACGCTCAGGACCAGAAGCGGAACAGCCGGTAGCCGTCGTTGGCCAGGTATGGCGACACGTCCAGCGCGTCGGTGATGTGGTCGACCACGTCGTAGAAGTAGTGGTTGACCGACGGCGACCACAGCAGCGCGAACAGGAACAGGATCGCGTAGGGCGCGTACGGTGCGATGGCCCGGCGGAACTCGAAGGGCAACCACGGCTCCAGCACGCCGTATCCGTCCAGACCCGGCACCGGCAGCAGGTTCAGCACCGCCGCGATCACCTGGAGCTGGATCAGGAACGAGAACGCGGCCACGAAGGTCGCGCTCGCCCCGTCCACCACGCCGGACGACAGCAGCAGCGCGAGTACGCCGGCCAGCACGGCGTTGGTCAGCGGTCCGACCGCCGACACCAAACTGTTGCGGGCCCGGCCGCGGATCGCGCCGCGGTCCAGGTAGACCGCGCCGCCGCTGAGCGGGATCCCGCCGAGCAGCACGAAGACGGTCGGCAGGATGAAGGACAGCAGCGGGTCGCTGTACTTGAGCGGGTCCAGGGTCAGATAACCCTTGCCCACCACGCTGTGGTCGCCCGAGCGCAGCGCGGCGAAGGCGTGCGCGAACTCGTGCAGGCACAACGAGACCAGCCAACCCGAAATGACCAGCAGGAACACGCTGGTGCGGGTGGCGGGCTCGGAGGTGCCGTCGTCGTGCCACGCGTACCAGCCCGAGGCGACGCAGACCGCGACGATGGCGAGGAAGACCGGGCTCGGCCGCACATGGCGCAGCGAGCCGGCCGCGGGACGGCGGCCGTAATCTCCATGGGGGTGCGTCACGAACTGCTCCAGACGGGCGGAAGGGCCGTACGACCGGGAGTTCGCATCGTACGGCCCTGCCGGGACACTCAGTGGAACGCGTGTTCCGGTGCCGGGTAGGCACCGCCGACCACGTCGCCCGCGAACGCCTTGGCGGCGTCGCCGAGCGCGCTGCGCAGGTCGACGTACTGCTTGACGAACTTGGGGGTGTGGCCGGTGGTCATGCCGGCCATGTCGGTCCACACCAGCACCTGTGCGTCGGTGCCCGCGCCCGCGCCGATGCCGACGGTGGGGATGTCGAGGAGGTCGGTGACCCGGGCGGCCAGCTCCTCCGGCACACACTCCAGGACCACCGCGAACGCGCCCGCGGCCTGCATCGCCTTGGCATCGGCGATCAACTGCTCGGCGCTCTCCGCGTCCCGCCCCTGCACCCGGTAGCCGCCGAAGGCGTGCACCGACTGCGGGGTGAGCCCGAGGTGGGCCATCACCGGGACACCCGCGGCGACCAGGGCCTCGACCTGGGGTACCGAGCGCCGCCCGCCCTCCAGCTTGACCGCGCCGGCGCCGGCCTCCTTGAGGAAGCGCACGCCGTTGCGCAGCGCCTGCTCGGGGGATTCCTGGTACGAGCCGAACGGCAGGTCGGCCACGATCAGCGCGCGCTTGGTGCCGCGCACGACCGAGCCGGTGAGCATCACGAGCTGGTCCATCGTGACCGGCACGGTGTTCTCGTAGCCGAGGTGGTTGTTGCCGGCCGAGTCGCCGACCAGAAGTACGGGGATGCCCGCGTCGTCGAAGACCGAGGCGACCATCGCGTCGTACGCGGTGAGCATCGGCCACCGCTCGCCGGCCCGCTTGGCCCGGGCCAGGTCGCGCACGGTGACCCGGCGCCCGGTTCCGTCGCCGCCGTACAGGGTCAGTCCCGGACCCTCGGCCGAAGCGGATATCGGCTGCGCGGACTTGTTGCTGGACATGGTGTTCTCCCGACTCGAGGCGCTCGGACGGCGTCCCCGGACAAGGCCATGGTGACATGCCTCCGAACAGCACAACAGAGGCGTCGGGCGGGGGATTCCGGGTGGCCGGAGGCGGGTCGGGAGCCGGTCGGGAGCCGGTCGCGTGCAGGTCGCGGGCCGCGACGTTTGCCGAGGCTTTGCAATACGAGACCGTCTCGTTTCGTAAAGGCTCGCTAGCCTGAAGGGGAATCGAGCAGTGTCCACGTGTCGTACGAATCGAGCCTCACCCGTGACCGCAGCGAACGTTCCCCCGATACGCACCGTCGACGAGCACATACACCGCCGGCGCTGGGCCATCCTCGGCGTCCTGGTGATCAGCCTGCTGGTCGTCGTCCTCGACAACTCCATCCTCAACGTCGCGATCAAGACCATCGCCGACCCGGACAAGGGTCTGGGTGCCACCCAGAGCGAACTCCAATGGGCGATCAACTCCTACACGTTGGTCTTCGCCGGCCTGCTGTTCACCGCCGGCATCCTGGGCGACCGCTTCGGTCGCAAACGCACGCTGTTGTTCGGCATGGTGATCTTCGGTCTCGCCTCGCTGCTGTCCGCCTACTCGCAAAACCCGGGGCAACTGATCGCGGCGCGCGCGGTGATGGGATTCGGCGGCGCGTTCGTGATGCCGGCCACGCTCTCCATCATCAGCAACGTCTTCGAGCCGCAGGAGCGGCCCAAGGCGATCGGCATCTGGTCCGGCGCGGTGGGTCTCGCGATCGCGATCGGCCCGATCACCGGCGGCGCGCTGCTGGACCACTTCTGGTGGGGCTCGGTGTTCCTGATCAACGTCCCGATCGTGATCGTCGGCATCGTCGCGATGCTGGTGCTCGTGCCGGACTCGCGTGATCCCCGCCCGGGCCGGCTCGACCCGATCGGGGTGGTGCTGTCCATCGCGGGCCTGGTCTCGCTGGTCTACGGCATCATCCGCGGCGGCGACGCGGGCTGGGGCAGCATCGAGGTGATCGGCACGATCGTGCTCGGCCTGGCCGTACTCGCCTTCTTCGTCCGGTTCGAAAAGCGCAGCGACCACCCCGCGCTCGACGTGCGGTTCTTCCGCGACCCGGCGTTCTCCGCCGCGGCCGCCGCGATCGGCCTGGTCTTCTTCGCGCTCCTGGGCGTGACCTTCTTCATGGCCTTCTACCTGCAGAGCGTGCGCGGCTACACCCCGCTCCAGACCGGTCTGCTGCTGCTTCCGCTGGCCGTTGCGCAACTGTTGTTCTCGGCGCGCAGCTCGGTGATGGTCAAGCGGTTCGGGGTGCGCGCGGTGACCACCGGCGGCATGCTGCTGGTCGGCCTGAGCTTCCTGTCCTTCCTCTGGATGGACCGCACCTCGCCGATCTGGATCCTGTGCGTGGTCTTCTTCTTCCAGGGCGCGGGCATGGCGCACGTGATGCCGCCGGCCACCAACTCGATCATGTCCTCGCTGCCGCGCGAGAAGGCCGGCGCCGGATCCGCGGTCAGCAACACCGTGCGCCAGGTGGGCGGTGCCCTCGGCGTGGCGATCCTGGGTTCGGTGTTGTCCTCGGTCTACCGGGACCGGATCTCCGGCGACCTCGACAAGCTGCCGCCGAACGTGCCGCGCGGCCCGGCCGGCGACTCGGTCGAGGCCACCCTCGCGGTCGCCGGCCGGCTCGGCGACCGGGGTGCGGCGCTGGTCGACCCGGCCAAGGACGGCTTCATCGACGCGATGCACGCGGCCTCGATCGGTTCGGCGGTGGTCGGCCTGATCGGCGCGGTCGTGGTGTTCCTGTGGATGCCGCGCCGCGATGCCGGGCAGACTGCCCCGGGAGCGGGCCGACCCGGGGAGCCCGTCGAGGAACAGCGCTCCGCGAAGGTCTGACATGCAGCCTGCGACATCCCGATCAGCGGTCGAGCCGACGCCGGCCGACCCCACCGTGCACACCGACCCCGCCGTCGAGGCCGACGTCGGCCCCACCGTCGGGATCGACGTCGAAGACTCCGGCGCGGCGGACAAGCCGCGCCGGGGTCGGCCCCGCAGCGAAGAGGCCGAACGGGCGATCCTGCACGCGACGTTGCGACTGCTCGCCGAGCACCAAAGCATCACCGGCCTGTCCGTCGAGGCGGTGGCCCAGGAGGCGGGGGTGGGCAAGGCCACCATCTACCGCCGCTGGCCCGGCAAGGAGGCGCTGATCATCGCGGCGATCGAGGCCGCCGAGGTGACCCCGACCGTGCTCGCGGGCCGCTCGTTGCGCGAGGACCTGGTCAGCGTGTTGGAGAACATGCGCCGGCAGGCCATCGACAAGCGCGGCGACGGCCTGATGGGGGTGGTCGCGGGCGAGATCCGCAACCACCCGGAGCTGCATCGGCGCTACCACGAGGTGGTGGTGGAAAAGCGCCGGGCGATCCTGCGGGATCTGCTCCAGCGCGGGATGGACTCCGGCGAGCTGCGCGCCGACCTTCCGATGGAAGTCCTGATGGACCTCGTCACGGGCCCCATACTGGTACGCAAGCTCGTACGGGAGAACGCGAGTCTGGATCCGGAGCTGCCGGGCCAACTCGCGGACGCGCTGCTCGGCGGAATCCGCGCTCGCTCCTGAGCCCAAAGGGAACCTATCGGCCGCTTCCCGGCGTCCGTTTCGACGTAGGCGACGTTTTGTTCGTACGTTGACGCAGACAGTCGGGACCCGTACCCCGGGATATCAGGAGGCAGCATGACGTGGCCCACCACGACCGACACCGGAGCCGAGCCGCAGCCGGCCGGCGACGGCGGTTCGCGGCGCGGGTCACGTTGGTCGTGGGAATCGATCCGGGACGGCGCGGTCCGCGTCTGGCGCACCCCGCCGTGGCGGCGCGGCCGGGTGATCGCGGTGTTCGCGGTGCTGGCCGCGCTGCCGATGGCCTTCCACCGGCTCGTGCCCAACACCCCGGGCAACTGGGGCAGCTTCATCGAGACCTTCCTGCCCTGGGCGGGCCTGGTCGTCCCGGTGCTGCTGGTCTGCGCGGCGATCCGCCGCTCGTGGACCGCGGTCGCCGCGACGATGTTGCCGGTCCTGGTCTGGGTGACCATGTTCGGCGGCTTCTTCCTGCCCGGCCGCGGCGGCGGCCCGCACGACCTGCGGGTGGTCAGCCACAACGTCAACGCGGGCAACCCCGACCCGGCCGGCACCGCGCGCTCGCTGCTCGGCTCGGGCGCCGACGTGATCGCGCTCGAGGAACTGCCCGAGGGCGCGTGGAAGCAGTACAACGCCGTGCTCAAGGACCGCTACCCGAACGTGCAGCACGAGGGCACGGTGGCGGTGTGGACCACGGCCCGCTTCTTGATGAGCAAGGCCGAGGCGATCGACGTCGGGATGGGCTTCACCCGGGCGCTGCGCACCGTGATCACCACGCCCAAGGGCGACGTGCCCTTCTACGTCGCGCACCTGGCGTCGGTGCGTTTCGGCCCGAGCGGCTTCACCGTCGGCGACCGCAACCGCACGATCGACCGGCTCGCCTCGTCGCTCGCGGTCGAGACCGCGCCGCACGTGATCCTGGTCGGCGACCTCAACGGCACCACCGACGACCGCGCGCTGCGCCCGGTCACCCGCTACCTGCGCGACGCCCAGGACACGGCGGGCACGGGCATGGGCTTCACCTGGCCCGAGTCGTTCCCCATGGCCGCGATCGACCACATCATGTACCGAGGCATGACCGCGGCCGACGCAAAGGTCCTCGGCAGCACCCCGAGCGACCACAAGCCGGTCCAGGCGGACCTGCGCCTGAAGTGAGGCATCGCGAAGTCGCCTGCCGCAGGGCCCGACCGCATCGGTCGGGCCCTGCGGGCGTCCCGGCTTGCGGGCTCAGGCCGGTCCGGCTCCCGGTCGGCCGCTTTCGCGCCAGCGGCTGGTGATGGGTAGGCGGCGGTCGCGGCCGAAGGCCTTGAGGGAGATCTTGGTGCCCGGGGGGTATTGGCGCCGCTTGTACTCGGCGGTGTCGACGAGGGCCAGGATGCGGTCCACCAGTGCCGGTTCGAAGCCGGCGGCCACGATCGCGTCGCGGCCCATGTCCCGTTCGACGTAGTCGTCCAGGATGTCGTCGAGCAGTTCGTAGGGCGGCAGCGAGTCGGTGTCGACCTGGCCCGGCCGCAGCTCGGCGCTGGGCGGCTTGGTGATCGAGTTGACCGGGATCGGCGCGACCTCGCCGCGCCGCTCGGCCTCGGCGTTGCGCCAGCGGGCCAGCCGCCACACCGCGGTCTTGGGCACGTCCTTGATCGGTGCGAAGCCGCCCACCGCGTCGCCGTACAGGGTGGAGTAGCCGCAGGCCAGCTCGCTCTTGTTGCCGGTGGCCAGGACCAGGTGGCCCTCCTGGTTGGACAGGCCCATCAGGGTGGTGCCGCGCACCCGTGCCTGGAGGTTCTCCTCGGCCAGGCCGGTCAACCCGAGCGCGGCCAGGTAGGCGTCGACCATCGGCGCGATCGGCACCTGCCGGTAGTCGAGCCCGATGCGCTCGGCGGTGTCGGCCGCGTCGTCCCTGGAGTGTTCGGAGGAGTAGCTGCTGGGCATCGAGACGCCGTACACGTTGCCGCCGCCCACCGCGTCGGCCGCGATCGCCGCGACCAGGGCCGAGTCGATCCCGCCGGACAGGCCGAGCAGGACCGACTTGAAGCCGTTCTTGGCCACGTAGTCGCGCAGACCGGTGACCAGTGCCCGGTAGATCTCCGCGTCGTCGGACAGGGCCGGCGCAATGGTGTGCTCGGCGGCGGGCGCGGGCGGCGGCGCGGACTCCTCCGTCAGCACCACGTGCCGGATCGTCAGGTCGTCGGCCACCGTGTCGTCCGTGCGGGCGAGTCGGGCGTCGACGGTGCGCTGCGGCAGGTCCAGGTCGGCCACGAGTAGTTCCTCGTGGAACTGTGCGGCGCGCGAGAGCAGCCGGCCCTCGGCGTCCACGATCAGCGAGTCGCCGTCGAAGACCAGCTCGTCCTGCCCGCCGAAGGCGTTGACGTAGGCGAGTGTGCAGTCGGCCTCGCGGGCCCGGCGGCGGACCAGGTCGAGCCGCGAATCGTCCTTGCTCACCTCGTACGGCGACGCGTTGATCGACAGCAGCAGACCCACTCGGGCGGCGCGCGCGGCGGCCACCGGTCCGCCCTCCTGCCACAGGTCCTCGCAGACCGCGATCGCGATGTCCACCCCGCCGATCCGAACGACCAGGAGCCGGTCGCCGGGCACGAAGTAGCGGTATTCGTCGAAGACACCGTAGTTGGGCAGGTGGTGCTTGGCCGAGCGGGCCACGATCCGGCCCCGGTGCAGCACCGCGACCGCGTTCTGCGGGGCGCCGGCCGGACGGCCCAGGCGCGGCGCGGACTCCTCGCACCGGTCCAGATACCCGACCACCACCGCGATCTCGCCCAGCCCCTCGGCGGCGAGCCGGTCGGCGAGGCCCTCCATGGCCAGTCGGGATGCCTCGACGAAGGACGAGCGCAGAGCCAGGTCCTCGACGGGGTAGCCGGTCAGGGCCATCTCCGGGAAGGCCACGAGTGTCGCGCCGCGCTCGGCGGCCCGCCGGGTGCGGCCGACCACCAGTTCGGCGTTGCCGTCGAGGTCGCCGACCGTGGGGTCGATCTGGCTGAGGGCGATGCGAATCCGGGTCACGCGTTCCAATGTACCCGACCCTTGACGTCAAAGTGACGAATAGTCGACGAGGGCCCGGCGCAAGCCACCCGTGGCCCGCCCACGACCCGCCCACGACCCATCCGCGACCCGTCCGCGCGGACCGGACGCGGCGTGCGGTGGCGGCCCCTCGGCCGGACGGAAAACCGCAGGCCAACAGCGGGCGAAAGGCGTCCGCCCGGGCGGGCCCGGGGCTCGGCGTCGAACCGCCCGGAGGATACCCTTGGCACGGTTCACCACCGGGCCCCGACGACTCGCCCGACGGGATTCCCCGACGGGTGTGATGCCGCACGAAACAGCCGCCCCGCAGGTCGTCCCCGAGCGGTTTCGGGGTACCGGAGCACGGGGCGTGGCGAAGCACGGCGTTAGCAGTACGCGGCCGAGGACGCAACGCAAAGGGCACGTAATGTGCTCGAAACCCCGCAGCGGGATACTCGGGTGCCCGCGGTGCCCCTGCCGATCGCTCACAGGCCGTCCGACCTGCAAGGATAGGGAATTATGGATAAGCAGCAGGAGTTCGTGCTCCGCACCCTCGAGGAGCGCGACATCCGGTTCGTGCGGCTCTGGTTCACCGACGTGCTCGGCTTCCTGAAATCCGTCGCGGTGGCACCGGCCGAACTCGAGCAGGCGTTCGCCGAGGGCATCGGCTTCGACGGCTCGGCGATCGAGGGCTTCGCGCGCGTGCACGAGTCGGACATGCTCGCCAAGCCGGACCCGGCCACGTTCCAGATACTGCCGTGGCGGGCCGAGGCCCCCGGTACCGCTCGCATGTTCTGCGACATCCTGATGCCCGACGGCTCGCCGTCCTTCGCCGATCCGCGCTACGTGCTCAAGCGCACCCTGGAGCGGGCCTCGGAGAAGGGCTTCACCTTCTACACGCACCCCGAGATCGAGTTCTTCCTGCTGAAGGAGAAGCCGGTCGACGGGACCCCGCCGACGCCGATCGACCACAGCGGCTACTTCGACCACACCCCGCAGCCGGTCGGCCAGGACTTCCGCCGCCAGGCGATCACCATGCTCGAGAACATGGGCATCTCGGTCGAGTTCAGCCACCACGAGGGCGCGCCGGGCCAGCAGGAGATCGACCTGCGCTACGCCGACGCGCTGAGCACGGCGGACAACATCATGACCTTCCGCCTGGTGGTCAAGGAGGTCGCGCTGGAGCAGGGCGTGCACGCGTCCTTCATGCCCAAGCCGTTCTCCGAGCACCCGGGCTCGGGGATGCACACGCACCTGTCCCTGTTCGAGGGCGACCGCAACGCGTTCTACGAGGCCGGCGCCGAGTACCAACTCTCCAAGGTCGGCCGCTCGTTCATCGCGGGGCTGCTGCGGCACGCGGGCGAGATGGCCGCGATCACGAACCAGTGGGTCAACTCGTACAAGCGGCTGTGGGGCGCATCGGCGCGCACCGCGGGCATGGGCGGCGAGGCGCCGTCGTACATCTGCTGGGGCCACAACAACCGCTCCGCCCTGGTGCGGGTGCCGATGTACAAGCCCACCAAGGGGCAGTCCACCCGGATCGAGGTGCGCCAGATCGACTCGGCGTGCAACCCCTACCTGGCGTACGCGGTGCTGCTCGGCGCCGGGCTCAAGGGCGTCGAGGAGGGCTACGAGCTGCCCCCGGGCGCCGAGGACGACGTGTGGGCGCTGACCGACGCCGAGCGGCGCGCGCTCGGCATCGCGCCGCTGCCGCAGAACCTGGCCGAGGCGATCGCGCTGATGGAGCGCAGCGAGCTGCTGCCGGAGATCCTGGGCGAGCACGTCTTCGAGTTCTTCCTGCGCAACAAGCGGCACGAGTGGGAGGAGTACCGCCAGCAGGTGACTCCCTTCGAGCTGAAGCGCTACCTGCCGGTGCTCTGAGGCGGCGCCGGCAAGGCTGCGGGTCCGGCACCGCCCCGGCTCCGTTTCGCGGCCGGCACCGCTCCCGGTCCGGCACCGTCCCGACTCCGGGGCTCCACCACGTCGAACGGCCCGACCCCGCCGGGGGATCGGGCCGTCGGTCGTCGGGCGGCGCGGGGCGGTCGGACGTATGGGCCGCCGGGGGCTCGGGGCATCCGTGTCCGGGGCACCCTCGCCCGGGACCTGCCCGGGACGTCCGCGCCCGGGACGTCCACGCTCAGGACGTCCGCGCTCAGGACATCGGCGGGCCGAGCAACTCCAGGATGTAGCGGACGTAGGCGTCCTTCTCCTCGCCCTGCGGCAGCAGCTGCGGCGCGCCCCGGCGGATCAGCGCGATGCCGACGGTCATGGTCAGCGCGGTCAGCGCATGCCGGTAGGCGGCGTCGGCGGGCAGGCCCAACTCCTCGGTCAGCCGGGCGCCGAACTCCAGCCGCCGGCGGGTGACCTGCTCCAGGATCGGGCCGACCACCGGGTGCTGGGCGTGGATCAGCAGTGTGGTGGTGATGTCCGCGCCGCTGGGCGCGGTGAACGCGTACTCGGTGAGTCGGCGCCCACGCTCGACCGGATCCTCGATCCGTTCGGCCGCGGCCATCAGTTCCTCGGACTCGGCCACCCAGCGCTCCAGTGCGGCCTGGATGAGCGAGTCGCGATCCTTGAAGTGCCAGTAGAAACTGCCCTTGGTGGTGCCGAGGCGTTCCGCGAGGGGTTCCACCGCGACCGCGCCCAGGCCGCCTTCCCGCATCGCCTCCAGGGCCGCTCGAGCCCAGTCCTCTCGGCTGAGGGTGCGGCGGCCGGGGCGAGCGGACCGTTCCGGTTCGTCGTCTGATTGAACCCTCTCCGAGGGAACACCGTTGCGCATGGCACCTACGCTAACGTAGGGTGACGTCCCGTACGGTGGCGTATGGCGGCTCGTCGCTACGGAGGCCTCTTCGGGCCGTGGGACGGACGGCTCGCAGAGTGGAATCGCCGTTCACCACCGGACGAGGGCGCGCCGCACATGTGTTCGCCGCGGTCGGGGGGCTCGGCGAACCCCCGGTGCGGCGCGTCCACATTCCCAGTTCCGTTCTTGATCGATCAGTCGTTTGACCGGATACGCTCGGCCGGTGACCTCTGTGGATCAGCCTCGCGAACCGGCGGCCACCGACGGGCGTCTGGTGCGACTGGGCTTCACCGACATCGCGAGTGCCGCGCGCAACCTGCGCGATCCGGCCCTGCTCGGCGCGGGCGACGACCCGCTCTTCCTGGACGCGCTGGCCGCCACCGCCGACCCCGACCTCGCGCTGCTCGGCCTGGTCCGACTCGCCGAGGCCGCCGCCGACCGCTCGGTCCTGCTGTCCACGCTCGCGTCCGCGAAGCCCTTCCGGGACCGGATACTGGGCGTCCTCGGGGTCAGCGCCGCGCTCGGCGACCACCTCGCCCGGCACCCCGACGACTGGCGCTCCCTGGTCACCTACGACGTCCGCGACGCCCGGCCCACCCCGGCCTACTTCCACACCGAACTCACCGGCGCGCTCACCGGCCTGCGCGGCGACCCGGCGCTCGACGCGCTACGCATCGGCTACCGGCGCTGCCTGCTCTCCATCGCCGCACGCGACGTGTGCGGCTTCGCCGACGAGCCGACCGTGGCCGCCGAACTCGCCGACCTGGCCGGCGCCACCCTGGACGCCGCGCTCGACCTGGTCCGCCGCGAGCATCCGGTCGAGGCCGAACAGTGCCGGCTGGCGGTGATCGGCATGGGCAAGTGCGGCGGACGCGAACTCAACTACATCAGCGACGTGGACGTGGTTTTCGTCGCCGAAGCCCCGCCCGGCGTGTCGGAGGGCAGCGCGGTCGCCGCCGCCAACCGGCTCGCCGGCGCCCTGATGCGGGCCTGCTCGGCGACCACCGTCGAGGGCTCGATCTGGGAGGTCGACGCCAACCTGCGCCCCGAAGGCCGCAACGGCCCGCTCACCCGGACCCTGGCCAGCCACCTCGCCTACTACGAACGCTGGGCCAAGACCTGGGAGTTCCAGGCCCTGCTCAAGGCCCGCCCGGTGGCCGGCGACCCGGCCCTGGGCCGCAAGTACATGGACAGCGTCTCGCCCATGGTGTGGACCGCGGCCGGCCGGGAGAACTTCGTCGCCGACGTGCAGGCGATGCGCCGCCGGGTGGTGGACAGCATCCCCGCGCGCGAGGTGGCCCGCGAGGTCAAGCTCGGGCCGGGCGGGCTGCGCGACATCGAATTCGCCGTGCAGCTGCTCCAGTTGGTGCACGGCAAGTCCGACCCGACGCTGCGCCACGGCTCCACCCTGCAGGCGCTTGCCGCGCTGTCCGCCGGCGGCTACGTGGGCCGTGACGACGCCGCCGGGCTGAACGCCGCGTACCGCTTCCTGCGCACCCTCGAACACCGCATCCAACTCTTCCGGCTGCGCCGCACCCACCTGCTGCCCACCGACCCGGACGAACTGCGCCGGATCGCCCGCTCGATGGGCATGCGCTCCAACCCGGTGGGCGAGTTGGAGAAGGCCTGGAAGCAGCAGACGCTGGAGGTGCGCCGGCTGCACGAGAAACTGTTCTACCGGCCGCTCCTGGACGCGGTCGCCCGACTCAAGCCGGGCGAGCAGCGGCTCACCGCCGAGGCCGCGCGGGCCCGGTTCGAGGCGCTGGGCTATGCCGACCCGGCCGCCGCGATGCGCCACCTGGAGGCGCTGGCGTCCGGGGTCAGCAGGCGGGCCTCGATCCAGCGCACGCTGTTGCCGGTGATGCTGAGCTGGTTCGCCGACTCGGCCGACCCCGACGCCGGTCTGCTCGCCTTCCGGCAGGTCTCCGACGCGCTCGGCAACACGCACTGGTACCTGCGGCTGCTGCGCGACTCGGGGGCGGGTGCCTCCGGGGCGGCGGCGGAGAACATGGCGCGGGTGCTGGCGTCGGGGCGGCTCGCGCCGGATCTGCTGCTGCGCGCGCCCGAGGCGGTGGCGATACTCGGCGACGGGGACGGGTTGGGGCCGCGTTCGCGGGCAGCGCTCGAGACCGAGATCCTGGCCGCGGTCGGGCGGGCGCCCGGGCCGGAGAGCGCGGTACAGGCGGCGCGCAGCGTGCGCCGACGGGAGCTGTTTCGGATCGTCGCCGCCGACGTGCTGGGCCGGCTGGATGTGGACGCCATCGGCCGGGCGCTGACCGACGTCAACGCCGCGACGCTGACCGGCGCGCTGCGGGCCGCCGTCGACGGGTACGAGCGCGAGCAGGGGCCGATCCCGGCCCGGATCGCGATCATCGCGATGGGCCGGTTCGGCGGCTACGAGCAGGGATACGGCAGCGACGCCGACGTGATGTTCGTGTACGAGCCGATCGAGGGCGCGCCGGAGGAGCCGGCCGCCAAGGCCGCCCAGCGGGTGTGCAACGAGGTGCGCCGGCTGCTGCAGATCCCGTCCACCGACCCGCCGCTGCTGATCGACGCCGACCTGCGCCCCGAGGGCCGGCAGGGCCCGCTGGTGCGCACGCTCGCGTCGTACCGGGCCTACTACGAGCGCTGGTCCAAGCTGTGGGAGAGCCAGGCCCTGCTGCGCGCCGACGTCACCTCGGGCGACGCCGACCTGGGCCGGCGGTTCCTGGCACTGGTCGAACCGGTGCGCTACCCGTGCCCAGGGATCGACGACGGCCAGGTCCGCGAGATCCGCCGGATGAAGGCCCGGATCGAGGCCGAGCGGCTGCCGCGCGGAGCCGACCCGACCATGCACACCAAGCTCGGCCGGGGTGGTCTGGCCGACGTGGAGTGGGTGGTGCAACTGCTCCAGCTGCGGCACGCGCACGAGGTTCCCACGCTGCGGGTGACCGGCACCCGACAGGGGTTGGCGGCGGCCCGGGACGCGGGGCTGCTCGACGCGCACGACGCCCGGATCCTGGACGACGCGTGGGTCGAGGCCACCCGGGTGCGCAACGCGGTGATGATCGTACGCGGCCGGTCCTCCGACAGCTTCCCGTCCGATGTGCGCGAGTTGGGCGGGGTGGCCCGGCTGCTCGGGCACGCGTCGGACGAGACCGGCAGTCTGCTGGAGGAGTATCGGCGGGTGACCAGGCTGGCGCGGGCCGTGGTGGAGCGGGTCTTCTACGGCGAGGACGAGACTTCGACGGGCTCGCGCTGAGGCTTCGCGCGAGGGGCGTCGGGCGTGTGGTCGTCGTCGTGCCCGTCGTCGGCTTTCTTGTCCGTCGGCGGTGGCGGCGCGGCCCGCGGGTCGTCCGGCGGATACTGCGGGAAGCGGTACGCGGAGCGTCCGTTGACCAGGCACTGGACGCCGAAGGCCGCAGCCAGGGTGATCCAGCCGCCGACCGCGTCGAGCACGAAGTGGTTGCCGGTCGCCACGATCACGAACAGGGTGGCGATCGGGTACAGGACGCCCAGCACCTTGGCCCACAACGGCCGGGCGAACATCACGATCGCGAGCGCGCACCACGTCGACCAGCCGATGTGCATCGACGGCATCGCCGCGTACTGGTTGGAGACGTTCTTCATGTCGCCGGACGCCATCGATCCCCACGTGTGGTGGACCAGGACGGTGTCGATGTAGTCCGCGCCGGGCAGCAGTCGCGGCGGCGCGAGGGCGTAGAAGAAGTAGCCGAACAGGGCCAGCCCGGTGGTCAGGAACAACACCGTGCGCACGGCCCGGTAGCGGCCGGGATGTTTGTGGAACAGCCACACCAGGACACCGATGGTGACCACGAAGTGCAGTGTGGCGTAGTAGTAGTTCATCGGCACGATCAACCACGTGATGCCGTTGACGGCGTGGTTCACGCTGTGTTCGATGTCGATGTGCAGTGCCTTCTCGACATCGAGGAGTTGCCAGGCGCGGTCGACCGCGAGGTGTTCACGCTCGGGCACCGCGTTGCGGATCAGTGAGTACACCCAGTAGCTCAGCGCCACCAACGCGAGTTCGACCACGAATCGCGGACGACGCGGCGTGTGCAGATATACCCGCAATCGGGTCATCGTGGGGATCGGCTGCATGGTTGTCCGTCCGGCTTCGTCGGTCAGCCGTCGCCCCGACGGCGGCATGGTCTCTCGGCTCGGATTGCCCCCCATGACTCAAGTCTGCCAGAGCCCGCCCCCGAGCCGATCACCCCGTGGGGCCATCCGAGGGCGGTCTTCTCCGTCTTCGGACGGAGGAAACGCGCGTCGCGAGGGTGCACGAAGGCCGCCCTCCGTGGGGATGGAGGGCGGCCTTCGGAGTGTCGGACGAGGTCCGTGAGATCGGTCGGGGCCCGTGGGCCGGTGTGTGATCAGGGGGTCGGGACGGACTCGGGGGCAGGATCGGCGGAGGTCGGGTCGGCGGCACCGGCGGGCTTGCGCAGGGTGATCGCGGCGATCACCGCGCCGGCGGCGGCGATGGCGGAGGCACCGAGGAACGCGGCGGAAAAGCCGTCGGTGAGCGCGCCGGGGTTTCCGACCTCCTGGGCGCCGTGCGCGGCGGCGACGGCGGTCATCGCGGCCAGGCCGAGGGCCGAGCCGATCTGGTAGCTGGTGTTGACGATGCCGGAGGCGAGGCCGCCCTCCTCGGGACGGGCGCTGGAGATCGCGGTGCCCAGGGACGGGATGAAGGCGAGCGCCATGCCGGCGGCGGCGAGCAGGGAGGCGGGCAGCACGTCCACCCAGTAGTTGCCGTCGGAGCGGACGAAGGACAGCCACAACATGCCGCCGGCGAGCGCGATCAGACCGGTGACCACCAGCGGGTTGGGACCGAAACGGGCGATCAGGCGCGGTGCGAGCACGATCATCATGAGCATGATGGCCACGGTCATCGGCAGCAGGGCCGAGCCGGAGGCGAAGGCGCCCAGGCCGAGCACCTGCTGGAGGTAGAGGTTGAGGAAGAACCACATCGGGATCCAGGCCGCGGCCATCAGCAACTGGGCCAGGTTGGCCCCGGCGAGGTTGGGCGTACGCAGGATGCGCAGCGGCATCAGCGGCTCGGCCTTCTTCGCCTGGAGCAGCAGGAACAGGGCGATCAGGCCGATGCCGGCGGCGAGGACCACCAGGGTCTCGGCGGAGCCCCACCCGGTCTCGGGGGCACGCACGACGGCGTAGACGGCGACGCCGAGTCCGGCGGTGGCGAGGATGGCGCCGAGCACGTCGATCGAACCGTGCCGGGCGGGGGCGTCCGGCATCAGCGACGGCGTGGCGACCAGGGCGAGTACGGCGACGGGGATGTTGATGTAGAAGACCCACGGCCAGCTGGCGTATTCGGTGATCAGGCCGCCCAGGAAGACACCGGCGGTGCCACCGGCGGGCGCGGCGGCGCCGTACAGCGCGAACGCCTTGGTCAGCTCCTTGGGATTGCCGCCGAAGAGCATCATCAGCAGGGTCAGCGCCGAGGGCGCGATGAGCGCGGCACCGACACCCTGGACGGCTCGCCCGGCGAGCTCGATCCACACCTCGCCGGCGAGCCCGGCGGCCAGCGACCCGACACCCAGGATCGCCCAGCCGAGCGAGAACACCCGCTTGGCGCCGAACAGGTCGGACAACCGCCCACCGAGCAGGAGCAGCCCGCCGAACGCAACCACGTAGGCGTTGAAGACCCAGGACAGGTTCTCCTGCGAGAACCCGAGATCGGTACGCATCTCGGGCAGGGCCACGCCGATGATCGACGTGTCCATGATGACCATGAACTGCGCAAGCGCAATGAGCGCAAGTGCCGTCCAGCGACGCGGATTGGCTTGTGGTTCGGACATCGCGATCACTCCATAGATACGACCGGGGGGTATCCGGCGACCAGGAACATACCCGAGGGGGGTATGCAAAATCCAGAGCTGCGCGAAAAATACCTGAGGGGGGTATGCAATCAGCGTGCGTAAAGCCTCATGTCATGCCAAAACGCCCGCGCCGGGGCGATGCCGCGGAGGGCGCGGCAAAGCCCGGCGCGGAGGGGTGACGGAGGCCGGGAGGCCGGGTCCCGGAGCCCGGAAGGCTGGGAGACCGCTACTTCGCGAGCGACGCCCGGAGCTGATCGATCGTCAGCCACGGTTCACCGCGGTGCACCATGCGGTGACAGTTGGCACAGACGAGCACAAGATCGGCGAGCCTGGTCTGGCCCTCCCCGGCCACGTGCAGCGGCACCACGTGATGGCACTCGATGTAGCCGGCCCCGTGCGCACCGTACTTCGCCTCGAAGTCGAAGTCGCACACGGTGCAACCCAGGTGGCCTCGTTCGCGCAGGACCTCGGCGATCTTGCGTTCCCGCAGGCCGTGGTCGCGTTCCCGGTAGAGGTGTCGCCGAGCGAGGAGGCGTCCCTCCGGAGCGCTGTACTCCTCGAGCTCTTCGAGCGGCGTCTCGGGAAGCCGGAGCAACTCGCCGGAGCGCAGCCCGGACCCGATGCGCCGCGCGGCCTCGGCCATGGTGCTCGGCGCGGCGAGGAACGCGTGCAGGACCTCGACGTCCGACCGGCCGCTCCTGCCGCGCGCAGGCTTGCCGATGCCCCGCGCCCGGCGGGTGCGGAGGTCCCTGATCTTGCCGGCCACGGCATGGGGATCGCGGAAGCCCGCTCCGCGCGTGGCTTCGGGGTGGAAGGGCAGCTTCTGCAGCAGGCGGGACAACTCGACCACGCGCTCGTCACCCGGGTCGATGTCCGCCCAGCCGTCGCCGGCCGGCAGCGCGCAGGTCAGCACCAACTCGTCCCAGACCCATGCGGGTCCGGGCTCCCGCGCGCGTACCTCGAACCCGAGCCCGCGCAGCCACCCGGCGGCGGCCCTCCCCCCGCTGAACTCGTCCGCCCGCAGCGCCCGCCCCTGGCAGTAGCGATGGGCCACACCCGCGACGGCCTTGGAGTCGTAGTCCTTGCCCTCGTGAACCAGGACGTACTTCCGAGCCGGCTTGAACCCGTAACTCGCGAGGAAGTCGTCGGTCCCGAGCCGATCGCACTCCGCAAGAGCCTGCAAGACGGCGTCGCGGGTGAGCTCCCCGATCCTCATCACCCGAGTCTGTCAGCGCCCCACCCCAACCCACCACCGCCACCGCCCCGATTCCCGCAAACCACCACCGACTCCGCCTCCGAGAGGACGACGGGGCCACCCTCGGGTGGTTCGGATATCGAAGAAGTGATCCGGGCGATCCGCTGACCTGCGGAAAAGCCGTGGCATGGGCCCTGGCCTACACAAACACCTTGCCTGACTGCTCATCGTTTCGTGCCATTTCCTGCCCTGGTGTGCCCTTCCTGCGCCCTGTTTCTCGGCAGAGGCCGCTCCCCGCGACAGCCGGCGGGCCCCCGATTGCGGCCGTCCAGCCCGGCGGGAAGGCCGTGAGCAGCCGGTCGAAGAGCCCACCGTCACTTCAACTCCTCCCAAACCGACACTTCCGCGAAACCGGCCACAGGGCCGCTGCGCCGTTGATGTCCACGCCCAGCGACGCCTCGAAGCGGCGCCGCACCGTGGCCTCGCTGGTGAAGGAACGGTCCACACCGACACGGCATTTTTCAAGTCTCGGCATCCACGTGACGCACAGTACGGCGCGGCCCCAACAGTGCCGCGCCGTACGCGTTTTCCCAGCTCGGAGCCCACCTGCACGCCGGCCTGGTACGCGTCCCCAGCCCCCGTTCGCAAGCGTCCGGACCCACCAGGATCTTGACTCGAACGAACATGCGTGGCACCCGGATTGCGCCTCGGCAGCACGAATCGTGGGGTGGCACAGCCACGCGCCTACCATGCAAGAACTGGTAATCGAGCTGGACAACCGATGCCCTCGCGGCCGCAGCCAAGGAAGTACCGTTCCGCCAGGGACTCATGAGCCTCGGTCCCGATGGTTGGTTGAGCAGGCACCACGAACAAGGTTGCATATGTCGCATTTACAATAAAGGCAACTAATGCCCCATTCAATAAAACTACTCGTAAACGCACCCGTCGAGACCTAAACCCGCAGGTCATCAAGACTGCTCCCCGCGCACGCGGGGATGGTCCCAGCGAGTCGTTGCCCGTGCTGAACAGCACGGACTGCTCCCCGCGCACGCGGGGATGGTCCCAGCGTTCGAGCCCGTCCCCAGGGCAGCTGGAGCTGCTCCCCGCGCACGCGGGGATGGTCCCACGTAGCACCCGACCTGTCCGAACGTCTCCCCCTGCTCCCCGCGCACGCGGGGATGGTCCCATGGTGGCGCGGTTGGCCACCGACACGGCACCCTGCTCCCCGCGCACGCGGGGATGGTCCCCGAAGGTGCTACTGGACGAAGGAGCGGCCCACCTGCTCCCCGCGCACGCGGGGATGGTCCCACCCGCACCACCGGGCCACGCTCGACCGACGCCTGCTCCCCGCGCACGCGGGGATGGTCCCTGCAAGTGCGGCGGGGCCGGCCACGCCGTGGACCTGCTCCCCGCGCACGCGGGGATGGTCCCCGCACCCCGGGGTGCACTCAGGGCAGACCATGCTGCTCCCCGCGCACGCGGGGATGGTCCCGAACCCGGCGCGTCGATGCCCACGACAACTGCCTGCTCCCCGCGCACGCGGGGATGGTCCCACGGCCGACGATCAGGACCACGACGTCGAGCTCTGCTCCCCGCGCACGCGGGGATGGTCCCGGCATGTCGTCGCCTGCGACGTCGTACGTCGGCTGCTCCCCGCGCACGCGGGGATGGTCCCACGCTGCCCGCGAGGGCGAGACTCCTTGAGAACTGCTCCCCGCGCACGCGGGGATGGTCCCGGCGAATCGACGTCACGGCGTCGTGGCGTCGTCTGCTCCCCGCGCACGCGGGGATGGTCCCTGTCGGACGATGAGATCGACATCACCAAAACCCTGCTCCCCGCGCACGCGGGGATGGTCCCGCCAGCTTCTCCCGGAACTCTCGAACGGTGCTCTGCTCCCCGCGCACGCGGGGATGGTCCCGCGTGGTGCTCGACCAGCGCGTGCGCGTAGGCCTGCTCCCCGCGCACGCGGGGATGGTCCCGCGTGGTGCTCGACCAGCGCGTGCGCGTAGGCCTGCTCCCCGCGCACGCGGGGATGGTCCCTCGACATGCGGCCACTGCGGGGCTTCAACGACCTGCTCCCCGCGCACGCGGGGATGGTCCCCGCAGAGCCCCGTAGGGGGTCCACAGGACATCCTGCTCCCCGCGCACGCGGGGATGGTCCCGGGGAGGGCGTCGACCGCGTATGCGGCCGGCGCTGCTCCCCGCCCACGCGGGGATGGTCCCTGTGCGGCGCCGTTGGGAAGATCGACGTTTACCTGCTCCCCGCGCACGCGGGGATGGTCCCGCGGGGCAACGGGCACTGCTCGGGATGCCCCCTGCTCCCCGCGCACGCGGGGATGGTCCCGCCTCGGGCAAACCACCGCCGGCATGGCGGCCCTGCTCCCCGCGCACGCGGGGATGGTCCCCGCGACAGAGCCGCGCCCACTGAGGGGCCCGTCTGCTCCCCGCGCACGCGGGGATGGTCCCAGCAGGAATCCGAGGAACAGGACCGCGAGCGGCTGCTCCCCGCGCGCGCGGGGATGGTCCCGCCCACTGGAACAGGCTGATCGTGATGCGGTCCTGCTCCCCGCGCACGCGGGGCTGGTCCCTACAGACTCCGTCATGTGCAGAAGGGGTAAAGCCGGGCCGGGTATTGGGCGATCACGGAGTGGTGGGCCGTGCACGGGCGTTACCGCGAGTTGCAGCGCCGGCTCGACGTAGCACGGGCCGACCTGGGCGGCCTGGGCGTCGGGGCTCGAGACGGCGCCGCCCTACACGGACCCGCTGCGAACGCGCATCGATCCGATCCGGTGCTCGTGGAGGAGGCGGTGCCGGTGATGAGTGATCCATCCGGTGAGAGCGGATGTGACAACACCGAGGCGGCGGCCCACGACGGCTTCGCCCGGGAGTCCCGGCATGGATTGGAGCCTCGGACAACCTCCGCAGTGCGCGACAACGTCCCGATGGACGGGTGGGCGGCGTACGGCGTTCAAGACAAGACGCCTGATCGAGGAGGTGCCCGACGGCGGCGATGTGGCAGGCGACGACGGGGCTGGGGATGCGGCGCCCGCCGGTGCCGCCGGTGTTGTGGGCACATCTGGAAGTCCGCGCTCGCGGATGCATACGCTTTGGCGCCACTGCGTCGTTGTCGTGGTGGACGTGGGTGAGAACATCCGGGTGCTTGCCCGAGTATCTGGGGCACGCCGATCCCGGTTTCACGCGCCGGATCTGTACCCACCTCGTGTCCGCGGGCGACGAGTGCATGAAGAAGGCCGCCGACCGCGTGATGGCAGCGGTCGACGGCCTTGTCTTCGGGAGGGCGGCGGGGCCGCTCTCGGGGGGTTTAGATGTCGAAGTAGAGCTCGAACTCGTGGGGGTGGGGGCGCAGGCGGACCGGGTCGATTTCCTTGGTGCGCTTGTATTCGATCCAGGTGTCGATCAGGTCCTGGGTGAAGACGCCGCCTTCGAGGAGGTACTCGTGGTCGGCCTCCAGGGCGTCGAGGACCTCGGCGAGGGTGCCGGGGACCTGGGGGACGGCCTGGTGCTCGTCGGGGGCCAGCTCGTACAGGTCCTTGTCGACCGGCTCCAGCGGCTCGATCTTGTTCTTGACGCCGTCGAGGCCGGCCATCAGCTGGGCGGCGAAGGCCAGGTACGGGTTGGCCGACGGGTCCGGGACGCGGAACTCGACGCGCTTGGCCTTCGGGTTGCTGCCCGTGATCGGGATGCGGATGCAGGCCGAGCGGTTGCGCTGCGAGTAGACCAGGTTGACCGGCGCCTCGAAGCCCGGGACCAGGCGGTGGTACGAGTTCACCGTCGGGTTGGTGAAGGCCAGCAGCGACGGGGCGTGCTTGAGCAGGCCGCCGATGAAGTAGCGGGCGGTGTCCGACAGCCCCGCGTAGCCCTGCTCGTCGTAGAACAGCGGCGAGCCGTCGGCCCACAGCGACATGTGGCAGTGCATGCCCGAGCCGTTGTCGCCGAAGATCGGCTTCGGCATGAAGGTCGCGGTCTTGCCGTTGCGCCACGCGACGTTCTTGACGATGTACTTGAACAGCATCAGGTCGTCGGCCGCCGCGAGCAGCGTGTTGAACTTGTAGTTGATCTCGGCCTGGCCGGCGGTGCCCACCTCGTGGTGCTGGCGCTCGATCTCCAGACCCGCCGCCTCCAGCTCCAGGGAGATCTCCGCGCGCAGGTCGGCGAAGTGGTCGACCGGCGGGGTCGGGAAGTAGCCGCCCTTGTAGCGGACCTTGTAGCCGCGGTTGTTCTCCTCCGCACCGGTGTTCCAGGCACCCGCCTCGGAGTCGATGTGGTAGAAGGACTCGTTCGCGCCGGTCGCGAAGCGCACGCTGTCGAACACGTAGAACTCGGCCTCGGGGCCGAAGTACGCCGTGTCGGCGATGCCGGTGCCGGCGAGGTAGCGCTCGGCCTTCTTCGCGACGTTGCGCGGGTCGCGGCTGTACTCCTCATCCGTCAGCGGGTCGTGGATGAAGAAGTTGATGTTGAGCGTCTTGTCCTTGCGGAACGGGTCGAGTCGCGCCGTGGACAGGTCCGGGCGAAGCGCCATGTCCGACTCGTGGATCGCCTGGAAGCCGCGGATCGAGGATCCGTCGAAGGCCAGCGTCTCACTCGGGTCGAAGGTCTTCGCCGGAACCGTGAAGTGCTGCATCACGCCAGGCAGGTCGCAAAAACGAACGTCGACGAACTTGACGTCGTTGTCGGCGATGTATCGCGACACCTCTTCGGCGTTGTTGAACATCAATCCTCCTCGACCCGGCGCCAGGCGCGGGTAGTTGCGTTCGCGGGGAGCGGCCTCCTCCCCGGTGGCCACTAGGCCATGAAGGTAGGCGCGAGCGGTTTCCCGTCGGTGTCCCTCGTGTTTCCGGGATGTTACGCACCCACCCGTACGGTCTAGCCGGTTTGCCTGGATGCGTGCCCGTGATCAGCCGCCCGTATGCCCACCCCCGGGGCGGGTGAATCGGCCCGGCTCGTCTACTTTGGAGGGGTGGACGAGAACACGAGCGCATCGCGGACCCAGGCCTCCGGGGCGGCGGACGACGAATTCGCCTACCGCGGCAAGCGTCTCGGGTTGCCCGAGGACGGACCCAATTCACTGGCGCCGACCGGGCGCCGGCTCCTTGCCCTGGTCATCGACTGGGGCATCTGCTACGTCATCGCGCTGTCCTTCCTGGGCGGCGGCAAGCTCAACGCGGTCGGCACCAGCTGGGGCACGCTCGGCGTGTTCGCCGTGGAGAACCTGCTCCTGGTGAGCACGCTCGGCTGGACCCTGGGCAAGCGGATCATGGGCATCCGGGTGGTCTCGGTCACCCGCGGTTCGCTGCTGCCGCTCGCGGTCGTGGTGCGGACGTTCCTGTTGTGCCTGGTGATCCCGCCGGCCATCTACGACCGGGACGGGCGCGGCTTCCACGACAAGGCGGTCGGCACGGCGGTGGTCCGGGCTTAGGCCCTCCTGCGACATCCGTGCTCCGAAACAGAAGAGACAGAAGAGAGCGGCGGCGATCCGGGTTCGGATCGCCGCCGCTCTCGCGTCGAACGGGGGACGGGCGCGGGTGTCGCGCGGGTGCGTGGCGCCGGGGTGGGTGGGTCAGCCGCGCGGGCCGCGCGGCATGCGCGCGCCCTTCGGCATCGGGCCCTTGGGCACCGGCATGTTCTTCATCAGGTCGCCGACCGCCCGCAGCCGGTCGTTGACCTGCGCGACCTCGGGCTTGGCCATGGTCGGGGTCAGCTTCATGATGTGCCGCTGGAGCTTGAGCAGCGGGACCTGACCCTCGTCGTTGCCGACGATGATCGTGTGCACCGTGGTGTTCGCCGCCAGTCGGGACATGCGCTTCTTCTCATCGGCCAACAGTCGCGTCACACGACCCGTCTGACCCTCGCCCACCAGGATGATGCCGGGGCGACCCACGGCGCGGTGTACGACATCCTGGTTGCGGGTGATGGCCACGGTGGGGGTCACGACCCAGCCACGCTTGAGTGACTGCATGACCGCCAACGCGGCGCCGGGCTGGCCCTCCATCTGGCCGAGCACCGACTTCTCGGCCCTGCGTCCGAAGATGAAGGCCGCCGCGAGCAGACCCACGAGGGCACCGAAGATGCCCAGGTAGATCGGATGTCCCCACCAGAAGCCGATGGCCAGGAGTACTGCGAATACGCCCAGGCCCCAGGCCGCCACAATCAAGCCGACCCACGGATCGGCCTTCTTCGTCTGCTGGTAGGCGAGCCGGATCTGCTTCAGCCGGCCGCTCTTCTCGGATGGTTCCTTGCTCGCCATGTGAAAAGGATACTGGCGTGCCGTCCACCGGGGACAATGC
The DNA here is from genome assembly GCF_053618075.1 of Embleya sp. NPDC055664. Classification (NCBI taxonomy): domain Bacteria; kingdom Bacillati; phylum Actinomycetota; class Actinomycetes; order Kitasatosporales; family Streptomycetaceae; genus Embleya; species Embleya sp. NPDC055664. The sequence goes on from NZ_JBSHGZ010000026.1 coordinate 144,522, forward strand.
CTGGCGCCGGCTTGTCGCGACCATCCCGCCGAAGGCGCGGCGATCCGGCCGTCCGGCGGGAAATCCATCCCCCGAGGACGGCCGAATCACGGGCCGACCGGCCCCGCGCGGCTCTAGCGCGAGCCGGCGCCCGGTGCCTGCTTGACCGGGGCCAGCCGGGCCAGGATGTCGGAGGCCTCGGCGCGGGCCCGGGCGCGGCTGCGGTCGGCGCACACGGCCGCCCACGCGTTGCGGCGGGCGGTGCGCTGACCACCCTCGAACATCAGGACGGTCTCGACGGCCCGGAAGACCCGGCCGACGGTGGCCCGGCGTGCGGCGAGGCCGCGATCGAACGCGCCGCGCAGCACCGAGACGTTGTCCTGCTGCGTGTCTGGCATGAGGTCGTCCCCCTAGCTGTGCTCGATGCGAGCTTCGGCCGCACCACGACCGACTCTCGCGACACTGTGTTGCCCGATGATGGCGCCCGGGTCACACCGAGGTGAAACTCTGCGCACCTTCGGCCGACGCGGCCCGCGTCTCACGCACCTCCAGGGCTTGGCGGTACAGCCGACCCGCGCGGTACGACGAGCGGACCAGGGGTCCGGAGAGCACGCCCGCGAAGCCGATCTCCTCGGCCTCCTCGTTCAGCTCGACGAACTCCTCCGGCTTCACCCAGCGCTCGACGGGGTGGTGCCGCACGCTCGGCCGCAGGTATTGCGTGATGGTCAGCAGTTCGCAGCCGGCGTCGTGCAGGTCCTGCATCGCCTGGCTGATCTCGGCGCGCTCCTCGCCCATGCCCAGGATCAGGTTGGACTTGGTGACCAGACCCGCCGCCCTGGCCTGGCTGATCACGTCGAGCGAGCGCTCGTAGCGAAAGCCGGGCCGGATGCGCTTGAAGATGCGCGGCACGGTCTCGATGTTGTGCGCCAGCACCTCGGGGCGCGAGGAGAACACCTCGGCCAACTGGTCCGGTTGCGCGGTGAAGTCCGGGATCAGCAGCTCGACGCCGGTGCCCGGGTTCAGCTCCTTGATCTGCCGGACGGTCTCCGCGTACAACCACGCGCCGCCGTCGGGCAGGTCGTCGCGGGCCACGCCCGTGACCGTGGCGTACTTCAGACCCATCGCCTGGACCGACTCGGCCACCCGACGCGGCTCGTCGCGGTCCAACTCGGCGGGCTTGCCGGTGTCGATCTGGCAGAAGTCGCAGCGCCGGGTGCACTGGTCGCCGCCGATCAGGAAGGTCGCCTCGCGGTCTTCCCAGCACTCGTAGATGTTGGGACAGCCCGCTTCCTCGCACACCGTGTGCAGCCCCTCGCGCTTCACGAGTTGCTTGAGCTCGGTGTATTCGGGGCCCATCTTCGCCCGGGTCTTGATCCACGAAGGCTTGCGCTCGATGGGAGTCTCGGCGTTGCGGACTTCCAGGCGAAGCAGCTTGCGGCCGTCGGGTGCGACAGCGGACACGCGCGACTCCCTCTTCTCGGGTCGGCCTGCGGGCGGGACAGACCGCAGTGGGCCCGACAGGATGGGACGGGCCCGTGGTGGGGCGGTACGTCCAGAGTACGCCGAGCGGATCGGGGCTCCGGACGCCCCGTCAAGTGGCAACCGGGACGAACCCGGGTGGATTCCCCGGTGGTCGGGTCCGGGACGAGGCGTGCGTCACGCGGCGCGGGTCGTGCGGTGCGGTGCGCGTCACGCGGTGTGCCCGCTACGCGGCTCGCCTCACGCGGCTCGCGTCACGCCGGGATCCGGGCGAAGACGTCGGCCAGGTGCCGCTCGGCCAGCGGCAGGATCTCGGCGACGGTGACCTCGCGGCCGAGTTCGCGGCTGAGCGAGGTGACCCCGGCGTCCTTGATGCCGCACGGCACGATGCGGTCGTAGTAGGTCATGTCGGCGTCACAGTTGATCGCGAAGCCGTGCATGGTGACCTTGCGCGAGACCCGGACGCCGATCGCCGCGAGCTTGCGGTCGTCGCCGCGCTGCCCCGCGTTGGAGGGCGCGTACTCCGGACCGGCCAGGCGCGGGTCGAACTCCGGGTGCAGGCGCGGGTCGGGCACGGCCGTGAGCCGGCTGTCCAGGCGCAGGTCGAGGCCGCCGGTCGGGGCGGCCCGCTGCGGCACCGCGTCGCCTAGGACCCACACGCCGCTGCGTCCCTCGATCCGGGTGGTCTCCAGACCCAGGTCGGCGCAGACCCGGATCAGCGCCTCCTCCATCCGACGCACGTGCGCAACCACGTCGACCGGCTCGGGCAGGCGCACGATCGGGTAGCCGACGAGCTGGCCGGGACCGTGCCAGGTGATCTTGCCGCCGCGGTCGACGTCGACCACGGGCGTGCCGTCCATCGGGCGCTCGGAGGGGTCGGTACGGCGGCCGGCGGTGTAGACCGCGGGGTGTTCCAGGAGCAGACAGGTGTCGCCGATTTCGCCGCTCACCACCTGCTCGTGCACGCGGCGCTGTTCCTCCCAGGCAGCCTCGTACGGAACGGCGTCGGCGCCGAGGCCCAGGTGCACGAATCGCAAGAAGCTGGTCACGCCCACCAGCGTACGACGGGGTCGAACATCACCCGCGACCGGCGTCGAGGCCGCGGACTCGGCAGGTCACGCCGGTGAAGGTGCAGCCGATCGCCTCGACCCGGCCGTACAGGCCGAACTCGATCACCACGCTCGCCCCGGGCGCCAGCGGTCCCCGGCCGCGGGCGGTCGCGACGCCGCGATCGGTGCTGGTGCGCATGTCCTCGCCGTAGAGCATGGTGAAGCCGCTCTGCCGGCCCGACGTGGTGAGCGTGAGGTCCCAGGCGGGCAGCGGGCGGGGGGTGCGGTTGGTGATCACCACGGTGCCGTCGGCGCCCCAGCCGGAGTCGGCCACGGTGGCGTCGACGGAGATGTCCGCGGGGCCGGTGGTGGCGGGCGGCGGCGGGACGGGCGGGGCCGGCGGCGCGCTGGAGCGGGTCGCGGTCGCGCTCGCCCCGGGGTGGGCGCTCGCCGAGGCGGACGGGGAGCGGGTCGCCGACCGTGTCGCGCTCGCGGTCGTCGCCGGGCCCGTGGCGGGGGCCGTACCCGCGCCCGGGCTCGCCGCGGCGGTGCCGGGCAGCGGGAACGCGGGCGCCGGCAGCGGCAGGTTCCGGTCGAGCGAGACCGGGGCGTCGCCCCGATCCGAGTCGCCGAGTCCGGCGAACAGGAAGACCCCGCTGGTGAGCAGCAGGCAGACGATCGCGACCGCGGCGAGGGGGATCACGATCCCGCGGGCGGTGTCGTCCGATTGCCGGGTCACGCGTGCGTTTCCTTCGCCTGGTCGCGGGCGGCTCGCGATTCCCGGACACTCCGGCCGATGTGGCCCGACGCCCCCGAGGCGCGTCCGCGCGGACGTCGGCCGCGCGGAAGTCGATCACCCCAACGGGTGAACTGCCTCGCGCATGTTCCACCACCGCTACGCGCATCGCAAGCGGCGGCAGCTGGTGACAGCGCGGTGGATCCGTGTCGCCGATTCGGCAGGTTTTGCCGAACTTGGCCGAACCGGGGCTTCCTCGGGGCGAATTCGCCCCATCCCGGCGGGTCCTTCGGGCGTAACTCGAAAGGGTCATTGTTGTGAGCGTTCGGGTTGTAGCGCTCCAGAAATCGCTAGATTCTCGCGCGATCACCCACCCACACCCGAACCACCGCACCAGCGGGAGGCGTTCATCTCCATGGCAGCCAGGGTCGAGCGGCGCCCCAATCACCGGCTGGCGGCGCTTGTCGAGGAAGCCGGCTTCTCGCATGCCGGTCTGGCCCGACGCGTTGACCAACTCGGTGCGGAACAGGGCATCGATCTCCGGTACGACAAGACCTCAGTGGCACGCTGGCTGCGGGGCCAACATCCGCGCGGGATCGTGCCGATACTGCTCGCGGAGGTCTTCACCCAACGACTCGGCCGCAAACTCAGCGCCGAGGACCTGGGCATGGCCGGATGCCGGCCGGACTACGCCGGGCTGGAGTACGCGTCCGGTCCGCCCGAGGCGGTCGAGATCGTCACCGGCATGTGGCAGGCCGACTCGGCGCAGCGATCCGCCCTGGTGGAGGCCGCGTTCACACCCGGGGCGCTGGTGGTGCCCAGCCGGGACTGGCTGATCGGCGCCGGCGACGAGCGGCCGGCGCGGCAGGACGGGGACCGCGTGGGCCTCGGCGACGTGGCCGCGGTGCGGGCGGTCGGCGAGGCGTTCCGGCGGTTGGACAACTCGTTCGGCGGGGGGCACGGCCGGCAGGCGCTGGTGCGCTACCTCGACACCGAGGTGACCGCGATACTGCGCGGGACCTACGACTCGCGCACCGGCAGCGCGCTGTTCGGCGCGGCGGCCACGCTCACCCGCCTGGTCGGCTGGATGGCGTACGACGTGGGCGTGCACGGGATGGCGCAGCGCTATTTCGTCCAGGCGCTGCGGCTGGCCCAGGCGTCGGGGGATCGGGCGCTCGGTGGGTTCGTGTTGTCCACGATGAGCCGGCAGGCGGTATACCTCGGGCACGGGCGCGAGGCGGTACAGCTGGCGCGGGTCGCCCAGCAGGGCGCGTCGGCGGTGGCCACGCCCCGGGTGCGCGCGCTCTTCCACGCGGTCGAGGCGCGCGGACACGGCCTGCTCGGCGACGCGCGGGCGTGCGGGGCGGCGCTGTTGCGGGCCGAGCAGGCGTTGGAGTGCGTCACGTCCGGGGACGACGAGCCGGAGTGGGTCGCGTTCATGAACGAGGCCCAGTTGGCCGACGATCACGCGCACTGCTACCGGGACTTGGAGGACTACGACAAGGCGCGCGAATACGCCGAGCGTTCGTTGCGGCTGCGCGGGAGCGAGTACGCGCGCAGCCGGTTGTTCTGCCAGACGATCCTGGCCACCGCGTTGCTGGAGCTGGGCGAGGTGGAGCAGGCATGCCGGGTGGAGGCGGAGGCGACCGAACAGGCGGAGGGGCTGCGGTCGTCGCGGGCGGTGGACTATGTACGCGAGTTCACCCATCGGTTGGCGCCGTATCGGGACGTGCCGGCGGTACGCGAATTCGAGGCGCGGTCGGGCTGCTTCGTCCGCACGGCCTGAGCGGCGCGGCGGTCAGGCCGCGAGGGCGCCCAGGTCGGCGAGGGCGGAGCGGGCCGCTCTGCGACCGGAGGCCAGGGCGCCCTGGATGGAGCTGGAGTCGCGATGGTCGCCGCAGACGTACAGGCCGCCGATCAGCCGGACCGGTCGGCGGAAGTTGTGGCCGGGCTCGACGACCGGGACGGCCTGCGGGATGTGACAGGTGGTCAGGTGTGCCCACGTGGTGGTGGGCGTGTCGTGGACGACCGCGAGCCGTTCGCGGACCCGTAGTTCGAGCTTGGCCGGCTCCGAGCCGTCGTGCCCGAGCACGGTGGTGGCGATCAGCGCCCGGCGGTCCGGCGCGTAGGTGGGGGCGACCTGGCTGACCACCGTCGTGTGCGCGAACGGGCTGCGGGCGTCGGCCTCCACGAGCAGCGACGCGTCGGCCCGGGGCGCGCCTCGGGCCACGTGGTACAGCGTGGTCACCGGGTGGAACGCGGGCATCCGCAGACCCGGCAGCAGCGCCACCGCCGTACTCGGATCGGTGGCCACGATCACCGCGCGGGCCCGGATCTCGCCCGCCAGGTCGGTCAGTACACGATCGGCCGAGACGGACGACACGCGCACGCCGTAGTGCACCACGCCCGCCGGCAGGGCCGCCGCGAGCTGGGTCGGCACCGCCGCCATGCCCCGGGCGGGCAGCGCCACCCGGCCGCGCAGGAAGGACCGGAGCATCAGCTCGGCGAACCGGCTGGACGAGCGCAGCTCGGGATCGTGCAACAGCGCGGCCAGCAGCGGGCGCAGGGTCCGCCGGGTCAGCTCGGGCGGCAGCGCGCGCAACACCGGCGCATCGGCGGCGGCCGTCTCGGCGGCGCCGAACACCCGCGCCACCGGGGCGGACGCGGTCCGGGCGAGCAGGGCGGCCAGCCGCGCCCGGTCGGTGCCGCTGCCGTTGCGCAGCCCGCCGATCGCGTCCCGGACCCGGTGCACGTCGCCGATCCGCTGCGTGCGGCCGTCCTCGTACAACAGCACACCGGGCTGGAACGCGCGCAACCCCAGTGCGGCGACATCGAGTTGCCGGCGCACCTGGGGGCAGGAGGTGGTCAGCGACTGAAAGCCGCGGTCGACCCGGAAGCCGTCCACGACATCCGTCCACACCCGCCCCCCGGGTCGATCGCCCGCTTCCAGCACGGTGACCGGCACCCCGGCCGCGGCCACGGTCCGTGCCGCGCTCAAGCCGGCCAACCCGGCCCCCACCACGATCACCTCGGTACGGCGCACGTCGACCACGATCGTCCTCCCGTCCCCCAGCCCACGACCACCCACGCCGCGGTGTCGGTTTCATCGCCTACAGGTCGTACCCCTCGAAAGCCGGGTCGGTCTCACCGCCTACAGGTCAACCCCTCGAAAGCCGGGTCGGTTTCATCGCCTACAGGTCGTACCCCTCGAAGGCCCGGTCGGTTTCATCGCCTACAGGTCATACCCACCAAAAGCCCGAAGGAGCGCACCGACCAACACCGGTTGTCCGACGGGCAACAGCAGGGCGTCCACCTGTCGACGAGCGTGCCGGACGTGACGTCGGGACTCAGCCGTCGAGGGCGGCGGCGATCGCGGTGTCGATGGTGGGGTGTTCGAAGGTGAAGGCGGAGTCCAGGAGGGCCCTGGGGACCATGCGTTGGCCGGTGAGGATTTCGTTGGCGAAGTCGCCGAGGGCGATGCGCAGGGCGAATGGGGGGACCGCGAGGAAGGTGGGGCGGTGCAGGGCCCGGCCCATGGCTTTGGTGGCCTCGGCGTTGGTGACCGGGTGCGGGGTGGTCAGGTTGACCGGGCCGGACAGGGTCGGGTGGTCCAGGACGTGGCGGATCGCGGCCACCTCGTCGGTCAGGGAGATGAAGCTCCAGTATTGCCGGCCCGAGCCGAGTCGGCCGCCGAGGCCGGCCCGGAACAGCGGGAACATCCGGCCCCACGCGCCGCCGGAGCGGGAGACCACCAGGCCGGTGCGCAGGTGGGCGACTCGGATGCCGGCCTCGACGGCGGGCGTGGTGGCCGCCTCCCACTCCGTGCACAGGTCGGCCAGGAAGCCGGTCCCGGGCGGGGACGACTCGTCCACCTCGCGCTCGCCCGTGTCGCCGTAGTAGCCCATTGCGGAGCCGGACAGCAGTACCCGCGGCGCCGGTCGCAGGGCCGCCAGCGCGCGGGAGACGGCCGCCGTGCCCAGGACCCGGCTGTCCCGGAGTTCGCGCTTGTACGCGGCCGTCCAGCGCCGATCCCCGATGCCCGCGCCGGCCAGATGCACCGCCGCGTCCACCGGGCCGAGCGCGGCGGTGTCCACCGTGCCGCCATGCGGGTCCCAGCGCACCTCGTCGGGCCCGCGGGGGGCCCGGCGGACCAGCCGGACCACCTCGTGGCCGTCGGCGGCGAGCGAGCGGACGAGAGCGGAACCCACGAGGCCGGACGAGCCGGTGACGGCGATACGCATGGGAGCATCCTCGCCCACCCGTCGCCGAACATGGCGAAGGCGGCCCGGACCGGGGTCCGAACCGCCTTCGGGTCGTGCGTGTCGCCGGCTGCCTACAGGCCGAGGTCGCCCTCGAAGGCGCCTTCCTCGAGACGGGTCTTCACCGTCTGCAGGAAGCGGGCCGCGTCCGCGCCGTCCACCAGACGGTGGTCGTAGGACAGGGCCAGGTACACCATCGAGCGCACCGCGATGACCTCGCCGAGCGTCGGGTCGTTGACCACGACCGGGCGCTTGACGACCGCGCCCGTGCCGAGCATCGCGACCTGCGGCTGCGGGAAGATCGGCGTGTCGAACAGCGCGCCGCGCGAACCGGTGTTGGTCAGCGTGAACGTGCCGCCGGCCAGCTCGTCGGGGCTGACCTTGTTGGTGCGGGTGCGCTCCGCCAGGTCCGAGATCTTCCGGGACAGGCCCGCGATGTTCAGGTCACCCGCGTTGTGGATGACCGGGACCATCAGACCGCGGTCGGTGTCCACCGCGATCACCAGGTGCTCGGCGTCGTGGTAGGTGACCGTGCCCGCGTCCAGGTCCATCGAGGCGTTCAGGACCGGGTGGACCTTGAGCGCCTCGACCGCCGCCTTGGCGAAGAACGGCATGAACGACAGCTTGACGCCCTCGCGGGCCACGAAGTCGTTCTTGGCCCGGTCGCGCAGGCGGGCGATGTTGGTGACGTCCACCTCGACGACGGTGGTCAGCTGGGCCGAGGTCTGCAGCGACTCGACCATGCGCTTGGCGATCACCGTGCGCATCCGCGACAACTTCTCGGTCCGACCGCGCAGCGGCGACGGCTCGATCGGCGCCGCGGCCTTGGCGGCCGGAGCGGCGGCGGGAGCCGCGGCCGAAGCCGAGGCAGCCGCAGCGGCCTGGGCCGCCTGCTGCTTACGGGCCGTCTCCAGGACGTCCTGCTTGCGGATGCGGCCACCGATGCCGGTGCCCTCGATCGCGCCCAGGTCCACGTTGTGCTCGGCGGCGAGCTTGCGCACCAGCGGCGTGACATACGCGCCGTCGGCCTCGGCCGGCGGGGCGAGCTGCGCCGCCGGGGCGGCGGCCTGCGGAGCGGGAGCCGGCGCGGGCGTCGGAGCCGGCTTCGGCGCGGGCGCCTGAGCCGGAGCCGCGGCGGGAGCCGGAGCCGGAGCGGGCGCCGCGGCCTGGGCC